>JANMHV010000390.1:0-33152 GCA_031375445.1 Burkholderiales bacterium | reverse complement strand
AGCCTCCAGGGGACCCGCCCCGGGAGGCTGCCGGCCGGAATTTCTGGCCCGGGCGGCGAAAATAAGCCTTAAATCATAGCACGTTATCGACGAAATCCGCCAGCGATGCAGCGAGCTCCGGCCCCTCGGCGAGGCTCGCCGACCAGGCCCGCGCATGGGCTTCCAGGGTGCTCCGGCGGGCGTCGAAAGCGGGCCAGGCCTCATGCACCGCCGGGCGCGCCTCGTCACCCGGGGCCCCGCTCCGGTTCCAGGACTCCCACAGCGCCACCACCGCCGCGGCGTGGGCCCGGTCCAGGCCCGCCGTATAGCGCGCGAGGAAGGCCGCGAGCTTCACCCAGTGGGCGTTGTCGCCGGTGGGGTAGATGTTCCATGCGAATGGCCGCCCCGCCCACTGCGCACGGATGAACGAATCCTCGCCGCGCACGAAGTTCATGTCGCAGGCCCACAGCAGCTGGTCGTAGCGATCCTGGTGCAGGAACGGCACGCGCAGCACCTCGATCTCGCGCCGCGCGCCGCCATCCTTGCCGTTGCGCCGCGAGCTCTGGCGCGATTCCCAGGCCTCCAGCGCCCCGCCCCCCACGCCTTCGGGCAGCAGCAGCCACACGGGCCCCGAGTGGGCGGCGACGGCGCGGGCGAGGCTCTCGTAGGGCGCGCCGGCATAACCGAACAGGCTCACCTTCAGGGCCCCGACCGCGGGCGCGCGTCCCACCACGGATCTCCAAAACGCCGCCTGGGCGCCGGCGTCGGCCTGGAACTCGTCGCGGCGGCGCAGCAGGCTCTCTTCCCGCAGCAGGCCGCCGGTCTTCACGGTGAAGCCGGGGAAGAAATAGTGCTTGGTGAGCGGCAGGCGCGGGTTCGGCGAGGGCAGCCCATGGCTTCCTTCGACCCACTCCTCGGCGCTCAGGTATTCAAGGTTGATCCAGCGCGGCTTGGGATCACGCTGCGCCATCGCCGCCACGTAACCCTCGGGCGGGTCGCAGCCGAAGGTCTCCACCACCACGTCGGCCACGTCTGCAGGGGTGAAGTCCACGCGGATGCGCGCCACCTCGACGCCCTCGAGCGATTGCACTTCGAGCGTGGCGTCGATCTCGGGGCGCAGCTTGGCGAGCACGGTGAGGTCGTCCAGCCACAGGCGCGTCGCCTTGCGCTGCTCGCGCGCCATGCTGCGGGCGAGGCGCCACGAGACCGCCACGTCGCCGTAGTTGTCGACCACGCGGCAGAAGATGTCCCAGCGTTCCGAGGTTGGCTCCATCGCCGCATTCTATGATGTCGCCTTCGATGAACCCAATGGAAGCTCCCGCGACATGCGTCTCCTGATCCTCGGCGGCACCATTTTCCTGGGCCGCGCCCTCACCGATGCCGCACTCGCCGGCGGGCACCAGGTGCACCACGTGAATCGCGGCGTGACCGCCCCGCCCGACCCGCGGGTGAATATGCTCCACGCCGACCGCAACGATGCGGCGGCACTCGCCGCGGCGCTCGACGGCCACGAATGGGACGCGGCGATCGACACCAGCGCCTACCTGCCGCAGGCGGTGGCGAAATCGGTCGCGGCGCTTTCGGGCCGCGTGGCCACCTACTGCTTCATCTCGTCGATCTCCGCCTACGCCGAGTTTCCCGCCGACGGCAACGACGAGGACTCGCCGCTCGCCGCCGCACCCGACCCCCTGCCCGAGGCGATGACGCCGCCCATCTACGGGCCGCTCAAGGCCGCCTGCGAGACGGTGGTGATGAAGGGCTTCGGCGGGCATGCATTGGTCGTCCGCCCGGGCCTCATCGTCGGCCCCCACGACCCGACCGACCGCTTCACCTGGTGGCCGGCTCGAATGGCTGCCGGCGGCACGGTGCTGGCGCCGGGGCGGCCCGCGCGACCGGTGCAGTTCATCGACGTGCGCGACCTCGCCGAGTGGATCGTCGCGATGCTGGAGCGCGGCGCCACCGGCACCTTCAACGCGACCGGACCCGAGCACCCCCTGCCGATGGAGCACCTCCTCGCCACGAGCCGCGTGGTGGCCGAGAGCGACGCCGCGATCGAGTGGGTGGATGACGCCTTCCTCGTCGCCAACGGCGTGGTGCCGTGGAAGGAGATGCCGCTTTGGATTCCCGAGTCCGATCCCTCGATGCACGGCCTGATGGGCACGAACATCGCGCGGGCGCTCGCCGCGGGACTGCGCTTTCGCCCGCTGGATGTCACGCTGCAGGCAACACTCGAGTGGGCGAGCTCGCGGCCCGCGGATCACGCCTGGAAGGCCGGGCTGCCGCCGGAGCGCGAGGCGGAAGTGCTGCGACTGTGGAAGGAGCGGGCGTGAGTCATCGGCAGTTAGGCTCGGCTCGCGCCGAGTGGGTGGGGAATCACGAGAGGCACGCTGCCGCGTGGGCAAGAGAGGACACAGAGGCGCACAGAGGAATGCAAAGTCCAAAGCAAAAGCCAAAGTGTCGAGCGTCGTGATGCGGAGGTCGTGCCACCTGCGAGCTTTGGCCGCAGAGGCTTCGGAGGACACCAGAAATGAATGGGGTGGCGGCGGCAACGGCGGCTGACATGGTGGCAATGGCAGCCAGTTGAAAACCGTCAAACCCAAGCCGTCAAACCACGGTGGCGGCTGACGTCGTCGCAATGGCAGTTAGTTGAAAACCGTCAAAAAAATCCCAAGCCGCCGAAGTTTCCACGTTGCCGCTCAAAACCTTTTCTAGCGTCCTCTGAAGCCTCTGCGGCCAAAGCCCGCGCGTGCCTCGACCTCCGCATCACGCTGCTCCACTCTTTTGCTTTTAGCTTTCCTCTGCGCCCTCTGCGTCCTCTCTTGCCCACGCGGCAGCGTGCCTCTCGTGATTCCACACCCGCCCGGCGCGAGCTGGGCTGTACTCAAGCCCCCAAGGCGATGTAAAGATCCACGATCGCATTGCGCCGGTCGCGCTCCGCGTCGATCGCCTCGAGGCGCGCCGCCTGCAGCTGGCGCTCGGTCTCCAGCACCTCGAAGAGGCTCACCGCCCCATTGTCGTAGCGTAGCCGCGAAAGCTCGGCCGCCTTGGAGAGCGACTGCTCGCGCCCCGCCTGCGCGATGAACGACTCGCGCCGGTTGGTCTGGGCCTCCAGCGCCACGCGCACCTCGCTGAATGCGTTGGCGATGGCCTTCTGGTAGTTCTCCGCCGCCTCGCGCGTGCGTGAGTCGGCGAGATCCACGTCGCTCTGGATGCGCCCGGCGGTGAGGATCGGTTGCAGCACTCCCCCGGCCAGGTTCCAGGTGCGCGCCGGACCCTTGAAGAGGTCTCCCAGCGACTGGCTCTCCCCGCCGAAGAAGCCGGTGAGCGAGATCGAAGGAAAGTAGGCCGCGCGCGCCACGCCGATGCGCGCATTGGCCGCGGCAAGCCGCCGCTCCGCCTCGCGCAAGTCGGGGCGCTTCAGCAGCAGGTCCGAGGGCACGCCCGCGGGAACCTCGACCACCGAGGGCGTGACCGGGGCGCCGCGAGCCACGGTCGCCTCGAACAGGGAACGGGGAGTGCGTCCCAGCAGCACGCCGAGTGCCGCTTCCTGCGCGACGCGCCGCTGGCGGATGAGGGGCACCAGCGCCTCGGCGCTTCGCAGGTCCGCCTCCACCTGGCGGTATTCCAGCTCCGACACCACCCCCGCGTCGAAGCGCAGCTTCTGCAGCTCGAGCGACTTGCCGCGGCCCAGGCGCGTGAGGGTGACCGACTCGAGGCTGCGGTCCAGGGCGTGCAATGCGAAGTATCCGCGCAGCGTTTCGCCCACCAGCGAGCTGCGGATCGCCTCGCGCCCGGCCTCGGTGGCGGCGAGCTCGGCGCGGGCGGCCTCGGTGGCACGGCGGAACTTGCCCCAGAAGTCGATCTCCCAGGTCGCGCGCAGCACCAGGCGATTGCTGTTGGTTTCCAGCGGCACGCCCTCGGGCAGCGGCGTGCCCCCCAGGGCCGAGGTGCGGTTGCGGGAACGGGTGTACTCGACGCCCGCGTCGGGCCATTGGTCGGCGCGGGCGAGGCCCAGCTGGGCGCGGGCCTGCTCGATGCGCTCGGCGGCGATCTTCAAGTCGTGGTTGGCGGCGAGCGACTCCTGCACCAGCTTGTCGAGCACCGGGTCCTGGAACAGGGTCCACCACTTGTCGGCGGCGGCGAGCGCCACCTGGGGGACGCCGTAATCCTTCGGCAGCTCCACCTCCGGGCGAACGTAGTTGGGACCGACGGTGCAACCGGCCATGAACACGATGGCGAGCGCCGCGGCGATGGGCTTATTCATTTGAACCCTCGGTACGGGGGGTGCTGTGGACCACTCCATGGGCACCGGCCGGGTGCTGGTGCAGCTCCCGGTGGTGGGCCGCCTCGCGCTTCAACTCCTCGCTCGAGCGCGGCTCGCCGAGCTTGCGGTCCATGATCAGCTTGTAGAAGAAGGGCACGAAGAAGATGGCGAGGAACGTAGCCGCCAGCATACCGCCCATGACGCCGGTGCCGACCGAGTGGCGTGCCCCCGCGCCCGCCCCGGAGGAGAAGGCGAGTGGTGCCACCCCCAGGATGAATGCGAGCGACGTCATCAGGATCGGCCGGAAGCGCAGCCGTGCCGCCTCGAGCGCCGCGGCCGAATGCGACAACCCCTCGTGGGACTTGAGCACCGCGTACTCCACGATCAGGATCGCGTTCTTCGCGGCCAGGCCCAGCAGCGTCACCAGGCCGATCTGGAAGTACACGTCGTTGGAGAGCGGCGCCTTGTGCAGCAGCGGCGTGAGAATGTGGTTGTTGAGCCAGATGGCCGAGAGCGCCCCGAACGTGCCGAAGGGCAGCGCCAGCATCACCGACAGCGGCAGCGACCACTTCTCGTACTGCGCGGCGAGGATCAGGAACGCCATCAACGCGCCTGCGACCAGCGCCACGATCGAGGTGCCGCCCGAGCGCTTCTCCTGGTAGGACGCTCCGCTCCAGTCGAAGCTGAAGTCGTTGGGCAGGACCTCCTTGGCCACCTTCTCGATCTTCTCCAGCACCTGGCCGGAGCTCACACCCGGCGCTCCCGAGCCCAGCAGGGTGACGGCCGGCAGGTTGTTGAAGCGCTCGAGCGTATCCGGGCCGCTGGTGTACTGGATCGTGGCAAGCGACTTGATCGGCACCATCTCGCCGCGCTCGCTCCTCACGTAGATGTTGCCCACGTCCTCGGGCCGCTTGCGGTAGCGCGCCTCCGACGACATCAGCACCTGCCAGGTGCGACCGTATTTGTTGAAGTCGTTCACGTAGTACGTGCCCAGGGTCGCTGCGAGCGCGTTGAACACCTCGTCGATCGGCACGCCGAGCGACTTGGCCTTCTCCCGGTCCACGTCGACGAAGAGCTGCGGCACATTCGGGCGCCAGAACATCTGCGCCTGGGCGATGCCGGGCTCCTGCATCGCGCGGCCGAGGAACATCTGCGCCACCTCGGCCAGGCGCTTGGCGCCGCCCTCGCCGGAGCTCTGCAGGTGCATCTCGAAGCCGCCGGTGGCGCCGAGGGCGAAGATGGGCGGCGCGTTGAACGCGATGGCCAGGCCTTCCTTGAACCCGCCGGTGCGGCCGAAGAACTCGCCGACCAGCGACTGGGCCGACACCTTGCGGTCATCCCAGTGCTTCATCGTGATGAAGATGGTGGCCGCGTTGTTGCGGAAGGTGCCCCCGCCGATGAAGTCGAAGCCGGTGAAGGCCACGGTGTTCTCGATGTTGGGGTTCTCCTTCACGGAGGCGACGACCTTCTGCACCATCTCGTCGGTGCGCTCGAGCGACGAACCGTCGGGCAGCAGCACCACCGCGATGTAGAAGCCCTGGTCCTCGTCGGGCACGAGCGCCCCGGGCGTGATCTTCCAGAGCCACACGGTGGCGGCGACCATCACCAGGAACAGCACCGCGGCGATCGCGCCGCGGCGCACCATCCAGGCGACACCATTCTCGTAGCGGTCGGTGATGCGCCCGAAGGCGCGGTTGAAGGCCTGGAAGAACCGGCCGGGCTGGCGCTGCTCGCGCTTCAACATCATCACGGCGAGCGCCGGAGTGAGGGTGAGCGCCACGATGCCCGAGAGCACGACCGCGATGGAGATCGTCACCGCGAACTGGCGATAGAGCTCGCCGGTGAGGCCGCCAAGGAACGCGATGGGGATGAACACCGCGCACAGCACCAGCACGATGGCGATGATGGGGCTCGTCACCTCGCGCATCGCCTTGATCGCCGCCTCGCGGGCTTCCAGCGCCTCCTCGTGCATGATGCGCTCGACGTTTTCCAGCACCACGATGGCATCGTCCACCACGATCCCGATGGCGAGCACCATGCCGAAGAGCGTGAGCGTGTTGATCGAGTAGCCCAGCGCCAGCAGCCCGGCAAAAGTGCCCAAGAGCGAGACCGGCACCGCGGCGAACGGGATCAGCGTCGCGCGCCAGTTCTGCAGGAACAGGAACACCACCAGGAACACGAGCGCCATCGCCTCGGCGAGCGTGATCACCACCTCGCGGATCGAGACCTCGACGAAGCGCGTGGTGTCGTACACCGCCTCCTGCTTGAGGCCCGAGGGGAAACGCGCCTCGAGGCGCTTCATCGTGGCATTCACCGCCTTGGCCACGTCGAGCGCGTTGGCGCTGGGCTGCAGGAAGACGCCGATCAGGGTCGCCGACTTGTTGTTGACCCGGCCCATGAACCCGTAGTCGCGCGAGGCGAGCTCCACCCGCGCCACGTCGCCCAGGCGCAGCCGCGAGCCGTCGGGGTTGGAGCGCAGGATGATGTTCTCGAACTCCTTCGGCTCCGAGAGCCTCCCGCGCGTGGTGACGGTGTAGACCAGCTCCTGCCCGCCGCCGGTAGGCGGCTCCCCCACCTTGCCGGCGGCGAACTGGGCATTCTGCTCGTTGATGGCGCGCGCGATGTCGCCCGGCGAGAGCTTCAACTGCGCCAGGCGATCGGGCCGCAGCCAGATGCGCATGGCGTAGTCCTTGGCGCCGAAGATCTGCACGTTGGTGGTGCCCGGCACGCGCTTGATCTGGTCGAGCACGTTCAGCGTGGTGTAGTTCGAGGTGAAGAGGTCGTCGCGGCTGCCATCGGGCGAGTACACCGCGATCACCTGCAGGAAGGACTGCGACCCCTTCTCCACCGCGACACCCTGGCGGCGCGCCTCCAGCGGCAGGCGCGGCTCCACCTGCTTCACGCGGTTGTTCACGTTGAGTGCGGCCTTGTCCACGTCCACGCCGATGTTGAACGTGACCTGGATGCTCACCACCCCTTCGGAGGACGAGGTGGAGCTCATGTAGAGCATGTCCTCGACGCCGTTGATGGCATTCTCCAGCGGCGCGGCGACGGTCTGCTCCAGCACGGTGGCCGAGGCGCCGGGATAGATCGCGCGCACCTGCACCACGGGTGGCGCGATTTCCGGGTACTGCGCGATGGGCAGCACGCGCATGGCGGCGAGGCCGGCCAGCGCGATGAAGATCGAGATGACGACCGCGAAGATGGGCCGGTCGATGAAAAATTTAGAGAACATGGCAATCCTTGGGCATCGGGGCGATCGTTGGAGCGGACGACAAGTCGCCGCTCAATTCCTCGAGCATCTATTTCTTCGCGGGCGCAGCGCCCTTCGCATCGCCCTTCGCATCCCCCTTCGGGGGCGCGCCCGGCGCTCCCGGTGGTGGCGCGTTCGGGTCCCCCACCTGCACCGGCGCTCCGGGGAAGAAGATCTTCGCCAGTCCATCGACGATCACCTTGTCGCCGGCCTTGAGGCCTGAAGTGATGACCCAGTCCGACCCGGTCCACTCACCCACGGTCACCGGGCGCGGCATCGCCTTGCTGTCGGGCGAGAGCACGTAGACCTGCTTGCCTTGCGGGCCCTCGAGAAGCGCCCGCTGTGGCACGCTTACCGCATCGGGCCGCTGGGCGCCCTTCAGGATCACGCGCACGAACTGCCCGGGACGCAGCGCCCCATCCGGGTTGGCGATCTCGGCGCGCGCGTCCGCCGTGCCGGTGGAGTTGTTGACGCGCGCGTCGGTGAAGGCAAGCCGCCCGGTGCGGGTGAGCGTGCGGCCATCCTCCAGCTTGACCTGCACCTCGAAGCGGCCGTCCTTGGGGACCACCAGCTTGCCCGCCGCGGCGTCCTGCTTGAGGCGCGACTGCTCCGCCTCCGAAAGCCCGAAGTTGAGGAAGATCGGATCGAGCTGGCTCACCGTGGTGAGGAGCATTTCGGGGCCGGAGACGAGCGTGCCCTCGCTCTTGAGCGACCGGCTGGTGACGCCCGAGGCCGGCGACACCACGCGGGTGTAGCCCAGGTTCAGGCGCGCCTCGGCCAGGCGCGCGCGGGCGGCCTTCACTTCGGCGGTGGCCACGTCCTCGGCCGACATCGCGTCGTCGTAGTCCTTCTGCGACGCGGCCTTCGCCTGGAAGAGGGGTGCGGTCCGCCTTGTGTTGCGGCTCGCCTGGGCGAGGCGCGCTTCGGCCGTGCTGACATCGGCCTCGGCGCGCGCCACCGCCGCCTCGAACGCGGCGGAGTCGAGCGTGTAGAGCGACTGGCCGGCGCGCACCGCCGCACCCTCCTCGAAATTGCGCTTGAGCAGGATGCCGGCAACGCGGGCGCGCACCTCCACCTCGCGGGAGCCCGCGGTCTGGGCCGGGTATTCGAACTCGACCGGAATGGAGCGGGGCTTCACCTCCTGCACGGCAACGAGCGCCGGGGGCATGCCGCCGCCCGGACCGCCATGACCCTCGGGACCCTTGGGCCCGCAACCGGACAGGGCGAGCGCCACGATGAACGGGGAGGAGGCGCGCAGCGCGCGCGGCGAAATCGTCATGGCCATTCCTTTTCTTGTTCGGGGCATATGAATCCCCATGACATTCGGGGTCTTTACACCGGCCCGGGGATGGGCGAGAATTTACATACAACCGCGTATGTATGTCAAATGACGGTTTGTTACCGGAGAGAAACGCAAGCGATGGTCAGGCGCACCAAGGAAGAAGCGCAGGAAACACGCACCCGCATCCTCGATGCGGCGGAGCAGGTCTTCTACGACAAGGGCGTGGCCCACGCTTCGCTCGAGGAGATCGCCGCCGCGGCCGACGTGACGCGCGGCGCCATCTACTGGCACTTCAAGGACAAGGCCGAGATCTTCGACGCGATGATGCAGTCGGTGATGATGCCCGCCGAGGAGATGGTCGGCTGCCGCAGCCTCGATGAAGACGAGCCGGATCCGCTGGAGGTCCTGCGCCGCTCGGCGGTGGAGGTGCTCATGCGCACCGCGCGCGACAAGCGCACCCAGCGCGTGATGGAGATCGCGTACCACAAGTGCGAATACGTGGGAGATGCGAAGCCTGTGCGGGACCGGCATATCGCGAGCCAGAAGGAATGCCTCGTCACCATCGAGGCGTCGTTTCGCGCCTGCGTGAAGGCGGGGCACCTGCCGAAGACCCTCGATCCGCGCGAGGCCGCCATCGGCGCCATGTCGCTCGTCTCGGGCCTCATCGCCAACTGGGTGCTCGATCCCAGGAGCTTCTCGCTGGAGAAGCACGCGGAGCCGCTCGTCGATGCGTACTTCCGCGGCCTGGCCGCCGCCCCTGCCCCCCGCGCGGCTAGCGGAAGCGCAGCTTCATCGCCACGATCGCGACGGAAAGCACCAGCGTGATCGCATTCCAGATGATGATCGGCGGCTCCTGCTTCATGACACCGTAGACGAGCCACAGCGCCACCCCGGTGCTGAAAGCGACGTAGGTGCGAAGCGAAATGTCCCTGGCGGACTTCGATTTCCAGATCTTCCACACCTGCGGGATGAAGGCGAAGGTGGTGAGGAAGCCGGCCACGAGGCCGATCACGAGAGGGGTTTCCATGCCCCGATTCTAGGGGTTGACGAAGCCGCTCCGACATGTCACCATATGGTGACATGAAAAGCGACGAGATGGATGCGGTGTTCGGGGCCCTGGCGAGCGAGGCGCGCCGGCGCATCCTCGACGTGCTGAAGAAGGAGCCGGGGTGCAACGTGAACCGCGTCTGCGAGTTCTTCGACATCGGCCGCGTCGCGGTGATGAAGCACCTGGACGTTCTGGAAGCCGCCAACCTGCTGGTGTCGGAGAAGGTCGGGCGCGAGCGCCTCCTCTGGTTCAACCCGGTGCCGATCCATCTGATCCACGACCGCTGGACCACCGAATTCAGCGCCTATTGGGCGGGGCCCCTCGCCCGCCTCAAATACCGGCTGGAAAACGCACCGATTCCGATCCAACGAAAAAAGGGAGGGCACCGTGGCTGAATCAGGCAAATCCGTGTTCCGCATCGTCATCGACGGCTCGCAGGAAGCGATCTTCAGCGAGCTCACCGCGACCGACCGGCCGCTCGGTGCGATCTTCAACGCGCGCATGCACACCACGGGCCTCGCGCCCGGCGGGCGGATGCAGATGCGCACCGTGAGCGGCGACCACGTGATCGTGGACGGCGACGTGCTGGAGTACGACCCGCCCCGGCGCTTCGCCCACACCCACCGCTTCACGATGATGGACGACCCGGTGTGCAAGGTCACCTATGAGCTCAGGGCCGTCACCGGGGGCATCGAGGTTACCCTCACCGTCGATGACATGCCGCTGGGAACGAAGACCGCGAAGGAGATGGACGGCGGCGGCATGTCCATCCTCGCCAACCTCAAGTCCATCGTCGAGACCGGGCGCCCGCCGATGGGCACGCGGATGAAGTACGGCATGTTCGACATGCTCGAGTTCGTCCTGCCGAAGAAGACGAAGAGCGAGCACTGGCCGCTCGAGAAGCAGCGCGAGAAGGAACCCGCATGAAGCGCCTCGCTGCAGTCCTCCTCGCCTGCACGGCCCTCGCCGCCGCGGCCCAGGAGCGCCTGATCGTGAAGGAGGTGCTGGTGAAGGCGACGCCCGAAGAGGTGTTCCAGGCCTGGAGCACCTCCGAGGGGATCGCCACCTTCTTCGCGCCCGAGGCGAGGGTCGAGGCGCGCAGCGGTGGATCCTTCGAGGTCTACATCAATCCCTACGCGCCGCCGGGGATGAAGGGCGCCGACGACATGAAGGTGCTCGCCGTGCAGGAGAACCGCATGATCTCCTTCACCTGGAACGCGCCGCCGCACCTGGCGGAGACCCGTGCGCAGCGCACCGTGGTGATCGTTCGCATGAAACCCGCCGTCGACGGGCAAACGCAGGTCACGCTCACGCACGTCGGCTGGGGCGACGGCGGCCAATGGGACCAGACCTTCACCTACTTCGACCGCGCATGGGGCAACGTGCTCGCCAACCTGCAGAAGCGCTTCGCCGAGGGCCGGCCCGTGGACTGGACCGAATGGCGCGCGCGGATGAAGCAGATGACGGAAGAGGCGGCGAAGGCAAAAAAATAAGCCCGGCCGTTCAGGGCCGGCCGGGCGGAAACCGACGCCGTCGAGGATGGCCGGCGCCAGGAGGACTGCCTTCACTTCAAGGCCAGCATAGGCCGCGGCAGCTCCCCGCGCCCCACCCGCGCCGGTGGGATTCACTTCACCAGGTCGACCACCTTCACCTTGACCCGGCGCTCCTTGCCATCGCGGATCACCGTGAGCTCCGCCTGCTCGTTCAGGCCCACGCGATCCAGCTCCGCACCGAACGCCGGGAGCGATTCCACCACCCGGTTGTTCACCGCCACGATCACGTCGCCCACGTTGCCCGACTGCGCGTCGAAGGCCTTGAGCCCCGCGGCGGCGGCGGGAGAGCCGGGCTGGATGCGCGCGATCACCACGCCCACGATCCCGGCGCGCGAGACCTGGTCCGGATGGAAGGGAATGATGCCGATGCCAGGCTCCGGCGCCCGCCCCCGGGCGATCAGCTGCGGCACGATGCGGTTCACCAGGTCCACGGGAATCGCGAGGCCCACGCCGGTGGAGCCCCCCGAAGGCGAGCGGATGGCGGTGGTGACGCCGATCAGGCGCCCTGCGCTATCCAGCAGGGGGCCGCCGGAATTGCCCGGATTGATCGCGGCATCGGTCTGAATCACGCCCGCGATCTCGCGAATGTCGGAGGTCGGCAGCTGGCGATCGAGCGCGCTCACCACGCCGCGCGTGAGGGTGCGCGAGAGGCCGAACGGGTTGCCGATGGCGTACACGGTCTGGCCGATGCGCAGATCCCGCGAGGTGCCGACCGCGATCGGCTTCAACCCCGGAGGGATGGCCTCCAGCTTCACCACCGCCAGGTCGTAGTTCGGCGCGACACCCACCACCTTCGCATCGTACGAGCGCCCGGCATCGAGCTGCACCTGCACCCTCTGCGCCCCAGCCACCACGTGGTGGTTGGTGACCACATGCCCGCGATCGTCCCAGACGAAGCCGCTGCCCGACCCCTGCTGCACCTGGGCCATGAAGAGGCCGCGGCGGGCCACGCCCTCGGTGGTGATGGCGGCCACCGCGGGGGAGGCGGCCTCGAACAGCCGCACCACGCCCTGCTCGTCGGCGAGCAGCGGGCCCCGCGGCGCGATCGGGCGCGGCAGGGCGGCGGGCGCTCCCGGGGTGGCGGGGGCTTCGGCCCGGACGGCCGGAACCGCTACGAAAACCACGGCGAAAAACGCGACGGAAAAACGCTTCATGACAGGTGTAATCGTGGGGAGCCCGATTCGACATGGCGCCCCCTCCCACGTTCTTCAACCCCCCACGATTTGCGTATAATGAATTTGCAGTGAAGAGGCACGGTAAGCAGTAACACGAGTCCCGCCCGGCAGTTACGCCGCGCGCCCACTTCGGTTCCCGTCTTGCGGTTCCTACAGTCGCTGTTCCCGTTCCCGGGGGTTCGCCGGGTTTCATCCAGTAAAGGAAACGCAATGAGCACCGGTATCGTGAAGTGGTTCAATGACTCCAAAGGCTTCGGCTTCATCAAACCCGATGGCGGCGGCGAGGACCTCTTCGCCCATTTCTCCGAAATCCAGGGCAGCGGCTTCAAGACCCTGAAGGAGAACCAGAAGGTCGAATTCGAAATCAAGGACGGCCCCAAGGGCAAGCAGGCGACCGCGATCCGTCCGATCGCCTGACGTCCAGGTTTCACGCTTCACTGAAAATGGCAGCCTTCGGGCTGCCGTTTTTCTTTGGAAGGTGGAGAGTGATGCGGGCAGTAAACCCGGGGATGGGGATGAATGGGATTAATGGGATGAATGCGATATGGAGTAACAGGGCTGGTTGGGAATGGCGGCCAGCTAAGCGTCATCGAGGCACTGCTCCACCCCTACACAGGTGCCACACTTATGCCGGATCCCATTCATCCCATCAATCCCATTCAACCCCATTCCCAGGTTTACTGCGAATCCGAGCCCCGATGCCGAAACTGAACGAAATCCCCCTCTCCATCCTCGACCTCGTGACCTACGCCGAGGGGTCAACCGCCGCCGACGCGATGCAGACCACGCAGCAGCTGGCGAAGCTCGCCGACACGCTGGGCTACCACCGCTACTGGGTCGCCGAGCACCACAACCTCGAGGGGATCGCCAGCTCCGCCACGGTGGTGCTGATGGGATTCATCGCCGGCCACACGGAAAGGATCCGCATCGGCTCCGGCGGCATCATGCTGCCCAACCACGCGCCCTACATCGTGGCCGAGCAGGTGGGCACGCTGGCGACCCTCTACCCCGGCCGCATCGATCTCGGCCTGGGACGCGCGCCCGGCACCGACCCGCTGACGATGCGCGCACTGCGCCGCATCTCCGACGGCTCGGACTTCGACCAGCAGGTGGCGGAGCTGGAAGGCTACCTGGCACCGCTACGCGAAGGGCAGCGCGTCCGCGCGATCCCCGGCGCGGGTACCTCGGTGCCGGTGTACATCCTGGGCTCCAGCCTCTATAGCGCCCACCTCGCGGCCAAGATCGGGCGGCCCTACGCGTTCGCCTCGCACTTCGCCCCCGGCGACCTGATGGAGGCGATCGAGATCTACCGCCGCGAGTACCAGCCCTCGCCGGAGCACGCGAAGCCCTACGTGATGGTGGGCGTGCCGATGATGGCGGCGGAGAGCGACGAGCGCGCGGAGTTCCTCGCCACCAGCATGTACCTGCGCTCGCTCGGGATCCTCAAGGGCGGCCGGGCGCCGTTGCAGCCTCCGGTCGAAGAGATGAAGTGGACCGAGGCCGAGCGCTACGCGGTCGCCGAGCGCATGGCGCTCTTCGTGGTGGGCGGGCCGGAGCGCGTGCGCGCCGGGCTCGCCTCGATCCTCGAGGCAACGCAGGCCGACGAGCTGATCCTGGTTTCCGACGCCTACGACCGCGCCGACCGCCTCAAGTCCTTCGAGATCGCGATGGCCGCTGCGCGGTGATGCTTTCCCCGCCTCGCGGGGGAGAACCACTAGACCGGCAGGCCGGGAGCGCGAACGCCGGATAGGCGCAGCAAGTGGTGCGGGCCCAGCTCGGTGACCGAGTTGACGCCCACCAGCGCCATGTTGCGGTACACCTCGCCCTGCAGGATCGAGATGGCGTGCTTGACCCCTTCATCGCCCCCGAGGGCCGCGGCGTAGTTCATCGGCCGCCCCACCCAGACGAACTTAGCTCCCAGGGCCAGCGCTTTCAACACATCGGTGCCGCGGCGGATGCCGCTGTCCATCATCACCACCATGTCGCCGGCCACGTCCACGATGGAGGGCAGCACGCGCAGCGGCGACGCCGTGCCGTCCAGCTGGCGCCCGCCGTGGTTGGAGACCACCACGCCGTCGACGCCGTGCTCCCGGGCGAGCCGCGCATCTTCGGGATGCATGATCCCCTTCAGCACGATTCGCCCCCGCCACTGCTTGCGGATCAGCGCCAGATGCTCCCAGCTCAAGTGATCGCGTTGGGTGAAATCACGCTCCACGTTGCGCGACAGGATCGGGGCGCCACGCTCGGCGAACGAGTTCTCGAAGTGCGGCATGCCGTGCTGGAGCACGGTGCGCAGGAACGAGCCGAACAGCCAGCGCGGGTGGGTGATGCCATCCCAGGCGAGCCGCAGGTTGGGCCGAAGCGGCGTCGAGAACCCCGCGCGCACGTTGTTCTCGCGGTTGGCGAGCACCGCCACGTCCACGGTCACGACCAGCGTCTTGAAGCCGGCGCGGCCCACGCGGTCGATCAGCGGCTCGATGCGCTTCACGTCGCCCGGGACATAGGCCTGGAACCAGGTGGAGGGGCACGCGGCGCACACGTCCTCGAGGCGGATCAGCGACGAGCCGCTCATGATCATCGGAATGTTCGAGGCCGCGGCACCCCGCGCCTGCATGAGGTCGCCGCGATAGGCCGAGAGCGCGCTGATGCCCATCGGCGCCACGCCGAAGGGGGCCGAGTACTCGGTGCCGAAGAGCGTGGCCTTCGTGGTGCGCTTGGAGGTATCGACCAGCGTGCGCGGGATGAACCCCAGCTCCTCGAAGCCGGCACGGTTGTCGCGATAGGAGAGGTTGTCCTCGACGGCCCCCGAGACATAGGCGAAGACGGGACGCGGCAGGTGCCGGCGCGCGGCGCGCTCGAAATCGTCGAGCGACAGGAGTTGGCTGGTTTGCATGAGAATGGCGATTTTAGCAGCGGGGAACCCCATGCTCGCCCAACACTTCGTCGCCGAGGCCCACAACAACGCCTGGGCCAACCATCGTCTGCTCGGCGCCTGCCTCGCGCTCACGGACGCGGAGTTCGCGGCACCTCGCGTGGGCTTCTTCCCGTCGATCAAGGCGACGCTGAACCACAACCTCACCGTGGATTGGTTCTACCTCGAGATGCTGGAGAGGAGCCGCGCGGGGCTGCCGCCCCACGAGAAGCCGGCGCGCTTCTTCGAGCCGGAAGAGCCGTTCGCGCAATGCGCGCCTCTCATGGAGGCGCAGCGCACGAGCGACCAGCGGCTGATCGACTACTGCAAGGGGCTCGGCGACGGCGACATGGAGGGCGTGGTGCTGCTGCCGCGCAGGAGCAGCGTGGAGCGCGACAGCATCCGCCGGATCCTGGCGCATCTCTTCCAGCATCAAACCCACCACCGGGGCCAGGCGCACGCCATGCTCGCAGGAACCCGGGTGAAACCGCCTCAACTCGACGAGTTCTACTGCGCCAACGAGGCGAATCTGCGGGCAAGTGACTTCGCCAAGCTCGGATTCAGCGAGGAAGGCATCTGGGGCCCGAAAGCGGCGCCTACTCGTTGACCAGCCGCTCGCGCCGCGCGAGCTGCGGGAAGAGCCGCACCCACAGTCCCACGACCAGCAGCGTGCCCAGCGCCCCGATCAGCACGGCGGCGAACGGCCCGAGCCACGCCGCCATGGCGCCGGCGCGGAACTCGCCCAGCTGGTTGCTCGCCTGGATGAAGGTGCCGTTCACGGCGCCCACGCGCCCGCGCATCTCGTCGGGCGTCTCGAGCTGCACCAGTGACTGGCGGATCACCACGCTCACCATGTCCGCGCCGCCGCTCAGCGCAAGGAGGGCGAGCGACAGCCACAGCCAGTGCGAGAACGCGAAGGCGAGGAGCGCCACGCCGTATACCGCGACGGCGCCGAACATCCACGCGCCAACGCGCCGCGACAACGGGTGGCGCGCGAGGATCGCCGCGACCAGGAGGCCGCCCACCGCGGGGGCCGCGCGCAGCAACCCCAGGCCCCACGGGCCGGTGGCGAGCACGTCCTTCGCGTACATCGGCAGCAATGCCTGCACCCCGCCCAGCACCACGGCGAAAAGGTCGAGGGAGATGGCCCCCAGCACGACCTTGTGGCGCCAGACGTAGTCGAGGCCGGCGAGCAGGGTCTTCCAGGTGACCGGCTCCTTGTGCCGCGTGACCGGGCGAAGGCGCACGACCGCGAGGCATGCGAGCGAAATCGCGCCGAGGGCCGCGCACACGGCGTAGACCACGCTCGCGCCGAGCGCGTAGAGGAAGCCGCCGAGCGCCGGGCCGCCGATGATGGAAACCTTGAGCGCGGCGGCGTTGAGCGCGAGCGCGCGCGGCAGCAGCGCGGCCTCGACGATCGAGGGGATGATCGCCTGCTGCGCCGGCGCCTGCAGCGAACGCGCCGCGCCCAGCACCACGCAGAGCGCAAGGATGATCTCGCGCGTGACCCAGTGTCCGATGCTGCCCGCGCTCAGCACCACGGCGACCGTGAGCTGCATGGCGAGCGTGAGTGCCAGCAGCGCGCGGCGGTCGGCGCGGTCGACCCATTGGCCGGCCGGGATGGTGAGCACCAGCGCGGGCAGGAACTGGTAGAGGCCGACCAGGCCCAGGTCCCAGGCGCTGCCGGTCAGGTCGTACACCTGCCAGCCGAGTGCCACCAACAGCATCTGGTTCGCCGCGTTGCCGGCGAGCCGCGTGTAGATGAAGAAGAGGAAGCTGCGGGGAAGCGGCGTCAATCGAGCGGCGTGGAGGCGAAAGCCGGGAGCGCCTCGGCGCGCGCGGAGAAGGCCGCGAGCCCGGGGTAACGCCCCGCCGGGACCTCGGCCTCGTCGTAGAACTGCCCGAAGCGCCACGCGCAGGCGACCGCCACGTCGGCGGCGGTGAGCGTCGGCCCGAGCAACCAGGGGCGCGCATACGAGGCCGCGCCCTCGAGCAGGTCGAACGCGGTATTCGCCTGCAGCACCACGCGCTCGAGCCACGGCATGTGGCGCTTGTCGGCCGGGCGATGATCGCGCTCATAGACGACCTGCACGCACTTCTCGGCCGCGGCCATGGCCAGCCCGATGAGCCGCAGCGCCTCGCGCCGGGCGTCGATCGCGCCGGGCATCAACCCCTTGCCCGCGGGGGCTATCGCCTCGAGGTACTCGAGGATCAGGTTCGAATCCATCAGCACCGTGCCGTCGTCGCACACCAGCGTCGGCGCCTTCACCACCGGGTTGATCGCGGCGAACCGGTCGAAGTGGCGGAAGACGGAGACCTGCTCGTGGTCGAAGGCGATGTCCATAAGCTTCATGGAGATCGCCACGCGGCGGACGTACGGGGAATCGGGCATGCCGATCAGCTTCACGCGCCGCCCTTGCGCTAGCGGCGCCCGACGAGCATCAGGAACTCCTCCCGTGTTGCCATGTGGTCGCGGAAGCTGCCGAGCACCGACGAGGTGACCATGGTGGAATTCTGCTTCTCCACGCCGCGCATCATCATGCACAGGTGGCGCGCCTCGATCATCACGCCCACGCCCTTGGCGCCGCACTCCTCCATGACTACCTGGGAGACCTGCTCGGTGAGGCGCTCCTGCAGCTGCAGCCGGCGGGCGTACATGTCGACGATGCGAGCCAGCTTGGAGACGCCGAACACCTTGCCGTTCGGGATGTAGCCGATGTGGCAGCGCCCGAAGAACGGCAGCATGTGGTGCTCGCACAGGCTGTAGAGCTCGATGTCCTTCACGATCACCATGCTGCTGGTGGTCTGGGTGAAGAGAGCGTTGTTGATGACGGTTTTCAAGTCCTGGCGATAGCCATGGGTGAGGAACGAGAACGCCTTGGCAACTCGTTCCGGGGTCTTCACCAGGCCCTCGCGCTCCGGGTCCTCGCCCAGTTCCACCAGCAGCTGGCGGATCAGGGCTTCCATCTTCTTGATGTCGGGTTCCATGGCGGGATGATAAGGCAGCGGCTTCTCAGCCGTGACCCTTGGCCCCCTCGAGGCCCACCCGCGCCGGCATCGCGAGGAACGAGTCGAGCGCGTGGTGGAAGCGCGCGCGATTGACGCCGAGCATCGCGGTGTGGGCAAGGCCGCCGATCTTCACCAGCTGCTTGTCGGCGCTCGGCAGGCGTGAATAGAAGCCCAGGATGTCCTCGTCGGTTGCGATGCCGTCGTGCTCGGCGCGAATGATCATCACCGGCATCGACAGCCGGGCCGGGTCCACCAGGGGTAACTTGGTGACCATGTCGACGTAGGTACCCGTCGGCACGGAGTCCCCGTACCGAAGCTCCTCGTCCGCCACCACGTCGCCGAGCATCGCCTCGGCGGCGCCGGAATGGTCGCGGGTGAAGACGCTGCGGTAGAACTCGCGGCTGACGGGGCGCCGGTTGCTCGCCTGGTACTGCGGCAAGCGCTTGGCCCGGTCGGCCAGCGTCGGGGCGCCCTTGCCGGTCCAGACGAACGCGTCCAGGGCCAGCTTCTCGACATGGTCCGGGTGCTGGTTGGCGAAGCGGGCAGCCCGCAGGGCGCCCGAGGATTGTCCGAAGAACGCGAGGCGCGACCCGCCCGCCTCCTTGGCCACGACCTCCATCGCCGCCTTGAGGTCCTCGACCCCGCTCTGGATGTCCGAGTTGCCAGCGGTGCGATCCGAGTGGCCGTAGCCCTCGTGGTCCATGGTCCAGACGTCGTAGCCCAGGCGCGCGAAGTGGTCCATCATCGAGTAACCTTGCCGCCCCGGCACCTGCAGGTCGAACATGGTCTTGCCCGAATAGGACGAGCCGTGGACGCAGAAGAGCCGGCCGCGGTAGTTCGCGGCGCTGATTCGCTTGCGGTACACCCACAGCTTCACCTCGCCTTTGCGCACCCAGTGCTCGGAGGCGACGATCGGCGCCGCCGCGGCCTGGGCGAGCGGCAATGCGGGTGCTACGGCCAGGGTGGCTCCTGCGAGAAGTGCGTTGCGTCTGCTGGTCATGCTGGAGCCTCCTGAAAACGCGGGGAAATCCGGGAGTCCTTCGCCGGACCTGGAATGCCTGGGGCAAATGATACTGGTTCGAACCCGCTGCCACGGCCATAATCGACGCTGCCACCGCCTTCCATTCCCGTGACCTTCAACATCGTCCTGCTGTCGCTCGCCTCGTTCGCGAGCGCCGCTTCCATGCGCGTGACCGACCCGATGCTCGCGCGCCTGGGCACCGAGTTCCAGGTGGGGCTCGCGCAGGCGGCCACGGTGATCACGGTGTTCTCCGTGGCCTACGGCGTGATGCAGATGGCCTTCGGCCCGTTGGGCGACCGCTTCGGCAAGCTGCGCGTGATCGGCATGGCTGCGATCGGCGCCGCCGCGGCCACCGTCGGCTGCGTCATGGCTTCGGGGTTCGAGAGTTTCGTCGCTGGGCGGCTCGTCGCCGGGGCGTTGTGCGCTGCGATCATCCCGCTCTCGATGGCATGGATCGGCGACGTGGTGCCGTATGCCGAGCGCCAGCCCGTGATCGCGCGATTCCTGCTGGGGCAGATCCTCGGCCTCGGGGGCGGCACCGCCATCGGCGGCCTCGCCGCCGACGATGCGAGCTGGCGCTGGCCGTTCGCGCTGCTGGCGGCATGGCTGCTCGTGAGCGGAATCCTGCTGGTGCGTGCCGCGCGCAACGACCCCGGACCGCGCAGCGCCGCCGGGAGCCACTTCCTGCGGGACGCGGTGCAAGTGATGGGGGCGCCGTGGGCGCGAGTCGTGGTGGCCACCGTGCTTTTCGAGGGAATGGTCCTCTTCGGGGCGCTGGCATTCATTCCCACGCACCTGCACCTCGCACGCGGCTTCAGCGCCGCCTACGCGGGGCTCGCGATGCTCGCGTTCGCCGCCGGCGGTGTCGGTTTCGCGCTCTTCGCGCGCGCCTTCGTGAAGCGGCTCGGGGAAGTGGGGCTCGCGGTATGGGGCACGCTGCTGATGGCGATCGGCATGGCGCTCGTCGCCTGGACACCGGCCTCCTGGGTGGCGCCCGCCGGATGCCTCCTCGCGGGCCTCGGCTTCTACATGCTCCACAACACGCTGCAGACCAACGCGACGCAGATGGCGCCCGAGCGGCGCGGAGCGGGGATGGCCCTCTTCGCCTCGATGCTGTTCCTGGGGCAGGCGGCCGGCGTCGCCGCTGCGGGATGGGTCGTCGAGCATTCCGGCGCCGTGGTGGTGCTCGTCGGCGCCGCGCTCGCCATCCTGCCCATCGGGCTCGCGTTCGCGTGGCTGCGAAAGGGCCGCGGCGAGGGGTACCGCGCATGACCGGCGAAAACGCACCTTCGCCTTACCCAACCGTCGCCACCGTAGTGCGCGAGCAGCTGGGGTGCGCATGGTCGCGCGCGCGCAAGCTCTGCACCGAGGGGCGCGTGACCGTGGACGGCGAGCGCTGCCTCGACCCGGCGGCGCGAGTGACGCGCAGCGCCGTGGTGGTGGTCGATGCCACCGGCCCGCGTTTGCGCGCCACCGGCGCACTGGCCGAGGAGGCGATCGTCTTCTTCGACCGCGACGTGGTGGTGGTGGAGAAGCCCGCCGGCATGCTGAGCGTCGCTGACGAGGCGGGCAACAAGGACACGCTCGGCCACCACCTGCGCACGTTGCTTCGCCGCGTCGATCGCAAGGAGAACGACGCGGCGCTGGGCGTGGTGCATCGGCTGGATCGCGACACCAGCGGGCTGATGGCCTTCACGCGCAACGCCTCGGCGCACCGCGAGCTCTCCGCGCAGTTCCGCGACCACACGGTCGAGCGCGCCTACCATGCGATCGCGCACGGCGAGGTGCATGCGGGGCGAATCGAAACCGACTTGATCCTCGACCGCGGCGACGGCCTTCGCGGATCCCACGGCCATTACAAGCGCTCCCACGAGGAGCCGCCCCGGGAGGCGCGCAACGCAATCACGCACGTGAAGCCCCTCGAGCGGCTGGAGGGGACAACACTCGTGGAGTGCCGCCTGGAAACGGGCCGGCAGCACCAGATCCGCATCCACCTGGCGGAGCATGGGCATCCCATCGTGGGCGAGACGGTCTACATCAGGGACTACGTGGGAACGCCGATCGCGGCACCGCGGGCCATGCTGCACGCGCGGGCACTGGGGTTCACGCATCCGCGCACCGGGAAGGCGGTGTACTTCGAGCGCGAGGCGCCGGAGGATTTCCAGCGGATGGTCGAGAAGTTGCGGGGACGACGCAATTGGAGGGGTGGCTGACAGGTCGTGGTGGCTGGCGATACGGTCTCGACGAACCTCGGGCGGTGGTTTTCAACGCAGAGGAAAGGAGGCAGGCGCAGAGGCACGCAAGAGAGAAGCGATTGTCGAACGACCACCGCAACTCGACTTTCAGCCATGTCGCATCGAGCGTTGCCCGGCGGAGGCGTCGAAGGGCGCCAGACCAAGTAAGGTAGCGCCGATGGAATGCGCGCCTGCCTCTTTTCCTCTGCGTTGAAAACCTGCGCCCGAGGTTCGCGGAGGCGCTCGACCCTGCCTCCGGGTGGCCGGCATTCCTCAGCGCGTATCGGGCCTCGGGTCGACGGGGTTGAAGCCGTCCCGGTTGGGCATGCGCACCCGCGGCAGTGACACCGCGTCGAGCGTGGCGCTCTCGGGCACGATGCCGTTGATGAACAACAGGTAGGCCGTCACCGCGTAGACCTCGTCGGGCGCGAGGGACTGCGGCCGGTCCCAGGGCATCGCTCGATTCACGTAATCGTAGATGGTGGTCGCGTGGGGCCAGAAGCTTCCGACCGTCTTCACCTGCGGCCTCGACTTGACGCTGCCGCCGGCGAGGCGGTTCGCGGGCCCACCCACGCCCTTCTCCCCGTGGCACGAGACGCACTTCGATTCGTACACCGTGCGGCCCTGGGCCACGTTTCCGCGGCCGGGCGGAAGGCCCGTGCCGTCGGGCGCCACGTCGATGTTCCAGCCCGCGAGGACGCGCTCGTCGAGCGGCGTGCCGAGGCCGTAGCGCTGGCCACCCGTGGGAGCAGGGGCGACAACCTCGCATCCGACGGCGACGAGGGCAAGGGAAGCGAGGGCGAGACCGGCCCTAGGCGTGGACATTGGTCACCTCCCCGGAATTGGCGATGGCCCAGCTCTGGATGCCGTTGTAATGGTAGAGCGAGGCCGTCCCGCGCGCCTCGATGAGCTGCTTGCGCGTGGGCTGGACGTAGCCGGTCTCGTCGATCGCTCGGCTCTGGAGCACGCACGGGCTGCCATCCCATCGCCACTCGAGGCGAAACGCCGTGAGCGCCATGGACAGCACTGGCTCCTGCAGCCGCGCTTGCTGCCACGTCTTGCCCGCGTCGCACGACACTTCCACGCGGCGGATCCGGCCGCGGCCGGTCCAGGCGATGCCGTAGATCTCGTGGAACCCTCGCTTCGTGATCCGCTGCCCACCGGAAGGCGAAAGAATGCACGACTTGGCATCCATCACGAAGGTGAACTGCCGCGCCGAGCCATCGGGCATGAGGTCGGTATAGGTCGATGTCTCCTCGCGGGTCTGGAAGGGCTCCATGGCGACCTTGATGCGGCGCAGCCACTTGATGCTCATGTTGCCCTCGAAGCCGGGCAGCAGCAGGCGGATGGGATACCCCTGCTCCGGACGCAGCTTCTCGCCGTTCTGCGCGTAGACCACCAGCGCGTCGTCGAGCGCCTTCTCCATCGGCACGCTGCGCGTCATCGCGGCGGCATCGGCGCCCTCGGCGAGGAGCCAGCGGGCCTGCTTGCGGGCGCCCGCCTCCTCCAGCAGCACCGCGAGCGGCACGCCGGTCCACTCGGCATTGCTCGCCAGGCCATGCACTTCCTGCGCGGTAGCGCCACCCGGCCCGGCCCATTGCGACGACGAGTTACCCGAGCACTCGATGAAATGGACGCGATTCACCGAGGGTAGGCGCACCAGGTCGTCCAGGGTGAACATGAGGGGACGGTCCACCAGGCCGTGGAGCATCAGTCGGTGCTCGCGCGGGTCGATCATCGGCACCCCCGCGTGGTGGCGCTCGAAGAAGAGCCCGTTGGGCGTGATCGATCCGTGCAGGCTCTGCAACGGCGTGCGGGTGGCGGTAGGGAAGGGATTGGGCGCGGAAGGCAGCACGCGCACCACGCCCTTCTCGAACTCCGAGGGTTGTCCGTAGGGCGGCGAGAGGAAGCCGCGGCCGGGAACGCGCGTCCATTCCGGCACGGAGGGGGGCTGGTTGCCTACCGGTTGCGCGTGCACGCCCGGCGCGACGAGCGCACCGGTGGTGGCCGCGACACCCGCGGCGCCGGCGCCGGCCAGGAACCTGCGGCGCGATTTCTTCTGGTCTTCTTCCAAGTCGGCTCCTCGAGCGCAATTCGCTGAGGCGATGCTAACCCAGGACCGGCCGTTCAATCTCCCGGAACGGCCTGCGCGTCGCCCACTCGGCGAGTGATGGGCCCCTTGCCGGAATAACGGTCGAGGTAGAGGTAGATGACCGGCGTGATGAACAACGTGATGACCTGGGAGAACAGCAATCCTCCCACCACCGCCAACCCCAGCGGCTGGCGCAGCTCCGCCCCCGCGCCCAGCCCCGCCGCGATGGGAATGGCCCCCATCATCGCCGCCAGCGAGGTCATCATGATCGGGCGGAACCGCAGCAGCGCCGCCTTCCGGATCGCCTCGTGCGGCGGCAATCCCTCGTCGCGCTGCGCGGTGAGCGCGAAGTCGATCATCATGATCGCGTTCTTCTTCACGATGCCGATCAGCAGCAGGATGCCGATCACCGCGATCATCGAGAGGTCCATGCCGAAGATCAACAGCGTCAGCAGCGCGCCGATCGCGGCCGACGGAATTCCCGCCAGGATCGTGATGGGGTGGATGTAGCTCTCGTAGAGCACACCCAGCAGCACGTAGATCACCAGCAGCGCCGAGAGCAGCAGCCATACCTGGCTCGACTGCGACTTCTGGAACGCCGCGGCATCCCCCGCCCACGCGGTGATGATCGAGGCCGGCATCGCCGACTCCACCTGGTAGCGCTCGATGCGCTTGGCGGCATCACCCAGCGCCACGCCGGGCGCGAGGTTGAAGGTGACCGTGATCGATTGCAGCTGGCCGGCGTGGTTGATCGCGATCGGCCCCACGCGCCGCTCCACCGAGGCGATGCTGGAAAGCGGCACCAGCGCGCCGGAGCTGGATCGCAGGTAGATCTTGGCGAAGGCGGACTCGTCGCGCCGGTCGGCGGCCACCGCCTGCAGGATCACCGGGTAGGAATCCGACGACGCGAAGATCGTCGACACCTGCCGCTCGCCGAAAGTGGAGTAGAGAGCCGTGCGGATATCCTGGATCCGCACGCCGAGGGCATTGGCCTTGTCGCGGTCGATCTGCAGCTGCGCCTGGAGCCCCTTCATCTGCGAGTCGCTCGACACGTCGCGGAAGAGTTGGTCCTGCCGCATCAGCACCAGCAGCTTCTCGGCGCTCGCCTGCAGGTCCTTGTCGCCCACGCTCTTCAGCACGTACTGGTAGCGGCTCTTGCTGATGCGCCCGCCGATGCGCAGGTTCTGAAGCGGCGTGAAGTACACCGCCACGCCGGGAATGCCGCGCACGTCGCGGCGCAGCGATTCCAGCACGCGGTCGATGCCCGGGCGATCGCTGCGGGACTTCAGGTTGATGAAGAGGCGTCCCGTGTTGGTGTCGTCGGCGGTGGTGATGACGCTCGCCACGGCGGCGTTGGCGCGCACGGCGTCGCGCACCCGCTGCATCGTGGCCGACATCGCCGGGAACGAGATGTCCTCCACCGCCTCGGCGCGCACCGTGATCTGGCCGATGTCCTCGGTGGGGAAGAAGCCCTTCGGGATGTGCATGAAGAGGCCCACGGTGATCGCGAGGCTGGCGAGTGCCACGCCCAGGACCACGGCGCGGTGGTGCAGGGAGAAGTCGAGCCCGCGCTGGTAGCGGGCAAGCGTCCACTGGTAGCCGCGCTCGAACCACGCGGTGTAGCGCAGCACCGGATCGTCGTCGCGGGCGTGCGTGAGGTAGCGGCTGGCGAGCATCGGCACCAGGGTGAGCGACACCAGCGCCGAGACCACGATGGCGAGCGAGACCACGATCGCGAACTCGCGGAAGAGCCCGCCGATCACCCCCGGCATGAAGAAGATCGGGATGAACACCGCCACCAGCGAGACCGAGATCGACAGGATCGTGAAGGCCACCTCGCGGGCGCCCTTGATCGCGGCGGCGAAGGGCTCCATGCCCTCCTCCACGTGGCGCACGATGTTCTCCAGCATCACGATGGCGTCGTCCACCACCAGGCCGACCGCGAGCGTGATGCCCAGGAGCGACACGTTGTTGAGGCTCAGGTCGAGCCACTTCATCAGGGCGAGGGTGCCCAGCAGCGAGATCGGAAGCGACAGCGCCGGGATGATGGTGGCCGAGGGCCGGCGCAGGAAGAGGTAGATCACCAGCACCACGAGGAGTGCCGTGATGGCGAGCGTCACCTGGACATCGAAGATCGAGTGCCGGATCGACACCGAGCGGTCGTTGTTGATCTTGATCTGCACCGAGGCCGGCATCTGCGCCATGAGCGGGGGCAGCGCCGCGCGGATCGCGTCGACCGTGGCCACGGTGTTGGCATCGGGCTGGCGGCGCACCGCGATGGAGATCGCGATGTCCTCGTCGGCCCAGCTCGCCACCTTCACCGACTCCACGCTGTCGATGACGGTCGCCACGTCCTCCAGCCGCACGCTCGCCCCGCCCGGGAGGGTCGCCACGATGATCTTCGCGAACTGGTCGGCGTGGGTGAGCTGCCGGTTGGCCTGGATGGTGAGCGTCTGGCGGTCGCCCTCGAGCGTGCCCACGGGCGTGTTCGCGTTGGCGGTGCGAATGGCGTTGGCCACGTCGTCCACCGTGAGGTTGCGGGAAGCCAGCGCATCGGGTCGCACCTGCACCCGCACCGCGAAGCGCTTGCGGCCGTTGATGTCGATCTCGGCGACCCCGGGGAGCGTCGAGAGGGTCGGCGCGATCAGGTTCTCGGCCAGGTCGTTCAGGTCCGACAGCGGCATCGAGGGCGAGGTGAGCGATACCCAGATGATCGGCGCGTCGCCCGGATTCACCTTGCGGTAGGCGGGCGGGCTGGTCATCTCCTGGGGCAGCGAGCGCTGCGCCCGCAGCAGTGCCGCCTGCACATCCACCGCGGCCGCGTCGATGCTGCGGTCTTCGGCGAACTCCAGCGTCACCTGGGTGCGCCCCTGCGTGGAGCTGGAGCTGATGGAGTCGAGCCCGGCGATGGTGGCGAACTGCTTCTCCAGCGGGAGGGCCACCGAGGTCGCCATGGTGTCGGGCGCCGCGCCCGGCAGGTTCGCGGAAACCGAAATGGTGGGCGTCTCGAATCGCGGCAGCGCCGCGATGGGGATGTCGCCATAGGCCAGCACGCCGGCCACGACGAACGATGCCGACAGCAGTACCGTCATCACGGGGCGGCGGATGAAAGCTTCGGTGAAGCTCATTGCGGCTCTCCAGGCTTCTTCTTGCCCTCGCCCTTGCCGCCCTCGCCCTTGCCGCCCTTGCCCTTGCCACCCTTGCCCTTGCCGCCCTCCTCCGGCGCCGCGCCTTCAGGCCGCGCCTCCGTCACCTTGGCGCCCGGGCGCAGGTTCTGCCCGCCCTCGACCACCACCCGCGCCCCCGCGCCCACGCCTTCCACCACCGCCACGCCCGCATCGACGAATGCGAGCGTCACCGGCTTCTGCGCCACGGTCTGGTCCTCGCCCACCACGTAGACGAAGCGCGATTCGGGGCCGGTCTGCACCGCCTGCGCCGGGATCACCGTGACGCCGGCCATCGTGCGCGGCGCCATCTCGACGTTCACGTACATGCCGGGCCAGAGCTTGAGGTCGGGATTGGGGAATTCCGCCTTGACGCGGATCGTGCCGGTGGCGGTATCGACCGCGTTGTCGACGAAGCTCACCTTCCCGGCGAACGGCTTCTCCGAGGCGTCCTGGGGCGCGGCGGTCACGACGACGGGGCCGGCGGCCAGCGCGCGCTGCAGGCCCGGCAATTCCTTCTCCGGCAGGGTGAAGGAAACGGAAATGAGATCGATCTGCGAAATGGTCACCAGCGGCGCCGCGGTGGCCCCGGGCTGCACCAGGCTGCCGGCGCGAACGCTGATGACACCGGTGCGCCCGCTGAAGGGCGCCCGGATCTCGGTGTAGCCTCGCGCCACGCGGGCGCTCTCCAGTGCCGCCTGGTCGACCGCCATCTGGCCCTTCAACGTATCGACGCCGTTCTGCGCCTGGTCCAGCGCCGCCTGGGAGATGAATTTCTGGCCGAAGAGCTCGCGCTGGCGCTCGAGGTTGCGCTGCGCCGTGGCGAGGTCGGCGAGGTCCTTCGCCACCTGCGCCTCGGCCTTGCGGATGTTCGCCTCGTCGGCGCGCGCGTCGAGCGAGAACAGCAGGTCGCCCGCGCGCACGTTCTGCCCCTCGCGGATGTGCACCTGGCGCACGGTGCTGGTGATCTGGCCGCGCAGGTCCACCGACTGCAGCGCCGCCACCGCGCCGTTCACCTTGAGGCGCACCGGCATGTCGCGCGACTCGGCGCGCGCCGTCACCACGGGCGTCGCACCCGGGCCCTTCTTCGCCGCCTGGGCGTCGGGCGACTTGGTGCCGGCGAACTTCCAGCCGCCGAAGATGGCGGCCGCCAGCACCAGGACCACGAGGATCCAGGGCCAGCGGCGGCGGCGGATGGGAGCGGCGGAGGGTGCGGGAGACGTTGTTTCCATAGGTCTTCGATGATACCAACCGCCCCGCCTTGCAGACGGCCGGATTGCCCCAACATGGCGGTAATGCGCTTCAACCCTTTCGTGGTGCTGATCGCCGCGCTCCTGGCCTATGTCGGCCTGCGCCTGCTGGCCCCTTTCCCCGCGCCCGCCCAGCCAGCCGGGGCCGCCTTCCTGGCCGGGGTCTTCTGGCTCCTCCCCAAGGGCTGGACCGTTCCCCAGGCAAAACACCCCCTCGCGGTTCTGGCGCCCTGGATCGCCATGGGGTTCTTCTCCTGGCTCCTGGTGCTCACCGTGGTGCGGGATCTCACCGTGGCCGCCCTCGCGCTGGTGGGAACTCCCGAGACATTGGATGGCTGGATTCGCGCCTCCGCGTTCGGGGTGATGGCGCTCACGCCTGCGATCACCCTGGTGGGCTTTGTCCTCGCGCGGCGCGTGGCGCCAGTGGTGGAGGTGTCGGTGCCGGTGAAGGGGCTGCACGCGGCGCTGGAAGGCTTCACCATCGCGCAGATCAGCGACATCCACGTGGGGCCCACGATCAAGCGCGATTTCGTCGAGGGCATCGTCGCCGCCGTGAACCGCCTCACGCCCGACCTGGTAGCGATCACCGGCGACCTCGTCGACGGCAGCGTGCGCGAGCTGGGGCCGCACACGGCGCCGCTCGCGGGCCTCGCCTCGCGCCACGGCACCTACTTCGTCACCGGCAACCACGAGTACTACTCCGGCGCCCCGGCGTGGATCCACGAGCTGCGCCGCCTCGGCGCCAACGTTCTGCTGAACGAGCACGTGCTGCTCGACCACGACGGCGGACAGCTCGCCATCGCCGGCGTGACGGACTACTCGGCGCACCACTTCGATCCGGCGCAGCGCAGCGATGCCGCCCGCGCCGCCGCGGGAGTGCCCGAGGGCACGATGAAGGTGCTGCTCGCGCACCAGCCGCGCTCGGCCCAGGGTGCCAGCGACGCGGGCTTCGACCTGCAGCTCTCGGGGCACACCCACGGCGGGCAGTTCTGGCCCTGGAACCACTTCGTGCGCCTGCAGCAGCCGTTCACCGCGGGGCTGCACAAGCTGGGCGCGATGTGGGTCTACATCAGCCGTGGCACGGGATATTGGGGGCCGCCGATGCGGTTCGGCAGCCCCTCCGAAATTACGTTCATCAAGTTGGTTAGGGCGTAACGGCACCACGAAGGACACGAAGGATCACAAAGGTTCACAAAGGAAAAGAGGCTGAGGTCAGGGTTCAGCGCAGCAACGAGCAACGACGCAATTCGTCTAGGCCCCGCTTATGGCGTTGAAACCTGCTCTTGTTTTCCTTTGTAGACCTTTGTGATCCTTCGTGTCCTTTGTGGTGCATTTCCGCTTTCAACGCTCCCCCAGGAGCCGCTGCAAGGTGTCGCCCGCCACTTCGCGTCGGGCTCCCGGCGAAAGTTGCGCCAGGAACGCCTTCACGCTCTCCACCTTCATCCGCTCGTTGGCCTCCGCGTGGTGGCTGGCGTCGGTGCCCACCAGGAAGCGTCCCGGCATCGACTCGATCAGCGCCAGCCACTCCGCGGCCACGATGCCGCCCACGCCCACGATGGGATACTCCGCCGACCGCGGATGCCGCGGCCAAGTACGCGCGGAAAGCTCGTAGTAGATGTTGGGGTGGCGCGCGAGCATTCGACGCGCCTCGTCCAGCTGCGTGTAACCGCCATGGGCCCAGATCACCGCGACCTCGGGATGGGCCTCGAGCAGCCGCGACAGCCCCTCGGTGCGCGAACGCTCGCAATGCAGCATCACCGGCAGGCGGTGCTTCCCCGCGAGCTCCATGATGCCGCGCATCACCGGCCCCGCGAGGTCGAAGTCGGTTTCGGCAAATCCCGGGGTTGCATCGTGGACTACGGAGATCTCGCCGATACCCTTGTAGCGGCCGGTCTCGAGAAGGGCCGCCAGCCGCGCCACGATCGCGGGGTCGTCGCGCTGCCACTGGGGACGATAGGCGGTGCGCTCCGGCGAGATGGAAGCGAACGGCACGAAACGTTGCGGATAGCGCGCCGCCCAGTCGAGCACCGTCTCATTGTCGGAATTGCGTCCCCAGAACACCACCGCACGATCGACGCCGTATCCGTCCATCAACCGCAGCTGCATGGCGGGGTCGTTCAGGTGGACGTGGGAATCGAACATGCGTGTTGGGGCAGCGCAACCGGCGAGTATCGCCAGGGCCACCAGGGCGGTGGTGCCTGGCGGTCGGCGACTCGAAGGATCTTGGGCGGTGGATTTCAACGCAGCCAGTCGGGGGATGAATCCGGACTCGCAGGGTTCTGGTCACTTCACGACAGTGGCCGGAAAAACTCGCGCATCTCGTTCGCGAGCGCCACGGGCTGCTCGAGTGCGGCGAAGTGCCCACCCGCTGGCATCACGCTCCAGCGCCGGATATCGAACACGCGCTCTGCCGCCGCGCGTGGCGGACGCAGGATTTCCCGTGGGAATTCGCAATAGCCGGCCGGCACGCCCACCTTGCCCGGGATGGGCCACGATCCATGGAGCCGCGCGTAGTAGGGCCAGAACGAGGCGCCGATGCAATTGGTGAACCAGTAGAGGCTGATGTTGGAGAGCATCTCGTCCATCGACAGCGCATTGCGCGGGTCGCCGCCGCAATCGGTCCAGGCGCGATACTTCTCGACGATCCAGGCGGCGAGCCCGACCGGCGAATCCGACAGGCCGAACGCGAGCGTCTGCGGGCGCGTGCCCTGGATCCACTGGTAACCGGTTTCTTCCTTGAGCCATGCCTCCAGCTCGCCGAGGTAGCGGCGCTCTTCCTGCGTCGGATTCGGAAACATCGCGGCATCGCGCCTCAACGGCAGCATGTTGAGATGAATGCCGAACAGGTGCTCGGGGCGATGCGCCCCCAGCCAGGCGGTGACGAAGGATCCCCAATCGCCGCCCTGGGCGCCATAGCGCGCGTAACCCAGGCGCGTCATGAGCTGGTGGAACATCGCGCCGATCTCCGGCAACGCACGGCGCTGCTGGTTCTCGCGAAACGACAGCGTGTATCCCGGCAACGAAGGCACCACGACGGTGAATGCGTCCGCCGCGTCGCCCCCGTGCGCCGCCGGATCGGTCAGGAGCGGGATCAGTTTCAGGAATTCGAGCACCGACCCGGGCCAGCCGTGCGACAGCAAGAGAGGCTTGGGATCCGGACCGCGCCCTTCGACATGCAGGAAATGCACGTCGATGCCGTCGATACGCGTCACGAACTGCGGCCACGCGTTTAGCGCCGCCTCGGCCTGGCGCCAATCGAAGGAATGGGTCCAGTGATCGACCAGCTCGCGCATGAAGCCGACCGACGTGCCATAGGACCACGGCGGCTCCGGTGCCTCGTCCGGCCAGCGCACCCGCGCGAGGCGCGACATCAAATCGGCAGTCGCGCTGTCGTCTACGTAAAGGCGAAACGGCCGAATCGAAACGTCGGCGTCGAGCATTTCGGGCGTCTCCTGGAATGGCGATCGATTGTGGCATAGTCGCGCAAGGACAAATCGAGGAGATCGACTATGAGCAGGCGTGACGTGGTGGTCCTGGGCGCGGCCCGGTCGGCGATCGGGACGTTCGGTGGGGGACTGGCCGACATCGAGCCGGCGGAGCTCGCCGGCACCGTGATGAAGGAAGCGGTCAAGCGCTCCGGGGTCGACCCGAAGGCGATCAACTACGTGACGGTGGGCAATACCATTCCCACCGAGAGCCGCTTCGCGTACGTGGCCCGCGTGGCGTCGATCCAGGCCGGGCTGCCGATGGATTCGGTGGCGATGTCGGTGAACCGCCTCTGCTCGTCCGGCCTGCAGGGCATCGTCACGACGGCGCAGAACATCCTGCTGGGCGACTGCGACTACGGCGTGGGCGGCGGCGTGGAAGTGATGAGCCGTGGCGGCTACCTGTCCCCGGCCATGCGTACCGGGGCGCGCATGGGCGACACCAAGCTGATCGACATGATGGTCGCCACGCTGACCGACCCGTTCGGCGTGGGCCACATGGGCATCACGGCCGAGAACCTCGTTACCAAGTGGGGTATCACGCGGGAGGAGCAGGACGCGCTCGCGGTGGAGTCGCACCGCCGCGCGGCGGCGGCGATCGCCGAGGGGCGTTTCAAGTCGCAGATCGTGCCCATCGTCAAGCAGACCAGGAAAGGTGAGGTGATTTTCGACACCGACGAGCACGTGAAGGCCGGGACGACGATGGAAACCTTGGCCAAGATGAAACCGGCGTTCAAGAAGGAAGGCGGCTCGGTGACCGCGGGCAACTCCTCGGGCATCAACGATGGCGCGGCATTCTTCGTGCTGGCCGACGCGGCGGTGGCGGCAGCGGCCGGCCACAAGCCGATCGCGCGGCTGGTGTCCTACGCCGTGGCTGGCGTGCCGAACGAGATCATGGGCGAAGGCCCGATCCCGGCTTCGAAGCTCGCGCTGAAGAAAGGCGGCCTCACGCTCGACCAGATGGACGTGATCGAGAGCAACGAGGCCTTCGCGGCGCAGGCCATCGCGGTGGCGCGCGGCCTCGAGCTCGACATGAAGAAGACCAACCCGAACGGGGGTGCCATCGCGCTGGGTCACCCGATCGGCTGCTCCGGCGCATTCCTGGCCACCAAGGCGGTGTACGAATTGCACCGCACGGGCGGGCGCTACGCGCTGGTGACGATGTGCATCGGGGGTGGGCAGGGCATTGCCGCCGTGTTCGAGCGCGTCTGACGCGCAAGGCCGCGTCAATCGATCTTGAGCCCCGTGTCCTGGACGAACTTTTGCCAGTACGCCAGCTCGCCTCGGAATAGCCGGTCGAATTCCACGGGCGTCAGGGACTTGGGCTCGAATCCGTCCGAGGCGAGCTTGTCGACGAAGGCGGGTTGGGCAAGGGCCCGGACGGCCGACTGGTAGAGCTTGTCCACGACCGCCTTGGGCGTCTGCGGCGGGG
>JANMHV010000449.1:0-16041 GCA_031375445.1 Burkholderiales bacterium | reverse complement strand
ATGTCGGCCACGTAGAAGCGCTTGCCGTCGGGCGAGGAGCGCACGTCCTGGGGCATGCCGCCGCGCGATAGCTTGAGGTACCCCACCACCTTGCGCTCGACCATGTCCACCTTGGCGATTGTCTTGGCGAACTCGCAGGTGAAGACGGCGAAGCGCCCGTCGATCGAGAAATCCGCGTGGTTGATGCCCTTGCACTGCGGCGCGTGGATGAAGTACTTGAACTCCATGGTCTTCGCGTCGCGGAAGGCGAGGCGCTTTTCCGCCTCCTCCACCACGATGGCGTGCTGGCCGTCGGGGGAGAAGTACATGTTGTACGGATCGTGCACGAGGATATCGTTGCCCGGCTTGCCGGTCCTGGGGTCGATGGGGGTGAGGCTGCCCTTCTTGTGGTCGCGCTCCGAGTTGTTGGTGACCCACAACGTCTGCAGGTCCCAGGAGGGCACCACGTGCTGCGGGTTCAGGCCCACCTTGAACTTGTCGACCACCTTGAGCGTCTTCGGATCGATCACGTAGACGTCGTTGGATTGCACGTGCGGCACGTACACCAGCTCGCGGTGGCCCGCGGTGGCACTGCTCACCTTGCCCTCGACAATCTCGCTATAGAGGTTCTTCGAATCCGGCACCGGAGGCATGCCGGCGACCGCCTGGACCTGGGCGGCGGCATCGAAGGCGCCGACGCAAAGCGCGCCCATGAAAAGGCCGCGAAGGGTGTTGTTGTGGGTCACTGCGAAAGGCTCCGGGACGGGACGAATGGGAGCATTTTACCGGGAGGAGGGGCCTTTCCCGAGGGCGGCGACGGTCTTTTCGACGATGGCGTCGGCGAGTTTTCGGCCCTCCTCGGCCGTCGCACCCCGGGCATCCCCGGCGGCGCCGCTGTCTTTCGCGGGCGCATCGCCCGCCCGGGCAGCGCGAATGAGCGTGGGGTCCACGGCCAAGGCCAGCGCCGTATCTTCGCGGCCCGCATGGGCGAGCTCGCGGTAATACTCGTTGGGCACCCGCACGCCCGGCACCTTCTTCGCCACGCGGTCGAGGCTGCGCCGATAGCCACCGTGATCGCCCAGCAGCACCACAGTGCGGAAGCCGTGTTTCAGGTAACTGCGCGCGATGGACTCGAGCGTCTTCTCGAAGGCATCCTCGGGAATGGTGACTGTCCCGGGAAAGCGCATGTGGGCGCTGGGCGGATCGATGGCGCCTTCGGGTACGTAGGCCACGACGGGAGCGACCAGCGCGTTGCCGAGGCGTTCGGCGATGCGCGTGGCCAGCACCCTCGCGCGCGTGTTGTGCTTGCCCAGCACCATGTGGGGCCCGTTCTGCTCGGTGCCTCCGATGGGCACCAGCACCGTGGTGTTCCCCGCGGCGACGGCCTCGCGAACCTCCATCCAGGTGAGGGCTTCGAGCTGCAGGCTGGGGGGCGGGGCCGCGAGCGCTGTCGCGGAGCCCAGCACGAAAGCGACGCCGAGAGCAATCAATCGGTTCACAGTGGAATTGTCGCATTCCGGCGCCATCCAGCCGCCTCATCTCGTCGTATCAGGTACAGGAAGTCCCCCACACAACGGAGAACACCATGAAGAAGAAGTTGCTGATCGTCTCGCTCGGCCTCGCCGCCGCCGGCTGCGCTACCCATTCCAGCGGTCCGCAGGGCGGTTATGCCGCGGCGCCCATGGCGGCTCCTGCCGCCATCGCCGTTCCCGCCGGCAACAAGGCCGTCCTCACCCTGGTGGGCGCGGGCGACCTCACCTACGAATGCCGCGCCAAGGCCGATGGCTCGGGGCACGAGTGGGCCTTTGCCGGGCCCAATGCCGTGCTCTACGACACGAACCGCCAGCCCATGGGCAAGTACTACGGCGGGCCCACGTGGGAGGCGAACGACGGCAGCAAGGTGACGGGCAAGCAGCTGGCAGTAAGCCCCGGAGCCACCGGCTCCATCCCGCTGCAGCTGGTGCAGGCGAACCCCGCCACGGGCAGCGGCGCGATGACAGGCGTGACCTACATCCAGCGCGTGAATACCCAGGGCGGTGTGGCCCCGAAGGACGCCTGCGCCATGGCCAACATGGGAGCGAAGCAGACGGTGAAGTACCAGGCCGACTACGTGTTCTACAAGGCCAACTAGCGCTTCGCGGCCTTCCTTGCGACCGTCGCGAGGAGGGCCGCCAGCGTGTCGTACTCCAGCGGCTTGGTGAGGTGGTAGGCGAAGCCGGCTTCCTTCGCCTGCTCCTTGTCCGCCTGCGATCCCCAGCCGGTCACCGCTACCAGCACGGGCTTGGGACCCGGCAGCGCATTCACCCGCCGCGCGACCTCGTAGCCGTCGATGTGGGGCATGCCGATGTCCACCAGCGCCACCTGTGGCGAGCGCTCCTCCACCAGTTGCACGGCCGATTCGCCATCGTAGGCCGCCACCACCGTATGGCCATAGACCTCGAGCACGTCGTGCAGGCTGTCGGCGGCGTCGTGGTTGTCGTCGATCACCAGGATGGACAGGGGCCTGTCGGCCCCGTCTTCGGCGAGCTCCGGCTCCGCGGGAATGGCCGCGGCGGGGATGTCGGCCGTCATCGGCAGGCGCACGATGAATTCGGCGCCCTGGCCCACGCCGTCGCTGCGCGCCTCGATCGTGCCGCCGTGGGCCGAGACGAGCGCACGCGCCATGTGGAGGCCGATGCCCAGGCCGCTCAACACGTGCTTGCGCGCCATGGCGCCGCGACTGAAGAGGTTGAAGAGGCCCTTCAGCTCCTCGGGCGAGATGCCGATGCCCTGATCCTTCACCGAGACCAGCGCCAGGCCGTCTTCGCGCCGCACTGAAACGATGATGGACCCCTGCTGGCTCGAGTACTTGATGGCGTTGTGGACCAGGTTGCCGATGGCCTGTTCGAGGCGGCCGCGGTCGGCCTTCACGAAAAGCGGCTCGGGTGATAGATCCACCTGCAACTCCCGGCGGTGGACGTCGGCGCGCTCCTGGGTGGTGGCGATGGCGGCCACCACGATGTTCTGAAGGCTCACGGTTTCGAAGGTGAGGTGCTGCTTCTGCGAGACGCGCACCACGTCCAGAAGGTCTTCCACGAGGGTCGTCAGCCGATCGACCTGGCGGTCGATCGCGTCCGTGGGCCGCGTGATCGAGATGTCGCGGGTACGGGTCTTGATGAGGAAGGCGTTGGTCTGGATCGCGTGAATGGGGTTGCGCAGCTCGTGGGAGAGGATGCCCAGGAACTCGTCCTTCGCCTTGTCGGCGCTCTCCAGGTCTTCCCGGCGGCGGCGAAGCTCGTCGTGGGCGCGGGCGAGCTCCGCGGTGCTTTCGCGGACTTTTTCCTCGAGCTCCGCTCGGGAGGGCCAGGCCGGTGGTTCGGAATTGGGAATGGGACGTGCAGCAAGGGCATCGCGTTCCCGCCTGAGGCGGATAGCGATGACGGCCAGGGCTAGCAGGCCCACGGCGAGGAGTGCCACCAGGATGTGCGCAATCGTCATTGTTTTGAACCCGCGACCTGACCGGCTCCAGGGGGCGCCGGCGGCTTGCTTCAACTGTGTATGAGAGGGCGGGGAGGGCGGAGGGTTCCGGGAATCCGAAACGAGCGTGCGATGGAGCCCTGGAATGTAAACGGGCCAGGCAAGTGCCTGACCCATTTACGAAATTTGGCTCCCCGAGCTGGGCTCGAACCAGCGACCTGCGGATTAACAGTCCGTCGCTCTACCAACTGAGCTATCAGGGAATTGAAGCTCCCTATTTTAGCTTTTTGCCCGGGTCGGGTCAAACCGCCGAAGAGGCTAATGCACTGTTTCGCGTTCGCGGGCGGGGGATTCGGCGGGCGGGGTGTCGGCCAGCATGAGCCGAATCTTGTGCCGCGCCTGCAGGAATGGCGAGGATCGGCCGGCTTCGCCAAGGTAGGCATCGAGATCGGTGTGCTCGCGGCGGAGCCTCTCCACGACGGCGAGGAAGAGGTCGGTGAGCTCCGGGTCGAACTGGCTCCCCTGGCGCGCGCGGATTTCGTCCAGCGCACGATCCATCGGCCATGGTTCGGAAAATGGACGCCCGTGGGTGAGGGCATCGAACACATCGGCCAATGCCACCATGCGCGCGTGGATGGGAATGCGCTTGCCGGAGCGCTTTGCGGGGTAACCCGTGCCATCCCACCACTCATGGTGGAAGCGGGCTATCTCCTCGGCCATCTGCAACTGCGGGATGTTGCTCTTGGCCAGCAGCTCCGCGCCGATGGAGGTATGAGTCGACATGAGGTTCCGTTCGGCCTCCTTCAGCTGCTCCGAGGTGAGGAGGATGCGATCCGGCATCGCGATCTTCCCGATGTCGTGGAGGCGTGCGGCGAGGTCGATCGCTTCGCAAGCCTCCTTGGTCCAGCCCAGCTGGCCCGCCATGATGGCGCAGAGACGGCCCACGCGGTACCCGTGCTCGCCGGATTCGTCTTCCTTGATGTCGGCGGTGACGGCGAGGCGTTCGAGCATTTCGATTTGCGCACTGAACAGCTCCCGTTCGGCTGTCTTGGCACGTAGGCGTAACTCTCGATTCTCGAGCGGCTGTAAATCGCCTCCCGTTGCAAAATCCCCGGTCGACAGTATTCCAGCATTGCCAACGAGGGCCCGGGTCGTCTTCTCACGCTCGGCCCGGACGTGCTTCAGTAGTTTTCCTAGGTAGTGCAACGCATCTTCAGGCCGCTCCGCCGCATCGTGACCCTTCACCAACGCGATCAGGATGTCTGTCCGCGACCAATCGGAGTCGCTGGCCGACTCATCCAGGAGTTGAAGTGTTTTGAGTCCACGCTCGGCACTTCCACCATGGATCTCGCACGAACCAGAGGCAATTGTGGCGAGGATCTTGCCTCGCGCTGAATCGCCCGCCCGCGCGTGTTCTCCACACCGAGCGCAGTGATCTCGGGCGGCGTCTATCTGGCCCAAGCCCAGCAGGAGTTGTACGTACGTGAATTCGCGGATAGTTCGGCTAAGCGCGGAATCAGCGTCGCGAGAGTCGGTAGTGAGGGTCAGGCATTCAGAAATCGCCTTGACTCCCGCTTGATAGTTCTCCAAGTAGAGATTTACCTGCGCCAGATTTGCCAGCGCATTCGGCAGCCACTGGCGAATGGTGGGGCGAAGGCGGGCTTCGTCAGCGGCGCGCTCGAAACACGGAATCGCGTCGCGGTACAGGCCTCCATACATCAGCGCAACGCCTAGATTAATCAGTCCGGCCGCTTCGGACTCGCGATCCTCCAACTCCCGAGCCAGTCGCAGCGCTTCCATGTAATGCGTCATGGCGGCAGAAAGGTTTCCTGCATCCGCAGTCACAATTCCGCTGAAATTGTGTGCCTTCCGAATCCACGACCTGTCACCACACTGCTCCGCAAGCCTCTGGAGCTCACGTGCAGTTGCTACTGCATGTGCCGAATCGCCTCTGGTATAGAAAAAGAAACCGCAGTCGAAGAGGCTAGTCATTCTGAGGTCGGCGTTGCTCGATCCCCTCATCCTTGTGAGTGCCTTTACGGCCGAAATAAAGAAATCTCGAGAAGTCGCAGATCCTGACTCGCGGCGCTGCTTGATTTCGGAGGAGAGGCGGGTGAGTTCTGCCTTAATCTCAGAACCCGAAAGCTCTGGATTAGCGAGAAGTTGCTCAAGTGACGTGGACTTAGCGGAACGCATGCCCTTACCTCGAGGAGGCAAAGCGGAGTGGTGGTAGTCGCTATCTCTGCAGGTCTAGCCTACTACCGCTTCCGCCCTCACGGTCATGGCTTCTGTGGAGGGCGTTCCAGATTCGTGACCGAGCTTGCAGGAAGGGAGAGCCGTGGGCCGCTTGACCCAAAAAGGAATCAACGTCGATGTAGTCGCGGCGCAAGCGAGTCATGAGCACAATAAATAGATCGGTAAGTTGAGGGTCGAATTGCCTTCCCTTCAGCCTTGCGATCTCGTCAAGAGCAGCGTCCATTGGCCAAGCAACCTTGTAAGGCCGCTGATGAGTGAGAGCGTCGAACACGTCGGCCAGCGCAGTGATTCGGGCAGACAGGGGTATTGCAGATCCAGAGAGGTTCCCAGGGTATCCCGTCCCATCCCACCACTCGTGGTGATGACGCGCGATCTCTTCCGCCATTTGCATGTGCGGAATGTTGCTCTTTGATAGAAGTTCAGCGCCCACGGTCGTGTGCGTCCGCATGATCTGTGTCTCTGCGGAATTCAGCCGATCAGGCTTGAGGAGAATCGCATCTGGGACACCAATCTTGCCAATGTCATGCAAGCGCGCCGCCAGCTCCATCATGAAGCACGCTTCGTCGTCGCAGTCAAACTCTTGCGCGAGAAGCGCGGCGAGCTTGCCAACTCGATAGGAGTGTTCCCCGGTTGAATCGTCCCGAAGTTCCGCTGTCACGGCCAAGCGCTCTAGCATCTCGATCTGAGATTTGAACAGTTCTTGCTGAGCAACCTTGCCTTGGAGCGCAGCTTCTTGGCGTTGAAGGCGCGTAGAGATGAGGGGCTCGATTCCCGCATCCCTACTTAACTGCTCAAGGTGGATGTCGACGTGCCTCAACGCATTTTCCTGCTGGGACGACCTTAGCGCCTCCATCATCTCTCGAAGGTAGACCAAAGCACGCTCCGGCTGTCCAATGATCTCGTATGCCTTTACCAATGCAGCCAAGGTGTCACGCAGCATAGAGCGAAGCAGGCGTGCACGCTCGAGAGTGTTCGTTAGCCTTGAGATTCCAATATCTACCCTACCTGCCTGAACTTGATACAAACCGTCCGCAATCGAGGCAGCGATGTCGGCTCGCGCAGACCTCGATTGAAGCGCGTATTTGCGAGCGATTTCACACCGCTCGCCAGCCTTTTCGACGTTGTTTACCTCAAGCAATAGCCTGGTGTAGTAGTTCTCCCGTAGTACTCGTGCGACCAACTCGGCGGATGTGTGAGGCTCGACACTTTCAGCAATGCATATCTCGGCGGCCTTCAGGCCTCGCGAGTAATCCTCTAAGTGGAGGGAGCACAGAGCGATGTTCGCGAAGGCGCTGCTGCGGAAGCGACGAGCTCCCGGAGAACTCCCGGTAATACCAATCGCATGCTCTAAACATGCAATTGCATCTCGATACTGGGCAGCGTAGAGCAGAGCAACACCAAGATTTATCCAAACGGCGCACTCCGCTTCACTGTCGCGAAGCTCTTGCGCAATTTGAAGAGCTTTGTCGTAGCACTCGATGGCACGCGAGATGTTCCCCGTGTCAGCAAACACCATCCCTTGCAGAGTTAGCCCTTTGCGAAGCAGCGATTTCTGACTCGATCGGCTCGCGAGTTCGACCGCATCCTTCGCGGGCTCGAGCGCACTGAACGTGTGCCCGCCCAGGTAAAAGTAGTGTGCTGCGTCAATGAGCGTGTTTATTCGCAGCTCTGCACATTCCAGCCCTGAGAAGTCTTTCAACGCACTGACAGCAGAGGTTATGAACTCGGATGCCGTTGCGGACCCGCTCTGGTACTGCGAATTCACCTCTTTCGCTAGCTTGGAAAAGGCCGCCTTCAATTCCCCCTCGGGAACTGAATCTGTGGTCGCCCTTAACTTTTCGACCGCCTCGATAGTAGGCTGGCTCATTTCCTATCGCCTTTTAAATCAACAAGTTGCGAAAGTCTTTGCGTGGAAAATGTGAAATAGTTCACACTTTGCACGCGCGGCCGAGGGCCAAATTGGCAACGGCTGTTGCAAGGAAGCAACGTAAGCAACCGCATTTTTCCTTGTTTATCCGAGAGTTGCAATACGATCTTAAAGCTTCTGTTTCTTCAAGAGTGCGCCAAGCAACGCAATTTTTTCTCATTCATTCCTAAACGATCTGCCTTCACAAAGGAACCAAAAATGGAATTGAATCAAACGGAATTTTCCCGAGTCTCCGAAGCCACCACCGTGCCCGCCCCCGCTGTTGAGCTGAGCGAGCTGCAATTAGCGTTCGTGGGCGGCGGCATTGGCGAAACCGTTCTCTAAACCTCACTAGGACCACATCACATGGAAAAGACCCTGGAAGTTGTGCAGAACGAAGTCGCTGTTGAGATCTGCTCCGATATGTCCGAGCTTGGCGAGTTGCAACTGGCGCTCGTAGGCGGCGGCATCGGCGAAACTGTGCTTTGACCTGAGCTTCGAGAAGTTACGCGACAGGAACTTTGTTGGCTTGTCCAAGCTCCACAAGCTTCGAAGTGCTTTGTATCGTGTCCGGTCGATGACTGACAATCACCAGAGCGGTCGAATTGGAAGCGGCCAAACCAACGCTAATCCGCCTCTCCAAAGCCACATCCAACTGATCAAAAGCCTCATCTAGAAAAAGGATCCTGGGTTTCCGATAAAGCGCCCGCGCCAGTAGCACCCGCTGTTTCTGCCCGCCTGACAACGCCATCCCGAGGCTTCCCACGATGGTGTTGTACTGCATCGGCATCGCGCTGATCTCCTCGTCGATCATCGCGGCCTTCGCGCATTCACGGACGCGCGCGGGGTCGTGTTCCGTGTCGAAGAAGCTGATGTTGTCTTCGATCGTGCCGACGAAAAGCTGGTCGTCCTGCATCACCGCGCCCACGCGCGTGCGGTATTGCGAAGTGTCCCAGTCCGCCAGGCTTCGTCCGTTCACCCGCACCTCTCCCTCCGTCGGCGGCAGCAGCCCCAGCAGCACCTTCAGCAGCGTGGTCTTGCCGCAGCCCGAAGGTCCCACGATCGCCACCGTCTCTCCCGGAGCCACGGTGAGGTCCACTCCCCGGAAGACGAATCCCTCCGGCCCGTAGGCGAAGCCGAGCCCCCGCGCCTCGATGCTGAGAGTCCCGCCGGAAGCGTCTCCCGGTAGCGAGGGCTTGGTGGTCTCGGCCTCGGCGAGCGCGATGTCGGCGATGCGCTCGGCGTGGAGATCGAGCATGCGGAAGTCATTCCACTTGTCGATCAGGTTCACGATGCGTGAGAGGAACACCAGCTTGAAGCCGATGAAGGCGTAGAGCATCCCCACGGTGAACTTGCCGTCCATCACCAGCAGAGCCCCGATCCAGATCACCGCCACGTTCTCGATGCCGAACACGAGGCCATTCGCCGCGCGCTGCAGGATGCCCACGTTCTGCACCCGTACGCCCGCGTTGGTCTGGTCCACCACCAGGTTCTGGTAGGCCGAACGGCGCTCCGATTCGCGCAGGTTCAGCTTGATCGCCATCATCCCGCGCAGCGTCTCGATGAAGTGCGTTCCGCTGCGCGCCTCGTGCGCCAGTTGCTCATCGGTGGCGTAGCGCTGCGGATAATAGAAGGTCCAGCGCGCGATGCCGTAGAGGAGGGCCGCCGCCACCACCACGAAGGTGAGGGTCGTGCTGTAGAAGGCCATCACCGCGAGGGTGAGGATCACCATCACCCCGTCCACCGCGGTCTCGACGAAAGTGGTGGTGATGGTGCGCTGGATCGCATCCACGCTGCGGAACTTGGAGACGATGTCGCCGATGTTCCTTTTCTCGAACCATGCGAGCGGCAGGCGCAGCATGTGGTTGAAGAGGGTGGTGAGCAGCTTCAGGTTCACATGGGTGCTGAGGTACACCCCCACCCAGGCGCGCACCGCCGTCACCGCCACCGAGATCAGCACCAGCGCCCCGAAGGCGATGCCCAGCACCGTCAGCAGGTCGCGGTCGCGTCCCACCAGCACGCGGTCCACCACCATCTGCAGGAAGAACGGCATCGCGATCGCGAACACCTCGAGCGCCAGGGAGAGGATCAGGATCTGCGCGATCGTGCCCTTCATCCCGGAAGCCGCGCCCAGCAGCTGCCACGAGCGGATGCGCTCGCGCTCGTCCTTCTGCTGGAACGACGCGTTGGGCGTGAACTCCATCGCGACACCGGTGAAATGGCGCGAGGCCTCGTCCATCGCGAGCGAGCGTCGCCCCCGCGCGGGGTCGTGCACGACGATGCGCCGGCCCGAAACCTCCACCAACACCACGAAGTGGTTCATGTCCCAATGCAGCACCGCGGGCAAACGCAGTTTGCCGAGGGATTCCAGCGGCACCTGCACGCCGCGCGCGGTCATCCCCATCGTCTCGGCGATCTGCGCCACGTTTTTCAAGGTGATGCCCTTCAACGAAGGCGAAAGGCGCAGCCGCATCGCCGAAAGGTCGGTGCGATGCCCGTGGAACGAGGCCACCATCGCGAGCGCCGCGATCCCGCACTCCGGCGCCTCGCTCTGCAGGATCACCGGCACGCGCCGCGAGAACATCCCCATCAGAGCCGGCCCTTCAACTGCAGCACCGGCTCGAACACCCATTCCAGCAAGGTGCGGCGCTCCAGCAGCAGGTCGGCGTTGACCAGCATGCCGGGGCGCAGCGGAAGGTCCTGTCCGAGAGCCGAGACTTCCTGCTTCTCCAGCGCCACGTCGACGCGATACACGGGCTCGCGAGCGGACAGCGGACCGATGCGCTCGCCCGAGGTCCACACGTTGCGCCCGATGTCGGTCACTTTGCCGCGGTACTGGCCGAAGCGCTCGTGGGGAAACGCCTCGTAGCGCAGAACCACTTCCTGGCCCTTGGCGATGAAACCGATGGCGCGCGTGGGCACCAGCAGCTCCACGTGGAGTCCGCTGCCCTTGGGCATGACGGTGGCGAGCGACGTATCGGCGGCGACCGATTGCCCGCGGTTGACGCCGATGTTGGTGACGACGCCGGTCATCGGCGCGCGGATCACGGTCTCGCGCCGCGCCTCCACCTGCGCCATGCCCTCCTGCAGCTCGCTGATCTGGCGCGACACCTGCTCTACCTGGGCGCGGGATCGCATCTGGATCGCGGGCTCCTCCATGCGGGCGGCCCCGAGGTCGCGCTCCATCTGCGCGCGCTGGCGGCGCAGCGCCTGCACCTTGATCTCCTGGTCGGTCACGTCGTCCTGCTTCTGCTTGACCGCCGCGTCGGAGTAGAACTTCTCGCCGGCCAGCGCCTTGTAGCGCTCCGCCTGCTCGCGCGTGGACTTGACCCGCGTCTCCTGCAGCTTCATCTCGCGGTCGAGCTGGGTGATCTCGTTCTCCAGGTCCTTCACCCTCCGGCGCATCTGCTCCACCTGCTGCGCGCCCAGGTCACGCCACTGCACCTGCTCCTTTTCGAGGATGGCGCGGCGCGACTGCATCTCGGCGGTGACGGCGGCGCTGGTGGAGCCCCCGGTGACGGTGACGCGGTCGAGCGTGATTCGCGCCATCGGGTCGCCGGCCTTCACCTCGTCGCCTTCCTTCACCATCAGGTCGGCGATGCGTCCGCCATCGGGCAGCAGCACGCGGGCCGCCCCCGTATCGAGCGCGAGGAAGCCTTCCACCCGCTCGCGGCGCGTGTATTGGCCCCAGACGGCCACTGCGATCAACAGGAAAGCGACACCCGCGGCGAGCGTCGTGAAAACCCAGAAGGGAACGGGGCGGGCGATGGTGGCTTCGCCGAGAAACTTCTCTCGCTGGGCGTCGATCGCCTCTTGTCGGAATAGTTGGCGGGGCATGGGAGCAACTGGATTCTAATGCACCCCTGACTCGGAATGACTTACATGCGTTCTTATGTCGCGCTTATCGAGGCGATCGTGGATCACTGTGGGAAGGGACATGTCGTTCATCACCTGGATCCTTGCACTCCAAACCCGCGAGGTGATAGGGTTGTCACCTTAGGTGATAACCCTGTCACCTGCCCGTGGGAGGAACCAATGGAATCCCCGCTTACCGCCCGACAGGCAGAAATCCTTGAAATCATTAGGAATTGCATCGCCGAGACGGGGCGCCCTCCCTCTCGCCCGGAGCTCGCCAAGCTCCTCGGCGTCGCCTCCACCAACGGGATCTTCAAGCATCTGGATGCCATGGCCCGCAAAGGCGCCATCGAGCTCTCGCCCAACTCCGCACGCGGCATCCGGGTGGTGGAATCCGGCCTGCCGTTGGTGGGCCTGGTCGCCGCCGGCAGCCCCATCCTCGCCATCGAGAACATGCTCGGGCGCTACCCCGTCGATCCGGATCTCTTCAACCCGCGCGCCGATTACCTTCTGCAGGTAAAGGGCTTGTCGATGCGCGACGAAGGCATCCTCGACGGAGATTGGCTCGTGGTCCACCGCACCACGGAGGCGAAGAACGGCCAGCTGGTGGTGGCGCGCGTGGGCGACGACGTCACCGTCAAGCGCCTGAAGCTGCGCGGCCACAAGGCGGAGCTCATTCCCGCCAACCCCGCCTACCAGACGCTGCACCTCGACCTCAATCGCGAGATCCTTTCCATCGAGGGCATCGGCGTGGGCGTCATTCGCAACCTGGTCGCGAGGGCCAACGCATGAAGGCCACCGTCGCACAGCTCACGCAGTTTCCCGGCGTCTGGCGTGGGGGCGAGCTCGAAAACGTCATGCATCCCACGGTCGCCACGGGCCATCCGCTCCTCGATCGCGAGCTCCCCGGCGGCGGCTGGCCGCTCTCCACGCTCTCCGAAGTGCTGCACGAAGGCGTGGGCATCGGCGAGGTGGCGTTCCTCGCGGGGGCGCTCGCGCGCGCCAGTGGGGAAGGGCGGCTGGTGACGTGGATCAACGCGCCGCACCTGCCGTTCGCGCCGGCGCTCGCGCGGTCCGGCCTCGAGCTCTCCCGGTGTCTCGTGGCGCGGCCCGCCAATCGCGACGACGCGCTGTGGGCCGCCGAGCAGGCGCTCAAGTCCGGGGCCTGCGGCGCGGTGCTGTTCTGGCCCGACCAGAAGGTGGATTACGCGTCGCTCCGGCGGCTGCAGATGGCGGCCGAGGCGGGACGCTGCATGGCGGTGCTGTTCCGCTCCACCGCGTGCGAGCGGCTCTCGACCCCGGCGCACCTGCGCGTGGTGTTGTCGCGGGATGCCGGAACGTTGAGGCTGCGCATTCCGAAGCGCCGCGGCCCGCCGCTCGTGAATCCCCTCACGCTCGCCGTCGGCCGCACGCGTCCCGTCGCGGCGCCGCGCTCCACCGCGCCCGTTCCCGCACACACCCGCTCGCGAGCCTTCCACCTCGTCGGCCGCTAGGCAACCGATGCTCTGGGTCGCGCTCGAGCTGCCCGCGTTGCCACTGCAGGTGGTCGAACGTGCGGGGGTCTCGTCACTGCCCCTGGTGGTGTCCGAAGGCGTCGCCCAGCGTCCCACCGTGGCCTGCGCCAATGCAGCGGCGCGCGCGGCCGGCATCCGCGAGGGGCAGTCGGTGGCCTCGGCCCGGGCTCTCGCGGGTGACCTCAAGGTCGTGTCGCGCGACCTCGCCGCCGAACGCGAGGCCCTGGAGCGGCTCGCCGGCTGGGCAGGACAGTACACGCCCATGGCCTGCCTCGACGGGCAGGGCATCGCGCTCGAGGTGGAGCCGAGCCTCAAGCTCTTCCACGGGCACGCGCGGCTCACCGCGGAAATCCGCCGCGGCGTGCGCGCGTTGGGCTTCCACGCAACCTTCGGCGTGGCCCCTACGCCGCTCGCGGCGCGGTTGATGGCGCGCGCCGAGGCGCAGGGCCAGCCCACGCGCGGCTGCCTCACGGTGGAGGAGCTGCGGTTGCGCATCGCCGAGCTGCCGATCTTCCTCCTCGATTGGCCAGAAAAGACGCTGGCACGCCTCACGGATCTTGGCATCCTGCGGATGAAGGATGTCCTCGACCTGCCGCTGGAAGGCCTCGCGCGCCGCTTCGGCCCCGAGCTGGCGCTGGGCATCGAGCGCCTGATGGGCCGCATCGCCGATCCGCGCGTGCCCTATGCGCCGCCACCCAGCTTTCGCGCGCGGCTCGAATTGCCCGCGGAAGCCGAGGGCGTGGAGGCGCTGCTGTTCCCGCTGCGCCGGCTCCTCGCCGAGTTCGAGGGCTACCTTCGCGGGCGCGGCTGCGGCGTGCAGCGCCTGGCGCTGGGCTTCGACCACGTGCGTCGTCCCCGCACGCGCCTCGAGATGGAGTTCGCTTCCCCCGAGCGCGAAGCCGATTTCATCCTCGCCATCGCGCGCGAGAAGCTGGGGCGCCTGTCGCTCGTGGCGCCCACCCATTCCATCGAGCTGCGCGCCGATGCGTTGCTGCCCTATGCCCCGCGTGAAGGCGCCTGGCTTCCCGGCCCCCGCGAGCAATCGGTCGATCGCGAGCGGCTGGTGGAACGGCTCTCGGCGCGGCTGGGCAGGGAGCGCGTGTTCGGCATCGCACTCGGCAACGACCACCGCCCGGAGAAGAGCTGGGCCGCGAACCCGGGGCGGCTGCCGGTGCCACCCCGCGCTTCCGACCCTGCTGAGGTCTCGTGCCACCGGCCCACGTGGCTGCTGCAGCGGCCCCACCGGCTGGTGACGCGCCAGGGCCTGCCGACTCTGCAGGGCGACCTCACCATCGCCGCGGGGCCCGAGCGCATCGAGGCCGGCTGGTGGGATGGCGAGGAAGTCCGGCGCGACTACTTCGTCGCCACCAATCCGCGCGGCGAGGCCTACTGGATCTACCGCGAGCATCGCGATCCCGCTTCCTGGTACCTGCACGGCATCTTCGCGTAGGCCGCCATGGTTCCGAGCTACGCCGAGCTGCATTGCATCTCCAACTACACCTTCCTGCGCGGCGCCTCCGACCCCGAGGAGCTGGTGCATCGCGCGGCGGAGTTGGGATACACCGCGGTCGCCCTCACCGATGAATGCTCCGTAGCCGGCGTGGTGCGCGCCCACGTGGCGGCCAAGGAGCGGAAGGTGAAGCTCATCGTCGGCACCGAGATGCGGCTCGCCGATGGGCCGCGCCTGGTGCTGCTCGCCCAGGACCTCGCCGGCTACGAGAGGCTATGCGAAATCATCACGATCGCGCGCCGCGCCGCGCCCAAGGGCGAGTATCGACTGGCGCGTGCCGATTTTCCCGCGGAGACCGAGGGCATCCTCGTGCTGTGGATTCCCGGCCTCGAGCCCGAGGAGGGCGAGGGACGCTGGGTCGCAGGCGCATTCCCCGGCCGCGCCTGGCTTGCCATCGAGCTGCTGCGCGGCAGCGACGACGGCGCGCGGCTCTCGAGCCTGGAAGCGATGGGCGAGGCGCTGGGCCTGCCGTGCCTCGCGAGCGGCGACGTCCACATGCACGCGCGCAATCGCAAGCCCCTGCAGGACGTGATGACCGCCATCCGGTTGCGCCGACCGCTGGCCGAGACGGGCCGCGACCTGCTGCCCAATGGCGAGCGCTACCTGCGCTCCATCGGCCGCATCGCGCGCATCCAGCCGGCGCGGCTGCTCGCCGGGGCCCTCGACGCCGCGAGCCGCTGCACCTTCTCCCTCGACGAGATCCGCTACGAGTATCCCGAGGAGCTGGTGCCGCAGGGGGAAACGCCCACCACCCACCTGAGGCGCCTCACGCAGGAGGGCATCGCGCGGCGTTATCCCCGCGGCCTGCCCGAGGACGTGGGCCGGATCATCGAGCGGGAGCTGGCACTCATCGAGGAGCTGGGCTACGAGCCCTTCTTCCTCACCGTCTACGACATCGTGAATTTCGCGCGCTCGGAGAAGATCCTGTGCCAGGGGCGCGGCTCGGCGGCCAACTCGACCGTGTGCTTCTGCCTCGGCATCACCGAGGTCGACCCGGCGCGCATGTCGGTGTTGTTCGAGCGCTTCATCTCGAAGGAGAGGAACGAGCCCCCCGACATCGACGTGGACTTCGAGCACCAGCGCCGCGAGGAGGTGATCCAGTACATCTATCGCAAGTACGGGCGCGAGCGTGCCGCACTTACCGCCGTGGTCATCACCTACCAGCCGAGGAGCGCGCTGCGCGACGTGGGCAAGGCCCTCGGGCTCTCGCTCGACCAGGTGGACCTGCTGGCCAAGTCGATGTCCTGGTGGGACGACAGGAAGGCGATGGAGAAACGCCTCACCGAGGCGGGCTTCGACCTCGCCAACCGCGTGGTGGCGCGCGTGATCGAGCTCACCCAGCAGCTGATCGGCTTTCCGCGCCACCTCTCGCAGCACCCCGGCGGCTTCGTGATCGACAACCGCCGCCTCTCGCGCCTGGTGCCGGTCGAGAACGCCTCCATGGAAGACCGCACCGTCATCCAGTGGGACAAGGACGACCTCGACGTGATGGGGCTCCTCAAGGTCGATGTGCTGGGGTTGGGGATGTTGTCGTGCATCCGGAGGGCGTTGGATCTGGTGAATGG
>JANMHV010000429.1:0-2983 GCA_031375445.1 Burkholderiales bacterium | reverse complement strand
GCCGAGTCGCTGACCGGGCGCGTGCGGTTCACCACGTGCGAGACCGTGGTGAAGGACACGCCCGCCCGGGCGGCGACCTGCTTGATCGTGCTCAGGCTATTTTCTGCCGGGGGGGTCGGCGTAGTAGTCGGCGACCTTGATCTTGCCGGCGATGATGTCGGCCTTGGCGGCCTCGACCTTCTGCTTCACGTCCGGCGCGATCAGCTTCTCGTTGTTCGCGTCGAGCGCGTAGTCGACGCCGTTCTCCTTCAATCCGAGCACCTGCTGGCCGGGCTTGTAGGCCTTCAGCGCATCGTAGACCGAGACCTCGACCCGCTTCACCATCGAGGTGAGCATGGTGCCGGGCTGGATGTGGTTCTGGTTGCTGTCCACGCCGATCGCGAACTTCTTCGCGTCCTTGGCCGCCTGGTAGATGCCGATGCCGGTGCCCCCCGCCGCGGCGAAGATCACGTCGGCGCCCTTGGCGAAGTGGGAGCGCGCGAGCTCGGCGCCCCGGGCCGGGTCCGACCAAGCGGCCCCGGTGGTGCCGACCATGTTCACGAAGACCTCGGCCTTGGGATTGCCGTACTTGACTCCCTGCTCGTAGCCGCACTGGAATTTGCGGATGAGGGGGATGTCCATGCCGCCGATGAAGCCGACCTTGCCGGTCTTGCTGGTGAGGGCCGCGATCATTCCCACCAGGAAGCTGCCCTCGTGCTCCTTGAACAGCACCGACTGGACGTTGGGGAGCTTCACGACCTGGTCGACGATGGTGAAGCCGACCCTGGGGAATTCCTTGGCGACTTTCTCCACCGCGCCCTGCTGGCTGAAGCCGATGGCGATGATCGGGTTGGCGCCGCGCTCGGCCATGCGGCGCATCGCCTGCTCGCGCTGGGTCTCGTTGGCGATCTCGTATTCGAGGACCTGCTTGCCGGTTTCCTTCTTGTACTTCTCGAGCCCGCGGTAGGCGGCCTCGTTGAAGGACTTGTCGAACTTGCCGCCCATGTCGTAGATGATCGCCGGGTCGGCCCCGGCGAAGGGGGAAAGTGCGAGTACCAAGGCGGCGAGGCCCAGGCGGGCAGGGCGTTTCATGGGGGTTTTTCTCCTGGCAGGGTGGGGCCCCGGAGAAGGCCCCCGCAAACGTTTGCCACGATGGGCCAAAACGGGTAAATATTCAAGATGGCAGACACCAAAAAGCACCCCCCCGGCCCGGATTTCCGGTCCCTCCCCAAGGCCCTGCTGCACGAGCACCTCGACGGCGGGCTGCGTCCCCAGACCTTGCTGGAGCTGTGCGCTGCCCGTTCGATCCCCGTGCCCGCGGCCGACGCCGCCACGCTCGCCGCCTGGATGCACGCCAATGCCGATTCCGGCAGCCTCGAGAGGTATCTTCAAGGCTTCGCCGTCACCGTCGCGGCCATGGCTTCCGAGGAGGCCTGTGAGCGGGTCGCCTTCGAGGCGGCCGAGGATGCGCTGGCCGACGGCTGCGTGCTGGCGGAGTTCCGCATGGCGCCCCTCCTGCTGGAGCCCTACGGCCTGTCGGGCGCGGCGGTGGTCGAGGCGACGCTCGCCGGCCTCAAGCGCAGTCGGTTGCGCTGCGGCCTCATCGTGTGCGGCATGCGTACGGACAATCCTGCGGACACCACCCGCAGCGCGCTGCTGGCCGCGACCTACCACGACCAGGGCGTGGTGGGCTTCGACCTGGCCGGCGCCGAGAAGTACTTCCCTCCCCGCGACCATGCCGAGTCGATGACGATCGCGCGCAACGCGGGCGTGGGACTCACCTGCCATGCGGGAGAGTCCGACGAGGGCTTTCGAGTCCTCGAGGCCGCTTCCCTCGGCGCCACGCGCATCGGCCACGGCATCCGCGTAGTCCAGGATCCCGACTGGGTCGACGAGGCCCTGGAGCGCGAGCTGCATTTCGAGGTGTGCCCGTCGAGCAACATCCACACCGGGAATGCGAAGTCGATCGGCACGCACCCGATCCGCGAGATGGTGGTGGCCGGGCTCTCGGTCTCGTGCAACACCGACAACCGGCTCATGTCGAGTGTCACGCTTACCGAGGAGCTCGAGGCGCTGCATCGTTTGGCGGGGATGTCCCTCGCGCAACTGCGCACCATGACGCTGGCCGCGGTCGACCGCTCCTTCCTGCCGGCTTCGGATCGTGCCGCTGCCCGCGCCGAGGTGGAGCGGGGCTGGGCGGTTTAGGGAGGCAGCACTTCGGGTGAGCCGCGGATGAGCTCGCCCAGCACTTCCTCGAAGCCGTAGCGGGGCGTCCAGCCGAGACCGGCGTGGGCGCGGGATGGGTCATAGACGCGGTCGATGGTCGCCGGGAGTTTCCAGCCCCGCGCGGCGAAGGCGGCGACCAGCTCCGGGGCGCGGCGGGCGAGCACCTCAGGCGCGCGCTTCCCGAGATCCTCGGCGTCCTCGCGCCGGAACGGCGTGGCGCCTGAGATCACGAAGCGGCGGAATCCCGGGCCTTCCCAGGCGAGCGCCAGGGCGTGCGCCTCGGCCACGTCGCGCGCATCGACTCCGCGGTGCAGGCGATAGGCGGCCATGAGTGGCGCGGGCTCGGGAAAGCAGCGCGACATGCGCAGTGCCGTGATGGCGACGCCGTGCTCAGCCGCGGCCTTTTCCAGCAACCGCTCGGCGGCGAGCTTGGTGCGGTGGTAGATGGTCTTCGGACGCGGCACCGTGTCCTCGTCCACCCATTCGGCGGCTTCGATGCCCCCCGAGCCGTAGAGCGCGGTGGTGCTGGTGAAGACGATGCGGCGAACGCCGGCGGCAATCGCGATGCGGATGAGCGCGGCCGTGGCCTCGACGTTGACGCGTTCGAAGTCGATGTCGGGACGAATGCCGACGTGGGGGGCGTGCAGCGCGGCGACATGCACGATGGCATCGGCGCCCACTACGGCCTTCCCGAGGGCGTGCGATCCATGCGCGGCTGTCGCATGAGCACGAAGTGATCGGCCTCGACGAGAAGGCCTCTCCCACCACCGACGTGATC
>JANMHV010000428.1:0-4213 GCA_031375445.1 Burkholderiales bacterium | reverse complement strand
CCATTCGCACGGTGGCGGAGAACTCGCGGTCGGTGATGAGCACCTTGGCACCCCCGTGCTCGAGGCAGAAGGCGATGGTCTTCGCGTCGAGGCGGTAGTTGAGGGCGTTCAGAACCGCTCCCAGCCCCGGCACCGCGTAGTGCGCCTCGAGCATCGCGGGCACGTTCGGCGCCATGATGGCCACGGTGTCGCCGCGGCCCACTCCGGCATCGGCGAGGACGCTGGCGAGGCGGCGCACGCGCTCATCGAATTGCCGGTAGGTGTAGCGGCGGTCGCCGTGGATCACCGCCACCTTGCGGGGCCAGGTTTCCGCGGCACGCTCGAGGAACGAGACCGGGGTGAGCGGGACGTAGTTGGCGGCGTTGCGCTCGAGGCCGGTGGGCAGTTCGGGGGTCACCGCGACATTATCTACGGGAGGCGGGTTTTTGATCTACCCGCCCTGAACGCAGTCCCTGCCACTACCGCATCGACCTCGAGGCACGGCACCCACACTACCAGCCGTTATCCGCGTGCATCCCCGTGCATCCGATGATCAAGGCCCTAGTTCTTCCGGCGACGCCGAAGGAAAGCCTCGAGCTCCCCGATGATCCCGCGACGGAAAGCCAGCACGCAGATCACGAAGATGATCCCCTGCGCAATGGTGACCCAGGCGCCCAGCTCCGAGAGGTAGCTCTCCATGGCGGCGATGATGAAAGCGCCGACCACCGGCCCGAACACCGTCCCCAGCCCGCCCAGCAGCGTCATCAGCACCACCTCGCCCGACATGCTCCAGTGCACGTCGGTGAGCGACGCCAGCTGGAACACGATGGCCTTGGTGGCGCCGGCGAGCCCCGCGAGGGAAGCGGACAGCACGAAGGCGGCGAGCTTGTAGCGATCGGTGCGGTAGCCCAGCGAGATCGCCCGCGGCTCGTTCTCGCGGATCGCCTTCAGCACCTGGCCGAAAGGCGAGTGGATGATGCGGTAGATCAGCAGCATGCCGGCGGCGAAGATCGCGAGCACGTAGAAGTACATCGCGATGTTGTTGGTGAGGTCGATGACGCCCAGCGCCTTGCCGCGCGGCACGGACTGGATGCCATCCTCCCCCCCCGTGAACGGCGCCTGCAGGCAGTAGAAGAACACCATCTGGGCGAGGGCCAGCGTGATCATCGCGAAGTAGATGCCCTGGCGGCGAATGGCAAGCAGCCCCGCCAGGACGCCGAGCACCGTGGCCGCGGCCATGCCGGACAGGATGGCGAGCTCCGTGGGAAGCCCCCACACCTTGGCCGCGTGGGCGGCGACGTAGCCCGCGAAGCCGAGGAACATCGCGTGGCCGAAAGAGAGCAGCCCGCCGAACCCGATCAGCAGGTTGAAGGCGCAGGCGAAGAGCGCGAAGCACAGCGCCTTCATCAGGAACACCGGATACACCAGGAACGGCGCCACCACGAGGATGGCGAACAGCACGAGGAAGCCGTTGCGGTGGTAGCGCGCTTCCCAAACGGGATCGTGGACCTGGGTCGCGACGGGATCGAGTTGGGCCATGGCCTAGCGCTGACCGAAGAGCCCTTGCGGGCGGATCATGAGGACGATGGCCATGATCACGAAGATCACGGTATTGGAGGCTTCGGGATAGAACACCTTGGTGAGGCCCTCGATGATGCCCAGGCCGAAGCCGGTGATGATGGAGCCCATGATCGAGCCCATGCCGCCGATGACCACGACGGCGAAGACCACGATGATGAGCGAGGAGCCCATTTGCGGGCTCACCTGGTAGATGGGGGCGGCGAATACGCCGGCGAGGGCCGCGAGGCCCACGCCGAACCCGTAGGTGAGCGTGATCATGCGCGGCACGTTGATGCCGAAAGCCTGCACCAGCGCCGGGTTCTCGGTGGCGGCGCGCAGGTAAGCGCCCAGCTTGGTGCGCTCGATCAGGAACCAGGTGGCGAGGCAGATCCCGAGGGAGGCGAGGATCACCCAGCCGCGGTACTTGGGCAGGTACATGAAGCCCAGGTTGTAGACGCCCGTGAGGCTTTCCGGGATCGAGTACGGCAACCCCGCCGAGCCGAACGAGTTGCGGAACAGGCCCTCGATGATGAGGGCGAGGCCGAAGGTGAGCAGCAGGCCGTACAAATGGTCGAGCTTGTAGAGCTGCTTCAACATCAGCCGCTCGATGACGACCCCCGTGGCGCCGACCACCAGGGGCACGATCGCCAGCGCCCACCAGTAGCCCAGCCCGGCCTTCTGCATCAGGAAATAGGCCACGAAGGCGCCCATCATGTACTGGGCGCCGTGCGTGAAGTTGATGATGTTCAGGAGCCCGAAGATGACCGCGAGCCCGAGCGACAGCAGGGCATAGAACGAGCCGTTGATCAGCCCGATCAGGAGTTGCCCGAAGAGTGCCTGGGTGGTCATTGTTGGATCTTATGTTTGCCGGGGATGAGCGGCGCTCGCGTCCGCTCGATCCCCGTTCCCGATTTGACTTACTTCTTTACCAGCTCGCAGCCACCATCACCGATCGGGCGGAACGCCTGATCAGCGGGAATGGTGGCGAGGACCTTGTAGTAGTCGTAGGGGCCCTTGGACTCCGAGGGCTTCCTCACTTCGACGAGGTAGGCCGGGTGGATCTTGCGGCCATCGACGCGAATCGAGCCCTTGCCGAAGAGCGGGTCGTCGGTGGGGGTCTTTTTCATCTGCTCGACGACCTTGGTGCCATCGTCGCTTTTCAGCGCATCTACCGCCTTAAGGTAATGCAGCACGCCGGCATAGACGCCCGCCTGCACCATCGTCGGGTACTTGTTGCCGTTGGCCGCGGCGAAGCGCTTGGCCCATGCACGAGTCTGGTCGTTGAGATCCCAGTAGAACGTGTTGGTGAGGATGAGGCCCTGCGCCTTGTCCAGCCCCAGCCCGTGCACGTCGGACAGGAACACCAGCAGGCCCGCCATCTTCTGGCCGCCCTTCACGATGCCGAACTCCGAAGCCTGCTTGATCGAGTTGATGGTGTCGCCGCCCGCGTTGGCGAGGCCCACGATCTTGGCCTTCGAGGCCTGCGCCTGCAGCAGGAACGAGGAGAAGTCCTGGGTGTTGATCGGCGCGCGCACCTTGCCGAGCACCTTGCCGCCGGATTTCAGCACCACGGCCTCGGTGTCCCGCTCGAGCGCGTGGCCGAAGGCGTAGTCGGCGGTGAGGAAGTACCACGAGTCGCCGCCCTGCTTCACGATGGCGCTGCCGGTGCCGTTGGCGAGCATCCAGGTGTCGTAGGTCCAGTGCACGGTGTTGGGCGAGCACTTGGCGCCGGTGAGGTCCGAGGAGGCCGCGCCGGAGTTGATGAAAACCTTCTTCTTGTCGCGGACGATCTGGTTCACCGCGAGGGCGACACCCGAGTTGGGCACGTCGACGATCACGTCCACGCCCTCGGCGTCGATCCACTTGGTGGCGATCTGCGAACCCACGTCGGCCTTGTTCTGGTGGTCGGCGAAGACCACCTCGACGGTGAGGCCCTTCTCCTTGGCCTTGAAGTCCTCGATCGCCATCTTGGCGGCGGTGACGGAACCCTGGCCGCCGAGATCGGCATACAGGCTGGACTGGTCGTTCAGCACGCCGATCTTCACGACGTTTCCGGAAATCTGTGCCTGGGCGGCGCCGGCCGAAAGGGCCATGGCAGCGGCGGCTACGAGAATCTTGCGCTTGAAAATCATCCTGTTTCTCCTCAGTTGTTCGGTTCGGTTACACACCCAGGTAATCGTGAAGCATCTGCGTCTTCGATTCGAGTTCCGCTGCGGCAAACGTCTCCGCGATCTTTCCGTGTTCCATGACGTAATGCCGGTCCGCGAGCGGGGCCGCGAACCGGAAGTTCTGCTCCACGAGCACGATGGTGAACCCGCGCTCCTTCAGCTTGAGGATAACGCGCGCCATGCCCTGCACGATGACCGGGGCGAGGCCCTCGGTGATCTCGTCGAGCAGCAGCAGGTTGGCCCCGGTGCGCAGGATGCGCGCCATGGCGAGCATCTGCTGCTCGCCGCCGGAGAGCTTGGTGCCCTGCGCGGTCTTGCGGCGCTCGCGCAGGTTGGGGAACATGTCGAAGATCTCGTCGAGCGACATGCCGCCCTTGGCGATCTCCGGGGGCAGCAGGAGGTTCTCGTCCACCGAGAGGCTGGAGAAGATGCCGCGCTCCTCCGGGCAGTAGGCGATGCCGGCGCGCGCCACGACGTCGGACTCGCAGGCCACCAGCTCGCGGCCG
>JANMHV010000388.1:0-9434 GCA_031375445.1 Burkholderiales bacterium | reverse complement strand
CCCGACCGTCATCGTGTGCGCCTAGATTCGAGCCAACCGTTTCCCCCTCCCATGCCTGCCGCCATCCGCGTCGTACAACTCAGCAAGACCTTCGGCTCCTGCCGCGCCCTCGATCACGCAAGCCTCGAGGTGCTGCCGGGGGAGATGGTGGCGCTGATCGGCGCTTCCGGCTCCGGCAAGTCGACGCTGCTGCGCCTCATCGCCGGCCTCGCGGTCGGTGATGCCGACGGCGGCGAGGTCAGGATCGGGGGCACGCCGATGCAATCGGGCGGCAGGCTCGCGCCGGACGCGCGGCGGGTTCGCGCCGGCGTGGGCTTCGTCTTCCAGCAATTCAACCTGGTCGGGCGCCTGCCGGTGATCACCAACGTGATGGCCGGAATGCTCGCACGCATTCCCGCGTGGCGCGGCCTGCTGCGCCGCTTCGGCCGCGAGGAGTTGCGCGCGGGCCTGGACGCCCTCGAGCGTGTCGGCATGGCGGAGCAGGCCTCCCAGCGCGCCTCCACCCTTTCGGGCGGCCAGCAGCAGCGCGCCGCCATCGCCCGGACCCTGGTGCAGCGCGCCCCGGTGGTCCTCGCCGACGAGCCCATCGCCTCGCTCGATCCCGAGTCCTCCCGCCGCGTGATGGAAATTCTCGCGCGGATCAATCGCGAGGACCGCACCACCGTGGTGGTCTCGCTGCACCAGGTGAACGTGGCGCTCAAGTACTGCCCGCGCACCGTTGCCCTGAGCCGCGGCCGCGTGGTGTTCGACGGCCCCTCCGCGCGCCTTACCCCGGACCTCCTGCGCCAGCTCTACGGCGCGGAAGCCGACGAGATCCTCGCCGCCTCCGATTCCGTTTCGCCGCTGGAACCCGCCGCGGGCCCGCCGCCCGCGATCATCGAGGCCTACGCCAGGCGCCGCCCGATCGGCGACGCGGCGCGGGCCGGCTAATTCAAGGAGAGAACATGTTGCGTCGCATCGCCGCGGTGGCCATCACCGCCACGCTGTCCCTCGCCGTCCACGCGCAGGAAATGAAGGAGCTCGCGTTCGGGATCATCTCCACCGAGTCGACCCAGAACCTGAAGCAGGACTGGGAGCCGGTGCTGGCCGACATGGAGCGCAAGATCGGCATGAAGGTCACCGCCTACTTCGCCTCCGACTACGCCGGGATCATCGAGGGCATGCGCTTCAACAAGGTGCACGTGGCGTGGTTCGGCAACAAGAGCGCCATGGAGGCCGTGGACCGCGCGAACGGGGAAGTCTTCGCGCAGATGGTGAACGCCGACGGCACCCAGGGCTACTACTCCCACCTCATCACCCACAAGGACACCTCGATCCACAACCTGGACGACGTGCTGCGCATGGGACGGGCGATCTCGTTCTCGAACGGCGACCCGAACTCGACCTCCGGCTTCCTCGTGCCGAGCTACTACGTGTTCGCGATGAACAAGATCGATCCCCGGTACCACTTCAAGGTGACGCGCAGCGCCAACCACGAGACCAACGCGCAGGCCGTGGCCGCCCGCCAGGTCGACCTCGCCACCAACAACAGCGAGAACCTGCAGAAGTTCGCCGAGCGCTTCCCGGACAAACACAAGTTGCTGCGCGTAGTGTGGACCTCGCCGCTGATCCCGCTCGACCCGCTGGTGATGAGGAAGGACCTGCCCGCCCCGGTCAAGACGAAGGTGCGGGACTTCTTCCACACCTATGGCGGCAACGACGCGGAGAAGGCGAACCTCATGAAGCTCTCGAAGCTCTCCGGGTTCAAGGTCTCGACCGACGCGCAGCTGATCCCGATCCGCCAGCTCGAGCTCTTCCGCGAGCGCAACAAGCTCGAAAGCGACGACAAGGTCGCGGAAGCCGAGAAGCGCGCGAAGCTGGCCGACATCGACCGGCGCCTGGCGGAGTTGAACACCCTCGTCGCCGCAGCGCGCTAAGACGCGGCGCCCCTGACACGCCGCCACACGAGGCTTTTCCCGATGAGCGCCACGGCGATCGCCCGCGACCCCATCGACGCCCTGCCCAGGACCGGGCTGGGCACCTGGATCGCGTGGGGCCTGGCGCTCGCCGCCCTGGCGGCCTCGTGGAAGGGCGCCGACATGCGCCCGCTGGACCTCGCGCGGGACGCGGGCAACATGGCGGAGTACGCGCGGAGCTTCTTCCCGCCCGATTTCCGGGAGTGGCGCCTGTACCTGAAGGAGATGGCGATCACCCTGCAGATCGCCCTGTGGGGAACGGCGCTCGCCATCGCCACCGCCATTCCCCTGGGGTTGCTGTCGGCGGCCAACATCGCGCCGGCGTGGGTGCACCAGCCGGTGCGCCGGCTGATGGACGCATGCCGCGCCATCAACGAGATGGTGTTCGCCATGCTCTTCGTGGTGGCGGTCGGGCTGGGCCCGTTCGCGGGAGTGCTGGCCCTCTGGATCCATACCACCGGCACGCTCGCGAAGCTCTTCTCCGAAGCCGTGGAGGCGATCGACCCGCAGCCGGTGGAGGCAATCCGCTCCACCGGCGCCGGGAAGCTGCAGGAGATCGCCTACGGCGTCATCCCGCAGGTGATGCCGCTGTGGGTCTCCTATTCCCTGTATCGCTTCGAGGCCAACGTGCGCAGCGCTTCGGTGGTGGGGATGGTAGGCGCGGGCGGCATCGGCGTGGTGCTGTGGGAGATCATCCGCGGCTTCTACTACGCCCAGACCTGCGCGGTGCTCCTGATCATCATCGCGAGTGTCACGCTGATCGATTTCGGCTCCGCGCGGCTGCGCAAGCGCTTCATCTGACCCGATGGCGCTCACCGTCGACGCGGTGCTGGGACTCCTCGAGGAGAAGGGCGCGCGGCGCTACGGCAATGAGCCCGTGAGCCAGCTCGAGCACGCGCTGCAGTGCGCCGCCATGGCCGAGAGCGAGGGTGCTCCCGCGACCCTGGTGGCGGCCGCCCTCCTGCACGACCTGGGCCACCTGCTCGCCCCCGACCATGGCTCCGAAACCATCCACCAGTATGTGGCGCTGCCGTTCCTGCGTGGGCTTTTCCCGGAGGCGGTGCTGGAGCCCATCCGGCTGCACGTCGATGCCAAGCGTTACCTCTGCCGCCTCGATCCGCGTTACCACGAGCGGCTGTCGCCCGCCTCGCGCGCGAGCCTCGCAAGCCAGGGCGGGCCCTTCAGCAACGTGCACGCCGCGGCCTTCGAGGCCCAGGCCTGGGCGGGGCCCGCGCTGCGGCTGCGCCGCTGGGACGACCGCGCCAAGGTGAAGGGCCTGCCCACGCCATCCATGGACCGCTACGCCACGATGCTGCGGACCATCGTGGTCCAGTAACCCTGGGGTCAGCGCACCACGATGGTCTCGCCGGCGCGCACGCGATCGCCGGGACGCACCACGGCTTCCAGGCCGGTTCGCCACGGCACCACGAGGTCCACCTGCGAGCCGATCCGGATCATGCCGAAGGTCTCGCCGCGTTCGACACGATCGCCGGCGCGAAAGTAGGCGTCGATGCCGTTCACGGTGAGGGCCCCGATCTGGACCACGTAGTAACGCATCGCCTCTCCCCGGTAGGCGCTGTCGATGGCGGTCACGGCACGCTCGTTCTGCACGATGTGCATGCTGCCGGCGTAGCGCGGCTCGATGCCCAGCACGCTGCGCCAGTGCATGGCGCCCATGTGCGCGTTGCCGTTGGTTGCCGCGTGCCGGTGGATGAAAGCGACGGTCCCGTCCTGGGGAACACGGTTGTAGTGCACGTCGAAGGGGCTCATGAAGATGCCGATCACGATCTTGGGGCGCACGAGATCCTCGCGGACGATATCGGACACCGTGGCGGCGAGCCCCTCCTTGATCACGACCACCGGCTCGCCAGGCTGCACGCGCCGGACGTAGACCACGGTCCCGTCGGCAGGACTCACCAGACCGGTCGCGGCGGGCGGAGTGCGCCCGGGGTTGCGGAAGAACCACACCTCGCGCCAGAAAACGTAGGCGCCGGCCACCGCGATTGCCGCGGCGGCAGCGGCGAGGAGTGCGGCCCTCAGGCGCCGGGGTGCCAAGGCCCGTCGCGCAGCACCCGCACCAGCGCGACACCCGAGGAGAACGGGAAATCGACGACTTCGAAACACTCGCGGTCGGCGCGCACGATGCCCAGGAAACGCTTCACCCCGGCGTGGCCCACGAACTCGCGCACGTACAGGTTGGTGTCGTGCATCAGGATGTAGCTGTTGCGGCGGGCGCGGCGCATCACCTCGATGAAATCGTGGCGAACGTCGGCGAAGGAGTGGTTGCCGTCGATGAAGGCCACGTCGATGCGGGCGAGGCCCAGCTCGTCGTAGCGCGAGAAGAACTCGGCGCTGGTCGCCTTGTGGTGCGTTACCTGCCCGGCCACGCCGAAGCGGGCGAAATGCGCCCGCACTTTCGCCGGGTCGTCCCATTGCGCGGTGCCGCCCACGGTGCGCAGCGGTCCGTCGCGAAGCACCGAGTAGGAGGGGTCGACAAAGGTGACGGCGCCGAACCCGTTGTCCTTCGCCGCGAGCGCCAGGCAGACGACGCTGAAGCCGAATCCCGAGCCGATGACCGCGATGTGGGCCGGACGCAGCGCCCGGATGAGCCCGTAGTACATGAAGCCGAAACCGAGGTTCAGGTTGTCCGGGTCCTCGTGGTGGCCGAGGGGCCGCGCGTGGCGCAGGATGTCGCCGAGGAGCTGCACGTCGAGGCTGAAGCCCGCGGCGGCGCTCACGGGGCGTCCGTTTCGAAGACCTGCAGCGCGCAAATGAGCAGCACCGGCACGGTGAAGACGATGTGGACGATCAGGTTTTCCATGGCGACCTCATTGTCGGGAAGAAGGGCTATCGTCGTTCCGGCCGGTTGCGGGTTGATGACACCCGCCGGGCACGGATAACGGCGTCGTCGCGGTCGGCCGGTCGGCCGCGGCCGCGTCCCGTGGCGCTGTCACGCCGGTGTCACGGCATCCCGGTAACGTTCCTGTCACAACATCCGGAGCACGTGCCTCTTCCATGCGAATCCTCATCGCCACCGACGCGTGGGCGCCCCAGATCAACGGCGTGGTCGTGGCACTCGTCAATACCATCGCGTGCCTGCGCGAGTGGGGCCACGAGGTGCACGTGATCTCCCCGGAAGGTTTCCACACCCTTCCCACGCCCTCCTACCCCGAGATTCCGCTCGCGATCTTTCCGGGAAGGCAGGTTGCCCGGCGCATCCGCGCCTTCGACCCCGAGGTGATCCACATCGCGACCGAAGGCCCGCTCGGGAATGCGGCGCGGCGCCATTGCGTGCGGCACGGGCTGCGTTTCACGACCGCGTACCACACCAGCTTCCCCGAGTACGTCCAAACGCGCATCGGCGTCCCCGTCTCCTGGACCGCGGCCTGGATGCGGCGCTTCCATGCCCCGGCCTCGGCGGTGCTGGTCGCCACCGACGAGATGCGCAAGCTGCTCGAGGCGCGGCGCTTCGAGCGGATCGTGGAGTGCCCGCTGGGGGTCGACCTGGAGCTCTTCCGGCCCTCGCCGGAGCGCTTCACGGAGCTGCAGCGACCGGTCTTCACCTACGTGGGCCGCGTGGCCGTCGAGAAGAACCTGCCCGAGTTCCTGCGCCTCCAGCTGCCGGGCACCAAGCTGGTGGTGGGCGACGGCCCGGCACGCACGCGCCTGCAGCGCGACTTCCCGGACGCCCGCTTCGTCGGCTTCAAGACCGGCACGGAGCTCGCGAGTTATTACCAGCGCTCCGACGTCTTCGTGTTTCCCAGCCGCACCGATACCTTCGGCCTGGTGATGCTCGAGGCGATGGCGTGCGGAGTGCGCGTGGCGGCGCTGCCCGTTCGCGGGCCGCTCGACGTGGTGAAGGATCCCCGCACCGGCATCCTCGACCACGACTTGCGCCGGGCCGCCCTGCGTGCGCTCGAGCTGGACCGCACCAGCGGGCGGCCCTATGCGGAGCGCTTCCCCTGGGAGAAGAGCGCGCGGCGGTTCCTCTCATGCCAGGTGCCGGCACGGCAGCCAGCCTAGAGTTCGCCGATCTCCGCCATCGCTCCGCGCAACGCGCGCGGATCGGTGCTCTCGAAGGGAAGCCCGGTGAAGCGCTGCACGCGCCGCCGCATCACCTCGAGCGTGCCATTGAACGCGCGGCGCCGCTCCTCGAGGCTTCCCTCCACTGCGGCGGGGTCCGGCATGCCCCAATGGGCGCGGACCGCCTTGCCGGGAAACACGGGGCAGGCTTCGCGCGCCGCGTTGCCGCAGACCGTGACCACGAAGTCGATTCGCGGCGCATCGGGCCCGGTGAACTCGTCCCAGCTCTTGCTGCGGACCCCGTCGACGGGATAGCCGTTGCGGGCCAGCACCTCGAGCGCCAGCGGGTTGACGCGTCCCGACGGGTGGCTGCCGGCGCTGTAGGCGGCGAACCGGCCGCCCCCCAGCGCGCGCAGCAACGACTCGGCGATGATCGACCGCGCCGAGTTGCCGGTGCACAGGAAGAGGACGCTCATCGGGGCGTTGGCCATGGCCTTACAGTCTCGCCGCAGCCTGTGTCAGTTCGATGACACGTGCGCGCTGCGCACCCGGGCGCCGCTGAAGCTGGCGGTGAAGCGGCTTCCCTCCCCGGGCTTGCTCCAGACCTGCAGCGTCCCGCCGTGGCGACCCAGGGCATGCTTCACGATCGCAAGGCCCAGCCCCGTGCCGCCCGACTCCCGCGAGCGGCCGCGGTCGACGCGGTAGAAGCGCTCCGTGAGCCGCGGGAGGTGCTCGGCTCCGATGCCGATGCCCGAATCCTGCACCTCGAACTCGGCGCCCTCGCGCGTGGCGCGCGCCACCAGCCGCACGCAACCACCGGCCGGGGTGTAGCGGATCGCGTTGCTCACCAGGTTTCCCAGCGCGCTCGAGATCTCCTTCTCGCTTCCGAGCACCGTGACGCCCGCGAGGTTCTCCACCTCGATGCGATGTTTCCCCCCCGAGAGCGCACGCGCCTCGGCGCCGAGACGCTCCATCAGTGCCGCCATGTCCACCGCTTCCTCGAGGGGCGGGGGCGGCGAGGACTCCAGCGATGACAGCGTGAGGAGGTCCTCCACCAGCCGCTGCATGCGCTTGGCCTGCTCGTCCATGAGGTCGAGGGAGCGGCGATCCGGGTCGGCCGCGGGCGTGTCCTCCCGCAGCGTCTCGAGGAAGCCCGAGATGACGGTGAGCGGCGTGCGCAGCTCGTGGGATACGTTGGCGACGAATTCGCGCCGCATCCGCTCGAGGCGCTCGAACCGGGTGATGTCCCGCGACAGCACCAGCCGCTGGGATTCGCCGTACGGCACGACCTGGAGCGAGAGCACGCGCCCGTCGTCGGGGCGCAGTTCCACCGGTTTCGAATAGTCGCCGAGCTCGAGGTAGGCGATGAACTCCGGGATGCGCACCAGGTGGGTGATCGCGTGGCCGGCGTCCCTCACCGGGTCGAGGGTGAGGTGCTCCCGGGCGGTGTCGTTGCACCACTCGATGCGGTCGTCTACGAGGAGCACCACCCCGTCGGGCAACGCGCGAGCGGCCGCGCGCCAGCGGTTGAGGGAGTGCATCAGCTCCGCCTCGCGCCGCGCCCCCTCGCGCCGCGAGCGGTGCAGCAGCGCGTGCAGCTCATCCCACAATCCCACCGCGCTCGGGACGTCGGGCGCCTCGCCCGCCTCGAGCCAGCGGCCCAGGATCAGCGCCTGGCGCATGTGGTGCACGAGTGCCGCCACGAGGACCACGACAAGCGCTCCCAGCCCCCACTCCAGGTCGAGAGCGAATCCGAGCAGCAGCGCCGCCAGGGCCCCGGCGGAGACCAGCAGCACGCTGCCCGCAACACTTGAAGCGATGCGGGAGGAGGGCATGGGGGTAAGTCTAGTCCGAGGAGCGGAAGCGGTAGCCCGCGCCACGCACGGTCTCGACCAGGCGGTCGTGGCCGCTGGGGGCGAGCGCATCGCGCAGCCGGCGGATGTGGACGTCGACGGTGCGATCCTCGATGAAGACGTGGTCGCCCCACACCTGGTCGAGGATCTGCGCGCGGCCGTAGACGCGGTCGGTGTGCGTCATGAAGAAGTGCAGCAGCTCGAACTCGGTGGGGCCCATCTTCAGGGTCTTCGCCCCGCCGGTGACGCGACGCGTGGCGGGATTGAGGATCAGTCCCTCGATCTCCACCGCTTCGCTCGAAAGCTGGGGCGCGCGCCGGCGCAGCACCGCCTGGATGCGCGCCTCGAGCTCGCGCGGCGAGAACGGCTTGGTGATGTAGTCGTCGGCGCCGCTCGAGAGCCCGGCGACCTTGTCGTCGTCGGCGGCGCGAGCCGTGAGCATGATGATCGGCACTTCGCGCGTGCGCGTGTCCGAACGCATGCGCCGGGCGATCGCCGGGCCCGAGGCGTCGGGAAGCATCCAGTCGAGCAGCACCACGTCGGGCAGGGCCTCGCTCACCTGCTGCCACGCCTCCTCGCCATTCACCGCGCTCCTCACGTCGTGGCCGTTGCGCCGCAGGGTGGAGGCGATCAACTCGTGGATGGCGGGCTCGTCCTCGACCACGAGGATCGTGGCGGCCATCAGCCCAGGGCCTCCCGCTGCAGGTCGGCGAGCGGAATGTGGCGCAAGTCACGGCCCTTCACGATGTAGATCACGTACTCGGCGATGTTCTTGGCGTGGTCGCCGATGCGCTCGAACGCCTTCGCGACCCAGACGATGTTGAGCGAGGTCGAAATGGTGCGGGGGTCTTCCATCATGAAGGTGATGAGCTGGCGCAGGATGGCCCGGAACTCCTCGTCGATCGCGGCGTCCTCGCCGCACACCTGCACCGCGGCGGTGGCGTCCAGCCGCGCGAAGGCGTCGAGGGACTTCCTCAGCATGCCGATGGCGATGTCGGAGACGTGGTGGATGGTGGCGAGCCTGGCGCCGTGGACTCCCACTCCGACCGGGGTTGCGGAGTGGATGTCGCGCGCCATGCGCGCGATCTTGGCCGCCTCGTCGCCGATGCGCTCGAGGTCGACCACCGTCTTGCTCATGGCGAGGATGAGGCGCAGGTCCGAAGCCGCGGGCTGGCGGCGCACGATGATGTGCCCGAGGTCGTCGTCGATCGCGAGCTCGAGGTCGTTCACCTTGGAGTCCCCGGCGATCACCTGCTCCACCTTGGCGATGTCGCCATCGAGGTAGCCGGCCACGGCGGCGCGGATCTGCGATTCGACCAGCCCGCCCATCTGCATCATGCGCGAGCGGATGGTCTCCAGGTCCTGGTCGTACTGCTTGTTTATGTGTTCTGTCATGGCGGCTCTCCCCGCAGGGTATCTCGCCATTGTGACAGTCCGGCGACAGGCATGGTGGGGCGTTTACTCCCGGCCCCACACCCGGGCGAAGGCGCCGGCCTTCCGGGCGAGCGGCACGCGCTCGTCGGAGAGCACCTCGAAGAAGTCGGACAGGCGCTTGGACTTCATTACCGTGTACAGGAGGAGCGCGGTCACCGGCCCCAGCACC
>JANMHV010000357.1:0-4639 GCA_031375445.1 Burkholderiales bacterium | reverse complement strand
CGAGCAGGATGTGCTCGGGGAGCATCGCGGTGAAGATCAGGGCCGCGTTCATGGCGCGAAGGTGTCCGAGCTTGGGTTCCCGCCTTCGCGGGAATGACCTGCCGCGGCGAGTGGCGCGTTGGCGGGCGCGGCGGTCACGAGCCGCTGGTAGTGGCGCGCGGCGAGCTCGGTCTTCTGCATCGGCTCGTTGGGGAAGAGGCCGAGCGCGAAGACCGCGACCACGATGGCGGCGAGTATCGCGCGCTCACGCCCGTTCAGGTCCGCGAACGGCTGGTGCGGCGCGCGCGTGGCGCCGAAGAGCAGGCGCTGGGCGAGCCAGAGCATGTAGAGCGCGCCGAGCACCACGCCCGAGACCGCGACCACGGCGAGGGTCAGCGGCAACGCGTCACCCTGGCCGAGCTGCGGCCAACCGGCGGCGAAGGCGCCCAGCAGCACCAGGAACTCCCCGGTGAAGCCGCTCGTCGTCGGCAGCCCGATCGAGGCCAGCGTGAGGATCACGAAGAACACCGAGTACACCGGCAGGATCTTCGCCAGCCCGCCGTAGGCCGCGAGGTCGCGCGTGTGGCAGCGCTCGTAGACCATTCCCACCATCAGGAAGAGCCCCCCGGCCACGAGCCCGTGGCTCACCATCTGCATCACCGCGCCCTGGATGCCGAGCAGGTTGAAGGTGGTGAGCCCCAGCATCACGTAACCCAGGTGGCTGATCGACGAGTAGGCGATGATCTTCTTGATGTCGGTCTGGACGAGCGCCAGGCACGCCCCGTAGACGATGCTGATCACGGCGAGTGTCGCGATCACGGGGGCGAGCAACTGGGTCGCCTGCGGGAACAGCGGGAAACCCAGCTTCATGAAGCCGTAGGTCCCCATCTTCAGCAGCACGCCGGCGAGGATCACCGAGCCCGCGGTCGGCGCTTCGACGTGGGCATCGGGCAGCCACGTGTGCAGCGGCACCATCGGCACCTTGATCGCGAACGACAGGCCGAAGGCGGCGAGCAGGATCACCTGCACGTCGAGCGGCAGGCTCGCCTTGTAGAGGTCCGCGAAGGCGAACGACGTGATGCCGCTCGTGGCCTGGAGCGAGACCACGAGGTAGATCAGCGCGGCCAGCATGAGGATGCTGCCGAAGGCGGTGTAGAGCACGAACTTGTGCGTGGCGTAGATGCGCCGCTCGCCGCCCCAGATGCCGATGATGAGGAACATCGGGATCAGCATCGCCTCCCAGAAGAGGTAGAACAGGAACAGGTCCTGGGCCACGAAGGTGCCGACCATGGTGAACTGGATCAGCAGCACCATCGCGTAGAAGAGCTTCACGTCCTTGGTGATGGCGGTGAAGGCGCTCGCGACCACCAGGGGGCCCAGGAACGCGGTCAACAGCACCAGCAGCACGTTGTAGCCGTCCAGGCCGATCAGGTAGTACACGCCCCAGTCGGCGATCCACGGCAGGCGGGTGGCGAACTGCAGGCTGGGGTCGGCGGCGTCGAAGCGTGCGTAGAGCCACACGCACAGCGCGAACTGCACCACCATCACCCAGAACGTGAGCCAGCGCGTCACATCCTCGCGGGCCGCGGGCACGCTGAGCAGCAGCCCCATGCCGATCACCGGCAGGAACAGCACGACATTGAGAAGCGCTGCGTCAGACATGGCGCAGGCTCCACCAGAGCGCCGAGGCGACGCCGGCGAGCACCAGGAATGCGTACAGGTGCAGGCTTCCCGTCTGGATGCGTCCCAGCACGCCCGCCGTGCCGCGGCCGAATGCCGCCAGTGCGTGCAGCGTGCCGTCGAAGATGCGCTGGTCGCCCACCCGCAGGAAGACGCGATCGGAGATCCACATCAGGGGCGCGTTGATGCAGCGCTCGTAGGCCTCGTCCACGTAGTACTTGCCCGAGAGCACGCGGTGCAGGGTCGGCCAGGCGGCACGCACGCGCTCGGCGCGAGCGAGCGTCCCGCCGAAGAAGTACGCCGCGCCCGCCAGCCCCGCCAGCGCGATCGCGATCGACGCCCCGACCACTAAGTAGTGGTACCTGGCCATTCCCTCGGCCACCGCCGGCAGCGGCAGCAGGGGCTCGAGGTAGTGCGGGATCGACAGGAACCCGCCGATGGCGGAGAGTGCCGCCAGCACCACCAGGATGCCGGTCATCGACGGCGGCGACTCGTGAACGTGGTGCTCGACCTCGTGCGCCATGCGCGAGGCGCCGAAGAACGTGAGCCACAGCAGCCGGAACATGTAGAACGACGTGAGGAGGGCCGTCACCGCCGCCACGGTGAAGAGCACGGCCGAGCCGCCACGGGAGCTCGCGAGCGCGAACCACACGATCTCGTCCTTGGAGAAGAACCCCGCGAGCGGCGGGATGCCCGCGATCGCGGCGGTCGCCACGGCGAAGGTCCAGAACGTGACCGGGATCTTCTTCGCGTGCCCGCCCATCCTGCGCACGTCCTGCTCGCCCGACATCGCGTGGATCACGCTGCCGGCGCCGAGGAACAGGCACGCCTTGAAGAACGCGTGGGTGTAGAGGTGGAAGATCGCGGCACCATAGGCGCCGACGCCGAGGGCGAGGAACATGAACCCGAGCTGCGAGATGGTGGAATAGGCCAGCACCTTCTTGATGTCGGTCTGCACCACCGCGATGGTGGCGGCGAAGAAGGCGGTGGCGAGTCCCACCGCCGCGATCACCGCCGAGGCCTCCGGCGCATTGAGGTAGATGCCCGACATGCGCGCCACCAGGTACACCCCGGCGGTCACCATCGTGGCCGCATGGATCAGGGCGGAAACCGGAGTGGGGCCCGCCATCGCGTCGGGCAGCCACACGTGCAGCGGGATCTGCGCGGACTTGCCGCATGCGCCGATGAATAGAAGGATGCCCACGAGGCTCGCCGAGACGAGCGGCGCGGGGCTCGCCATGAATGCGGCGTTGACCCGATCCATGTCGAGCGTGCCGACAGTGGTGTAGATGAGGAACATGCCGAGCAGGAAGCCCGCGTCGCCAACGCGGTTGGTGATGAAGGCCTTCTTGCCGGCGGCGGCCTTGGCCGGGTCCTCGAACCAGAACCCGATCAACAGGTAGGAGGCGAGCCCCACGCCCTCCCAGCCCACGAAGAGCACCAGCAGGGAGCGCCCCAGGACCAGCAGCAGCATGAAGAAGAGGAAGAGGTTCAGGTAGGCGAAGTAGCGCGCGTACGACGCGTCTTCCTTCATGTAGCCGGTGGAATAGACGTGGATCAGGGATCCGACGCCGGTCACGATCAGCGCCATCACCGCGGTCAGGCGGTCGAAGTAGAACGCGATCCCGAAAGACTCGTTGCCGGCCGAGAACCAGGTGTAGGCGATGTCGATGAGCGCCGCGTTTCCGCCCGTGCCCAGGTCGAGGAAACACTTCACCGCGAGCGCGAAGGCGGCGATCGGCAACCCGCAGCCGACCATCGTGACGAACCCCTTGCCGAGGCGGTTGCCGAGGAGCCCGTTCAACAGGAACCCGGCGAGCGGCAGCAGCACGATGGCCGTGAGGAGGTTGGTCGGGGCGGGGTTCATCCGTTGAGGTCCGCGTAGGACTCGAGGTCGAGCGAGCGCTTGTGGCGCACCAGCAGCAGCACGATGGGAATGGCGATGGCGATCTCGGCGGCCGCCACCACGAACACCAGGAACACGAGCACGGTCGCCGCCGCCGAGGCCGCCTGCTGGGCGAACACCACCAGGGTGAGGCTCACGCCGTTGAGCATCAGCTCCATGCACATGAGCATCACCAGCACGTTGCGCCGCACCACCACGCCCAGGAGCCCGAGAGCGAAGAGGACGACGCCGACCCAGCCGAGCAGCTGAAGGCTATCCACGGGGCACCCGCCTTCCCACCTCGACCACCGCCAGCGCGGCCACGACGGCCGCGACCAGCAGCACCGACACCACCTCGAAGTGCAGCCAGTAGTCGTTGAGGAAGTCCACCGAGAAGGGCTGCACGCCGTAGGCGGCGCCCGCGGCCGAGGGCGCGAGGCCGCGCCAGACATCGCGACCGAGAATGCCCAGCAGCACGAGGAAGCCGACCACCCCCGGCACCAGCAGCCACGAGAAGCGGCGCGCAACCGTGGGCTCGCGCACGTCGAGCAGCATGATCACGTACACCATGAACACCATCACCGCGCCCACGTAGATCAGCACCTGGAAGACCGCGACCGCGTGCGCCCCCAGCATCGCGTACACGCCGGCGAGCGAGAGCATGGTCGCCACCAGCGCGAGGGCCACCCGCATCGGGTGACGCAGCACCAGCATCAGCACGGCCCCGGCGACGGCCGCCGCGGCGAAGAAATAGAGGAGGAGGAGGTCGATCATCTCTTGGCCGAATCCGCTCGGGGCTTCCAGTGCAGCAGCTCTTCCTTGCCGAGCCACATGTGGTCGCGGTCCAGCGCCGGCAGGTTCGGCACTTCCTTCTCCATCCGGATGGCGTCTTCGGGGCACGCCTCGACGCACAGGCCGCAGAAGACGCAGCGCGAATAGTCGATCTCGAAGCGCGCGGGGTACTTTGGATGCTCGGGGTTGTCCGGGTTGAACGCCGCCTCGATCTCGATCACCTTGGCGGGGCACACGGTCGCGCACAGGTTGCACGCGATGCACTGGGGCGTGCCGTCGATGCGCTGCACCAGGATGTGCTTG
>JANMHV010000271.1:0-13957 GCA_031375445.1 Burkholderiales bacterium | reverse complement strand
GCTCGGTGCTGTCCTGGTTCGCGCTGCCGTCGAAAACCTGCATGTCGAGCACCTGCAGCACGCCGTCGTCGAGGATGCCGCGCATCAGGTCCTGCATGCGCATCGGGCCGAAGACGAGGCCGGTGAGTCCCGCGCGGCGCTTGTCGAAAACCTGTGCAGGGCCGGCGCGGAACACCGGCACGTACATGACGAAGCCGTGCTGCCGCGGGGGCAGGACCAGCACCTTGCCGGAGATCGCGGGTTCGAGCGACTTGCGCACCTGCTCGATGGCGTCGCGGCGCGCCGCATCGGAAACCGTGTCGAAGCCGAGCGCGGGCTCGCGACCGTCGAAGGATTGGTCGAACACCACCAGCACCGAGTCGTCGCCCGCAAGCTCGGCATAGCCCAGCGACTGGATGCCGGGGAAGCGCTCGCCCAGCTGCAGGTGGTTGATGAATTCGTGCCACTCGTCGCGGGTCACCTCGCGGGAGGAGGCCATGCGCGCGGCGCCCGAGCGGACTACCTGTTCATAGGACTGCATGCGGGTGCGCACCGCGGCAACAGCCGTCTCGGTGCGGCGCTCGAACTGCGAGCGCGCCTCCTCGTGGCGGCTACGCTCGAGCCCGCCCCAGAGTGCGAGTGTCAGCGCGAGCGATGCCCCCAGCGCGATCCAGGGGATCGGCGAGCGCAGAGCTTCGGTGCGGCCTTCCTGCTTGCGTTGCATGCTTCGAAAGACTCATGTGGCGATGACGTGCCGCATTTTCGAGGCGCATGGGAAACGGGGAAGTGACGTGCGTCACTCCGAGGAAATACATCGGTAATCGCCTGTCGAAAAAGCGACGCAACGCGTCACCCGGCGACGGCAACGGGCACTACTTGACGTATTCGAACACCTTCACGACGCGGGAGACCCCTTGCGCGCTTCGCGCGACCTCGACCGCCGCGTCGCCTTCTTCCGGCGACACCAGCCCCATGAGGTACACGACGTTCTGCTCGGTCACCACCTTGATGTGGTTGGGCGAGAACTTCGCGTTGTTGATCATCCGCGCCTTCACGTTGGAGGTGATGAGCGAATCGTTGCCGCGCGTGGCGAGGTTGGCCACGGGCCCGACGCTCAGTTCGTTTGTGACCCGCTGCACGCCTTCGATTCCCCGAACCCGGTCCTCGATGCGCTTCTTCTCGTCCTCGGTGGGAGCCTGGCCCGTGAGGAGCACGTGGCGGTTGAAGCTGGTGGTGTTCACGTGCGCGCCGCGCGAATCCTCGCGCAGCCGCCCCAGCGCCTTCCATTCGATGTTCTCGTCCTCGATGTAGATGCCGGTGGTGCGGCGGTCGCCCGCCATCAGGGCGGCGGCGCCCATGCCGGTGACGGCCAGCGGGAAGCACCCCTGGAGCGTGGGCACCGCGGCGGTTGCGATGAGGACTGCGACGAGGCTGCGTTTCATTTCTTTTCTCCGAAGAGGACGTTGTCGACCACCTCGCACAGCGAGTGGATCACCAGCAAGTGGATCTCCTGGACCCGCATGGTGCGAGGGTGGGCGACGTTCAGGTGGAAGTCGTTGGGGCGCACCAGCTGCGCCATGGCACCGCCGTCGCGACCGGTGAGGGCGATGACCGTCATGCCCTTGTCGTGCGCGGCGCGCATCGCGGCCAGCACGTTCTTCGAATTTCCCGAGGTGGAGATGGCGAGCAGCACGTCCCCCGCGGCCCCCAGCGCTTCGACCTGCTTGGAGAACACGCGGTCCCAGTCGTAGTCGTTGGCGATGGCGGTGATGGCGGAAGTGTCCACGGTGAGGGCGATGGCGGGCATGCCCGGGCGCTCGCGCTCGAAGCGGCCGACGATCTCCGCCGCGAAATGCTGGCTATCGGCCGCCGAGCCGCCGTTGCCGCAGGCGAGCACCTTGTGGCCGGCCTTGAGCGCCGATGCCAAGCCCTGGCCGGCGGCGACGATCTGCGCGGGCAGCGTCTGCGCCATCTTCTGGCGCAGCTCGATGCCCTCCTGGAAGTGCTGCTTCAAATGCGCGGTGAGGTCCATGGGCGAAGTTTAAAGGAAAGACTGCATCGATCGCTCGCTTCGCGGGGCGTTTGGCTGCCGCTTTTGCCGGAAGGGGGGCTGGATTATCAGTGCGGCCAGATTTCGGGCGTCGCTCAATGACGACGGAAATCAAGTGGATGCGGAGGGGTGTCGAGACCTGGACGAGGCGCGGGAAAGTCTTGCCCCCAATCCAGCGATCCTCGCCTCGTAGAACGAGGCAGCTTCGTTCAGTTCTTCCCTCGCCAAGGGAAGATAGCGATGCGCGATCACTTCAGGCGTTTGCGCGCTTCGACCATTACCTCATCACCGGGGATCGCTTCAACTTCGCCTCGAAGATACTGGGCGTATCGGCGCTCAGCCTCCTCGATCCAAAGTTTCTCGATTTCCGGGTCTTGTCCTGGGTCTAGATCATCAATGAGCACGCGAACGAGCGCCGCCTTCTCCTGTGCGGAGAGCGCTTGGATGCGTTTGGTCAGGTCGTCGAACTGGCTGCTCATAATCAAATTATAGGCGCTGATTCCAATGACTGCTAACAACGCAATAAGGGACTCCCCGTCAATCGCATCGCAATATTCATTCGAGACTTCCTCCGCGTTTTATATTGATCGAGGCGCGGATCAACCGAGGTGCAGGCGCGCCGTTCGCACCCTCTTCGTGCTCGTGGCCATCCTCCTCGCCGTGGCGGCGCTGCTCTCGCCGTGGGCTCCCGAAGCTGCCGTGAGGAACGCCGGGCCATTTGCCCGCAAAATGCTTCCCTTCCACCCCGGGAGATTCGCCATGGCCGCGTTCCCGGGAAACTGCCTTCCCGGAACTGCGCGCCGATGCCCTTCACTCCGTTCCACATGGGTCCCGCCCTCGCGCTGAAGAGCGTGGCGGGCGATCGCTTCAGCATCCTGGTGTTCGGGTTGGCCCAGGTGGCGATCGACATCGAGCCGTTGATCGGCCACCTCCGCCGCACGGAGGTCCACGGCTGGACCCACACCTATCTCGGCGCGACGCTCATCGGGGCTCTGGTCCTGGTGCTGGGAAGGCCGATCGCGCTCGTCATCCTCAAGCGCTGGAACGGCGAGCTACGGCGCTTCCGGCTGGATTGGCTCGCTTGCCCCGATGAGATCGCGTGGCTTCCCGCCGCGTTCGGCGCCTTCATCGGCACCTATAGCCACATCGTCCTGGACAGCGTGATGCACGACGACCTGCGGCCGTTGGCGCCGTTCTCCAATGCGAACGGGCTGCTGGATGCGGTTTCGGTTCCAGCCCTTTACCTCGGGTGCACCGTGGCGGGCGTTGTCGGGACGCTGATCTGGGTGGCTCGCCAAAGGGCCGAGCGGGGGATGATCACCAGCCTTCGAAAGCCGCCTTGATCCACTCGGGCGGCCCTTCCTGCAGCAGCACCACGTCGAAGCGGCAGCGGGGAGGATCGCGGAAGCGGGTGAGGAAGTGCCCGGCCGCGGCGGTGATGCGCCGCTGCTTGCCCTGGGTGATGCTCTCCACCGCGCCGCCGTAACGGCGCGAGGAGCGCAGCCGCACCTCCACGAACACCAGCACCTCCCCATCGGTGCAGATCAAATCGATCTCGCCGAAGCGGGTGCGGTAGTTGCGGGTGACGAGCTTCAAGCCCTGGCGCTCGAGGAAGCGCGCGGCATCATCCTCCCCCTGCCCGCCGGCGACCTGCGCGGGGGTGCGGCGATCCGGGGTCACTGCGCGTTGCGCGGCACCACGCGGCCGCCATCGACTTCCGAGGGCACCAGCGCCCGAGCGAACGACCGGCCCGATTCCATGCCGATGCGGCCGGTGACCCCATCCAGCGCCATGTGTCCCGCCTCCGACTTGAGGATGAGGTGGGCGATGCGGTAGGCGTCGATGCCGTAGGCGTACAGCCGCTCCTCGTCCACGGAGAGGCCGCCGCGGGCGGGGGGATAGGCCATGACGCCGGGATGATCGGGTTGCACGAACCAGGGCATCTCCATGTAACGCACGCCCTGCAGGTCCACGTTGACCGTGGAATCGGCGCGGGGATTCACGCTGTGGGAGGTGGCGTAGATGGGAAGTGTGCCGGAGACGTAGGGCCGCACCGCGCGGGCGCTGTCGGCGTCCAGGGCGAAGAACACCATGTCCGCGCGTGCGTTCGCGAGCCGCTCGCGAATCGCCGGGGCCTCCTCGACGTTGCCCGAGAATTGAACGCGGCGAATCTCACCGGCGGCCCGGCTCCATTCGCGCTCGAAGGCCTCCTGCACGCGGCGGGCGAGCGGCGTGGGGTTGGCGATCACCACCGCCGAGCGAAATCCGTCGGCGACCGCCAGCAGCGCGGATTGCCTGGCCTCGCTTTCGAGGGAGAGGGAGACGTGGAAAAGGTTCTCCGGCAGCTGGCCCTCGGTGCCGGGGCGCGTGCCGATGGGCTCGTTCAATGCTAATACCGGCTGGCGCACGCAGTCGCTGCGCGCGAGGTCCTGCGCGCCGTCGCGGGTGAGCCCGGCCACCACCAGGAACGCGCCGGCGGCCTGCGAATTGCGGCAGGCTTCGAGCAATCCCGCCCCTTCGTTGTCCACCGCCGTCATGATCACCGGGGCGCCCTCGCGTCCCGCGGCATCGGCGGCCACGTTGAAGCCGAGCCTCACCGCTTCGGCCAGGCGCCCGAGGGCCGGGGAGGTAGTGGGGAGGATGAGGGCGATGTGAGGGCGGCCCGCGGCGGTGGCGGGCGCCTTGCCGGGGGCGGCGAGCGTGGATGATGGGCGCAGTGAGGGACCGTCGCGCAACGGCCGCACCACGGTGCTGGAGGCGAGGCCCGTGGCCGGGTCGATCTCCGGCGGCATCTCGTCGGCGTGGCGATAAGGGATCTCGACCGGCGGCCAGCATGTCGGCGCGGTTGTGCACGGCGGGCGGTCGGCCGACAATGCCGGCCAGGACCACGTGGCAATCCACAGAAGGAGAAGCGCGCTGAAACGCGGCATGGAAGAGGGCACTGCGCTGGATCCCGGATTATATGTGGTGGCCACTCCCATCGGTAACCTCGGGGACGTGACGCGTCGGGCATTGGAGACGCTGAAGAACGTCGACGTCATAGCTGCCGAGGATACGCGGGTCACGCGCTCGCTGCTCACGCACCTCGGCATTTCCGCGAAGGTTGTGGCGCTGCACGCGCACAACGAGCGCCGCGCTGCCGACCAGGTGGTCGAATGGATTGCCGCGGGGCAATCGGTCGCTTTGGTGAGTGACGCCGGCACGCCGGCCGTGAGCGATCCCGGGTCGCTCGTCGTGGCGCAGGTGATGGCGGCGGGGCAGCGCGTGATCCCGATCCCGGGGCCCAGCGCGCTCACGGCGGCACTGTCGGCCTCGGGCATCGAGTTCGAGGGCGTGGTGTTCGCAGGCTTCCTGCCGGTAAAGGGTACCGAGCGGCGCGAGCGGCTCGCCGCCCTGGCTGCCGGACCCTGGGCCATCGCGCTCTTCGAGTCACCCCACCGCATCGCCGACACGCTCGGGGATTTGCATGCGGCGCTCGGGGAGCGCGATGTCGTCGTGTGCCGCGAAGTCACCAAGATGTTCGAGACCATCACGCGCATTCCTCTCTCGGAGGCGCGCGCCTGGGTCGAGGGGCACAGCGACCGGCGCCGCGGCGAGTTCGTGCTGGTGATCGAAGGGCGGCCGGTGGATGCTTCTCCAGCCATCGACGCCCGCGAACTGCTCACCGCGCTCCTTGCCGACATGCCCGTCAAGTCCGCCGTGGCGCTCGCCGTGAAGTTGACCGGCGGCAAGAAGAACGAGCTCTACACCCTCGCCCTCGAGCTCAGGGGTCAGACTCCCAACGACGACTAGCGGCGGGCCCAGACGGCGGCCAGGAGCAGGGAATAGGCGGCGCCGATGGCGACGGAAGCGCCGATGGCACGCAGCACGGGCGTGGCCGAGGTGGCGAGGATGCCGAAAGTGATGAAGGTGGAAGCGCTGCAGAGCGCCAGGGCAAGCCGCGTTCGTGCGCGTTCCTCCTCGTCCTCGGGGGGGCGCTCGAAGAAGAGCGCGTAGTTGAGGCCGATGCCGAGCACCAGCAGCAGCGCCACGAGGTGGAAGACCCCGAGGCGGTGGCCGAGCAAGGCCAGCGTGGCGACAGTCAGGACCAGCGCCCCCGCCACGGGAACCGCGACGCGAACCGCACGGCGTGGCGAGGCGAGGCCGACCGCCAGCAACACGAGGATCAGCAGTGCGCCGATCGTCGCCTGCTGCAACGCCTCGCGACGGAAGTTCTCGAGCATGTCCGACGACACGCGTTTCAGATCCACGAGGCGGGTGCGTCCGGCGCCGGCGTTTTCCACGGCAGTGGCAAGCCGCGCGACGTCGGTGACCCCGCCCACCGAGGTCAACGCCAGCCACTGGCCGTCGAAGTCGATCAGCTGCGAGTTGAGGCGCGCACCGAGAGCCGTGCCTTTGAACGAAGCGCGCGTGACGGGAGCCGCCGAGCGCGCCGCGGCTACGTCTTTCAGGAACGGATCGAACGCATCGGGCCGGTAGGGCAGGCCCTTCAACGCCGCGCGAAGGTTGGCCTCGAGCGTTGTCGCCTCGGGCAGCGCCGCGCGGCGGGCCGCCTGGGTGGCGGGCGCGGGCACGTAGCGGGCGGGGGAATCGAAGCTGCCCAGCAACCCCTCGCCGCGCCAGCGCTCGAGGGGTTCGTGCATCGCCTCGGCCGCCTCGAGCGCCCCGGCCTCGGTCTTGCCGGTGCTCGCAAGGAAGACGCTCACCTCCGGCGCGCCCATCTCGCGGCGCAGGCTCGCGTCGAGCGCGCGCAGCGATGCCGGCACCGGGCTCAGCGCGGCGAGTTCGCGCTCCCACCACGCGGGGTGCGTGGCGACTAGACCCGCCGCCGCAACGGCAACCGCGGCCATCGCGATGCGGCTCGGCCATCGCGAGGCGGCGAGCCGCGCGCTGGTGGGAATGGCCAGCCGCGGGAAGGCAAGGACGCGATCGCCCAGCAGCCACGGGATCAGGCGATGCGATGCGAGACCCGCGACCACTACGCCCACCATCGTGAGCACGCCGAGCTGCGCCAGGCCCTGGAAGCTCGAGAGCGCCAGCGCAAGGGCGCTCGCCACCGTGGTGAGCACCGCCAGCATCAGCGTGCGTCCTACGCGCCGCGCCGCGCGAGCCGCCGTCTCCCCAGGGCTTGCATTCAAAAGCACGTAGCTCGGGTAATCCACCGATTCGCCCACCAGCGTCGCGGCGAAAGCGAGAGTGATCGCGTGGACCGAGCCGAACAGCGCCTGCACCACCAGCACGCCGGCGACAAGGCCCAACGCCGTAGGCACCAGCACCAGCCCGATCGCGAGCGGCGAGCGGTAGACGACCACCAGCAGCAGCAGGATCAGCCCCGCGGACCAGTAGCCGAGCTTCACGGTGTCGGCGCGGATCAACCGCCGCGATTCGGCCGCGAAGACGCCGGGCCCGCTCATCGTGAGCGAGACGTTGGGTGAGGATTGGGCGAGTGCCGCGCGCACCTTCGCCATCGCCTCGGCCTGGCCCTCGCTGTCGAACCCCGCGGCCTTCGTCTGCGCCAGGAGGAAGGCGTGGCGGCCATCGGCACTGAACCACACGCCGTGGCGCTGCGCGGGTCCGGCGCCGGGAGACAGGCGCGAGAGCAGCGCCTGCAGCTCACCCGTGGGATCGCGCGCAAGCGTGGCGCGGGTGAGGATGCCGGCAGGCGACGCGAGGTTTGCGAGGCTCTCCTCCAGCGCCTCCCGCAACCCCTCCTGCGTGAAGCGCCGCGCCTCCACCTGGGGGCTCAGTGCATAGCGGTGCCGCATCAACGCTTCTGCTTGCGTTGCGAACTGCTCGCGCCCGCCGTTGGTGACGAACTCGAATGCGGGGTCGGCGGCGAGGCGGGTGGCGAGGGCGCGGCTTGCCTGGGCGAGCGTGCGATCGTCGCCGCCTTCGAGCGCCATGAGCATGAGGCGCGACACGATCCCCTCGCGCAGCTGCGCCACCAGCAGCCGCTCCTCGGCCGTGGCCGACGGCGGAAGGAACGCGGAGAAGTCGGCCTCGATGCGCACCCGGCTCGTGGCGAGGGCGGCGAGCCCGAGGAACAACAGCAGTGCCAGCGCGTAGCGGACCCACGGCCCGGGCGAAGCCACCCTCAGCGCACCTGCAGCAGGGAGCGGTCGCCGCCGGCCTCGCGCACCTCGATGGTGGCGACCTTGCCGGCACGCCCGGTGATGGCGACGCGCTCGACGACGCGGGCCACCTCGTCATCGATCGGCGTGAGCTCGAGCTGCCACTCGGCCTCGGTGCCGTTCGCGGCGAGGCGGAAGTATTCGCGCAGCTGCTTCTCGTCGCCGGCGAGCACGCCGCGCAGGCTCGCGGCGAAGGCGGCAAGCAACGGCTGGCTCGAAAGCGGAATGCGCCGCTCCTTGCCGGCGCGCGTGACCGACAGCGTGTCGCCGGCGATGCGGTAACGCTCCGCGCGCGGCGTGGCGACATTCTTTTCCACCACGTCGGGGCGCTGGTAAGACAGCGTTCCGGTGCTCTCCACCGGGGTCGCGAGCAGGCTCGAGAACTTCTGCTCGCGGTATTCGACCTTCGTGCCGGGCTCGGCAGCGAGGCGCTTCATCACCAGCGCCAGATCGAGCGCGTTCGCCGTGCCCACGATGAGCATAAGAGCGACGAATGCGATCGAACGGGAGGGAATGCTCACGGAGCCCAGTAATCGTAGAAGTTGAACCAATTATAGGGAGCGTCGCGCGCCTGGCGTTCGAGCGCCTCGACGTAGGGCTCCGGCTCCGGCGACGGCAGCGGGGTAAACAGGATTTCGTAGCTGCGGCCGCCGCGATAGATTCCGTAGACCGCCACCACCGGAACCCGAGTGAGGCGCGCCAGGCGAAAGGGCGAGAGCGAGAAGCGCGCGGGGCTGCCGAGGAACGGGATGGGGCGGGCGCGCTCCTCGCCGTAGACGCGGTCGGCGAGGATCCCCACCACCTCGCCGCGCTCGAGGCAGTCGCGCACGCGCAGCATCGAGCCGGGTTCGCCAAGGGGAATGATGTTGTAGGGAATCTCGATCGCCGAGCCTGCGAGCAGGCTGCGCAATCCCGCGCTGTCGTCGAGGTGCATCACCATGTTCACCTTGAGGCCGCGCTCGACGTGGCCCATTACGCCCAGCATCTCGAAGCTGCCGAGGTGCGAGCCCAGCAGCAGGCAGCCGCGGCGCTGGGCGAGGGCCGCGTCGAAGATCGCCTCGCCGGTCACCCGGATGTCGAGCTCGGCATGCCTGCCGTGCAGAAGGAAAACGCGATCGAGGAGGGTGGTGGCGAAGACGATGAGGTGGCGGTAGTTGTCCGCGAGCGTGGCGGGCCGGCCGAGGGCGCGGGTAAGGAACTCGCGCGAGGTGCGGCGCGCGATGGGGGCGGTGGCGAGGAAGTAGGCGCAGATCGGGATCAGCAGCACGCGGCCTACGCGGCGGCCGGCGTGGAGCGCCAGCCAGATGATGAGGCGCTTCAGCCACCGGCTGCCGCGCTCGGGGCGGTCGCGCCATCCCGCGGTCACGGCGCGCTCCGCAACCGCCACTGGCCGTTGGCGATTGTTGTTCCGTCGGAGCGTTGTACTTCGAAATGCGCCGCGCCGCCTTCCTGCCGCACTTCGATGGTGAAGTCGTCACCGGGGCGCAGTGGTGCGTGGAAGCGCGCGTGGGCCAGGGTGGCGGGGGCGCGGCCGGGGCATTGTGCGCGGATTGCATCCGCGACGCGCGCGAGGATGACGACGCCGGGGACGATCGGGTCACCGGGGAAATGGCCGGGGAGGGCGGGGTGGTGGGGGTCGATGTGATGCGTGCGGTGCAGCGCGAACAAGGCGTCGAGAGCCGCGCGCGGCAGCTTGCCATTGGCGTTGCGTGGCAGCTCTTGCACGCGCAGCAGCGGCCGCGGCATGAAGGCGCTGTCGATGCGTGGGCGCAGCGCCGTGGCGACATCGGCCGGCGTCAACTGCGTGGAAACGTAGAACGCGGCGAGGCGACGCGCGGGGTGCGATTCGTCCGGTGCATCTTCGGGAGGCGCGAATGCGAAGGCCCCATCAAGGACGCCGGGAACTTCCAGCAGCGCCCGATCGAGTGCCGCGAGGGAGGCGCGTTTTCCCGCCACCTTCACCAGGTCCTGGGAGCGGCCGAGCCAGCGGAAGCCGCCGTCCGCCTCGAGGTCGAACGCGTCCGCAAGGGCCACCCCTCCCGGCACGATGTGCAGGCCTCGTGCCACGAAACGCGGTGCACCGGGCTCGCCTTCGTCGCGCAGCGTGACACCGCGAAGTGGTGACCAGGAGTCGGTGAGACCGGTGCGCCGCGTGGCGAAGGCCCCGGTCTCGGTGGAACCGTAGAGCTCGAATACCGGCACCGACCATCGGCCTTCAGCCTCCCGTGCCAGCGCCCCGGGCAGGCTCATGGTCGAAGCCAGCACGCCACGCAATCCCACCATCGACGTGCCGGACTGCAGGGGCGCGCGCAAGTGCAGGGGCGTAGTCATCCACCAGGCGCCCTGCGCGCAAGCGCCGAGCGCGGCCTCCAGGTCCGCAGGCAGGAGCGGCTTGTGTGCGTGCACCGGCAGGCCGCATTGCCACGGCAGCATCACGGTGGCCTCGAGGCCGAACATGTGCTGCGGGGGCACGCTGCCGATGATCGAACGCGCTTCGCCCGGCTTCCATCCCAGCGCCTCGGCCAGCAGCTCCGCACCGCTACATAGCTGTCCCCACGTCTTCCCATGCGCCGCCGGCTCCCCCGTGCTTCCGGACGTGAACAGGATCGCCGCCACCCGGGATGGAGGTATCGAAAGATGAACCTTAGGGGACAGACCACCAGTGTCGGCATTCGCAACTGGTGGTCTGTCCCCTAAGGTTCTCTCTGTGACACCCTCGTCGAGGACGTAGGCGCCCGGGTAGCGGGACGGCAGGTTTTTCCAGTCGGCGGCGGATTGGCCGGGGGGGAGGAGGGAGACCTGGCCGCGGATGAGTGCCGCGGCGAAGCCGAGCATGAAGCCGGCGCGCGTGGCGCAAAGGTTGATCGCGTAGGGCGCATCGGGAAGCGCCGCGGCGAGGGCAGCGGCGCGCGTGAAGAAGGCGCCCGAGGCGACCGGCCCCCCGGGGCCCAGCAGGACCGGATCGTCCGCGCGGCGGTAGCGCGCCAGCGGCAGCATCGGCTAGGCGCGAGTGGCGTCCGCGGGGCGAGGTGCGCCGCGGGCATCCTCGCGGATCGCGAGCATGGTGATGCGCACCAGCTGCGCGAGCGAGCCGTGGCTGTGCTGGGCGAACACGCGCTTGCGGTAGATGAGCTCGCCCACGAAGAGGATACCCGGCACCACGTACCCCAGCCCCTGCACCCACCACGCCCAGGGGGCGAAGGGCACGGCGAAGGCGAGGCCGAGGGCGGCGAGGAACATCGCCACGAAGCACGCGGTCCAGATCGCGGTGAGCGACCTTGCATGCCGCTCCATCTCCGGCGGCAGCTGCGGATGCTCCATCCGCGCGATGCGCACGATGAACGGCACGTGGCCCGCGCGCAGGGTGCGCCCGAAGAACAACGCCATGAAGGCGAAAGCGGCGAGCGGCGGCGCGTAGGCGAATAGCGCGGCGTGCTCGGCGAATCGCAGCGCCAGCGCCGCGAGGGCCACGCCCAGCAGCGCGCCGGCGAGCCAGCGGCCGCCGGCCGCGAAGATCGCGCCCAGCATCAAGCCGATGGTGGCGAGGGCGATGGCGCGATGTCCCATCGCCGAGGCCGCGAGGTACGACCCGGCGAGGACGATCCAGAGCAACCCGAAGGCCGGGGCGCGCGTCACGGCGAGGAGCTGGGCGGCTTTCAGCCCGGTGAGTGCTGCCGGATGTGGGCGGCGAGCGTGCGCAGCGAGCGGAAGATGGCGTCGTTCTGCGGATCGTCCGAGCGCAGCTTGACCCCGTGCGCCTTCTCGATCGCCATCGACAGCTCGAGCATGTCGAGCGAGTCGAGCCCGAGCCCCTCGCCGAAGAGCGGCGCCTCGGGATCGATGTCCCCGGGCCTCACGCCCTCGAGGTTCAGTGCCTGCACGATGAGGGCCGCCAGGGCGGCCTCGCCGGGTTGCTCGTTGCTCATTGCGGGTGGGGCCTTGGTTGCGGTTACAGGGCCGAGATGGAGCCGCGGATGCCGCGGTCGAGGTTCTGGATCCAGCCGTTGTAGTTCTTGTGGATATTGCCGTCGGCCGCCTTGAGGTTCTCGCCGCTCTTGTAGGTGATGCTGTACTTGGTGGCGCTGTAGGGAATGTCGACCACCGCGGCGTGCTCGCGCAGGCGCAGCGTCCCCTCCAGCTTGCCCGGGCCCGCGTCGACGATCTTCCAGCCCAGTGCCGCGCCGGCGGTCATGATCGCGCTGCGCACCTGCGGGGCGGTGACGGGCTTGCCCGATGCCGTGGAGACCGGCGCGTCCGTGACGTTTTGAACCGGAACGGCGACGCAGCCGGCAACGAGTGCGAAGCCGACGACGGAGATGATGGTTTGGATGCGCATGAGGTCCCTCCCAGGATGTTGTTGGCGCGGCTCGATGGGCCGCTGGAAAGCCGCTGGAGTCTAGCATGGCAGGACGCCGCCAGAACCATGCGCGCCGCCCCTGCAAGAGGGGTTTTACCCCTAGAATCCAGCCTCTGATGACGCCGCTTGCGATTCGCTCCTACACCACCACCAGCGCCGCGGGAACCGGCAAGTCGGCCACCGCCGCCGCGTTGCGGGAGGGCCGCAGCGGCCTCGCTCCGAACGACCTGCCGTGGGCGCCGTTGCCGTGCTGGATCGGGCGCGTCGCCGCCTGCGAACCGGTAGAAATTCCCGACGTCTTCGCCGATTACGACTGCCGCAACAACCGCCTTGCGCTCTTCGCGCTCGAGCAGGATGGCTTCGTGGCCGCGGTGGCCGCGGCCCGCAAGCGCCACGGCGCCGATCGCGTCGGCGTCTTCCTCGGCACCAGCACGTCGGGAATCCTTTCCACCGAGCTCGCCTACCAGCAGCGCGACCCGGTGACCGGTGGCCTGCCCAACGCGTTCCTCTACGACACCACCCACAACCTCGACGCCACCACCGAGTTCGTGCGCGGCGTGCTCGCGTTGAAGGGCCCGGCGATGACGCTGTCCACCGCGTGCTCCTCGAGCGCCAAGGTGTTCGCGCTCGCCGAGCGCTTCATTCGCCTGGGCCTCATCGACGCGGCGGTGGTCGGTGGCGTCGACAGCCTGTGCCACACAACGCTTTACGGCTTTAGCGCCCTGCAGCTGGTGGCGCCCGACATCTGCCGTCCGTTCGACCCGGGGCGACGCGGCCTGTCCATCGGCGAAGCCGCGGGCTTCGCACTCCTCGAGCGCGGCGAGGGCGCCGTTAACCTGCTGGGCTACGGCGAGACCAGCGACGCGCACCACATGTCCACGCCGCATCCCGAAGGCGACGGCGCGCGCCGAGCGATGCTCGAGGCCCTGGGACGCGCGGGCCTGGCACCCGAAGAGATCGACTACGTGAACCTGCATGGCACCGCGACGCCCGCCAACGATCGCGCCGAGGGCCGCGCCGTGCATGGCGTGTTCGGCTCGACGCCGTGCTCCTCCACCAAGGGCATCACCGGCCACACGCTGGGTGCGGCCGGCATCACCGAGGCGGCGATCGCGATGCTGAGCATGGAGCAGGGCTTCCTGCCCGGCAGCCCCACGACCCGCGAGGTGGATGCGGAAACGCAATGCTCCATCGTGCTGCGGGGCGAGCCGCGGGCGCTCCGGCGCGTGATGAGCAACAGCTTCGGCTTCGGCGGCAGCAACTGCGCGCTGGTGTTCGGCGGGGGGGTGCCATGATCCGCGTGGCCATCGCCGCGGCCGGCGTGATCGCCCCGGTAATGCCGGATTGGGTCGACGCGCGCGAAGTGCTCTCGGGCGCGCGCGACTTCGTATCGCAACCGCTCGCCGACATCGCCCCGGCGAGCCTCGCCCCCGCCGAGCG
>JANMHV010000266.1:0-5182 GCA_031375445.1 Burkholderiales bacterium | reverse complement strand
GCCGCCATCGCGCCGATGATCATCGTCTCGTGCGCCATCGGCGCCTTCGCGATCCAGAACGCCATGTTCGACATCTGGCTGATGCTGGGCTTCGGCGTGATGGGCTACGTGTTCAAGAAGATCGGCATCCCCATGGCGCCGCTCACGCTGGCCTTGGTGCTGGGCAGCCGCGCCGAGGATTCCTTCCGGCTCTCGATGATCGGGGCGGCGGGTGACATGCGGGTGTTCTGGTCGAACGGGCTGGTGGGCACGATCATGACCTTGGCCCTGGTGCTGCTGTTCTGGCCGGTGATTGGCAGGGGCATTGCGAGGGTGAGGGGCACAGCATCCTGATTGGCGTCGGTGGCTGGCGGGGACGCGAATCTGGGGAAACGCAGATGGCCGCAGATCGGAAAGAGATGGGCGCGGATCACTGCAAGAATAGGGAGGGGAGCAAGAACTAAGGACGCTGCTAGGGAACTGGCCGCACTCTCTCTGGCGCCTCCCGGCCGCGCGTGTTCGCGAAGCGCTCGAATTCCAGGCGCCGCCGGCCGAAGTTCATCAGCAGGCACACGGGCATTCCAGTTGCCTTAAGGTAGTTGATGCACTGGTATCGATGCGCGGAGTGCAAGGCGGGTAGTGCCTTAACCTCGACGATCACCATGCCTTCAACGAGGATGTCGGCCACGTAAACGCCGAGGATTTCGTTTTCATAGCTCACGCTGATCGGTGCCTGTCGCCGCGCCTCGAGCCCCGCCTTTCCAATCTGGAGCGCCAGAGCCCTTTCGTATACCTTTTCGATAAACCCAGCTCCCAGCTCGTTACTGACCTTCATCCCCGCACCGATGATGACGCGGGTGATCTCATTGATTGAATTCAATATCCCCGCATTTATCGCCTCCAGATCAGCGGCCATCTGCGTCCCCCAGTCTCGGTGTGTGAATCACTCACCAACGCCCCCTTCACCTACCCCGCTGACAGCTCCCCACCCATTGCGGTAAGATTCAAACGATCGTTTGAATCGAGCGTTTCAAACATGGCCTCCACCCGGCCCGCCCGCAAGGGCGTGGCGACCGACGTCGCATCCCAGGACACCAAGACGCGCATCCTCGATGCCGCGGAGGGGTTGTTCATGGAGCACGGGTTCGAGGCGACGAGCCTGCGCCAGCTCACGTCGGCCGCCTCGGTGAACCTGGCGGCGGTGAACTACCACTTCGGCTCGAAGGAGGAACTCTTCACCGCGGTGCTCACGCGGCGCCTGGACCCGATGAACCAGGAGCGCATCGAGCTGCTGGAGACGGCGGAGAAGGAAGCCGGGGGCAAGCCGGTGACCTGCGAAAAAATCATCACCGCCATGCTGATCCCGGCCCTGCGCCTGGCTCGGGACGAGAAGCGCGGGGGCAAGAACTTCCTGCGCCTCCTCGGCCGCGCCTATGCCGATCCCGCGCCCTTCATCCGCCAGCTCCTCTCTGACCAGTACGCCGACATGATCGCCCGCTACAAGGAGGCGTTCTCGAAGGCCCTGCCGCACATCTCGCGCCAGGAGCTCACCTGGCGCCTGCACTTCGTGATGGGCGCGCTCTCGTACACCGCCGCGGGCACCGACGCGCTGCGCATCTACGCCCAGGTGGGCGCCGAGAAGGACAACGACGAGCTGCTGCTGCAGCGGCTCGCCCCGTTCCTCGTGGCGGGGTTGAAAGCCCCGCCCGTGGGCGATTCACGCAAGCTCGAGCTGGTCTCGGGCGACTAGGAGAAACACCATGACCCTCGCCACCGGACTCACCATCGCCGGTTTCGTCGTTGCCCTCGGCGCCCTCAAATGGACGCTCGCCTATCACCGTGCAAACGGGGTGGCCTGGACTGTGGGCCTCTCGCTCTTCACGCTCGCGGTGATGGCCGCCGACGGACCGATATGGCTCGTCTCGGCGATGTGGATCGCGATCATCGCGTTTGCCGCGCTCTCGATCGTGAAGCCGATCCGCCGCGCGGTGGTATCGGGGCCGATCTTCGGCCTCTACAAGAAGATCATGCCGAAGGTGTCGCAGACCGAGCAGGAGGCGCTGGACGCCGGCAGCGTGTGGTGGGATGCCGAGCTTTTCACCGGGAAGCCCGACTGGAAGACGTTGATGGCCTATCCGCAGGCGAAGCTTTCGGCCGAGGAGCAGGCGTTCATCGACGGGCCCGTGGAGCAGCTCTGCGGCATGCTGGACGAGTGGGACATCACCCACGATCGCATGGACTTGTCGCCCGAGGCGTGGAAATTCATCCGCGACAACGGGTTCCTCGGCATCATCATCCCCAAGGCCTACGGCGGCCTCCAGTTCTCCGCTTTCGCGCATTCGGAGATCGTGACCAAGATCTCCACCCGCAGCGGCACCGCCGCCGTCACCGTGATGGTGCCCAACTCGCTGGGGCCGGCGGAGATGCTGATCCACTACGGCACCGACGAGAACAATAACCATTACCTGCCGCGACTCGCGAAGGGCCTCGAAATCCCGTGCTTCGCGCTCACCAGCCCCGAGGCGGGTAGCGACGCGGGGGCGATTCCCGACTTCGGCATCGTCTGCAAGGGGATGCACGAGGGACGCGAGGTGCTCGGGATGCGCCTCACCTGGGACAAACGCTACATCACGCTGGGGCCCGTGGCGACCCTCCTCGGCCTCGCGTTCAAGCTCTACGACCCCGAGAAGCTCCTGGGCGGCGAGGAGGAGCTGGGCATCACGCTCGCGCTGATCCCCACCTCGCACAAGGGCGTGAACATCGGCCGGCGCCACATCCCGCTCGACACCGCGTTCATGAACGGGCCCAACTCCGGCAAGGACGTGTTCATCCCGATGGAGTGGATCATCGGCGGGCAGGAGCAGGTGGGCCGCGGCTGGCGGATGCTGGTGGAGTGCCTTGCCGCGGGCCGCGCGATCTCGCTGCCTTCCATGTCGATGGCCGCGGGCAAGCTGGGCAGCCGCGCCACCGGCGCCTACGCGCGCGTGCGCTCGCAATTCAAGATGCCCATCGGCAAGTTCGAGGGCGTGGAGGAGCCGCTGGCGCGCATCGGCGGCAGCACCTATCTCATGGACGCGATGCGCCGCATGACGATGGTGGCGCTGGACTCGGGCGAGAAGCCGAGCGTCATCGGTGCCATCTGCAAGTACCACATGACCGAGCGCATGCGCTCGATCCTGAACGACGCCATGGACATCCACGGCGGCAAGGGCGTGATGATGGGGCCGAACAACTACCTCGGCCGCGCCTACCAGACGATCCCGATCGCGATCACGGTGGAAGGCGCCAACATCCTCACGCGCTCGATGATCATCTTCGGCCAGGGGGCGATCCGCTGCCACCCGTTCGTGCTGAAGGAGATCAACGCCGCCCAGAAGGACAGCCTCGCCGATTTCGACCGTGCCTTCTGGGGCCACATCGGCTTCACGATCTCCAACGCCGCGCGCTCGCTCTGGCTCGGCATGACGGGTGGGGCGGGCCTCGTGGTGCCGGGTGCTCCCGAGACGCGCCGCTACCTCCAGATCATGACGCGCTTCTCCTCGGCCTTCGCGCTCATCTCAGACGTTTCGATGTTCGTGATCGGCGGGCAGCTGAAGCGCCGCGAGAAGATTTCCGCGCGCCTCGGCGATTGCCTGTCGCTCCTCTACATGATGTCGGCCACGGTGAAGCGCTGGGAGGATGAGGGCCGCCAGAAGGAAGATCTCCCGCTGCTGCACTGGGCGATGTACGACAGCTTCTTCCGCCTCCAGGTCGCCATGGAGGGCGTGGTGGCGAATTTCCCGAGCCGCCTCATCGCCGTGCTGCTGCGGGTGCTGATCTTCCCGAAGGGCCTCACCCTCAACGCCGCCAGCGACAAGGTGGGCTCCAAGGTGGCGCAGATCCTCATCACCCCCTGCGCGGCGCGCGATCGTCTCACCGCCGGCGCCTACATCCCGCGCGACGAGAACGACGTGGTCGGCCGCCTCGAGTTCGCGATGGAAGCGGTGATTGCCGCCGAGCCCATCGAGGCCAAGCTGCGCGCGGCTGCCAAGGAAGGCAGGCTCCCGCAGCGCACGCCGGAGGAGAAGCGCCGCGCCGCCGTTGCCGCGGGCATCGTAACGGCAGCGGAGCTGGCCCACCTCGAGCGAACCGACCAGCTGCGCCGCGACGTCATCAAGGTGGACGATTTCCCCCACGACCTCGCGCGCGGCGCCAAACCGGAGGACACATGGCAGGAACCCCGCAAGAAGGCCGTCGCCGCGTCCATGTAGTCGACGGCGCGCGCACTCCGTTCCTCAAGGCGCGCACCGGCCTCGGACCCTTCACCGGCTCGGACCTCGCCGTCAACGCGGCGCGGCCGCTGCTGCTGCGCCAGCCGTTCGCGCCCACCGCGTTCGACGAGGTGATCGTGGGTGCGGCGATGCCTTCGGCCGACGAGGCCAACATCGGGCGCGTGGTGTCGCTGCGCCTGGGCTGCGGCGACAAGGTGCCGGCATGGACCGTGATGCGCAACTGCGCCTCGGGAATGCAGGCGCTCGACTCCGCCGTGGTCAACATCCTCGCCGGCCGCGCCGACCTGATCCTTGCCGGCGGCACCGATGCGATGTCCCATGCGCCGCTGCTCTACGGTCCCGCGATGGTGAACTGGCTGGCAGCCTGGTACGCCGCCAAGAGCTTCGGGCAGAAGGCGGCGCTCGCCACGCGCTTCAAGGTGTCGAACCTGGCCCCCGTCATCGCCATCCTGCGCGGCCTCACCGACCCGATCGTCAAGATCTCGATGGGATCCACAGCCGAGATCGTCGCCAAGCGCTTCGGCGTCACGCGCCGGATGATGGACGAGTTCGCGGTGGAGTCCCACCGCCGCACCGCCTTCGCCCAGGACAATGGCCAGCTATCCGAGGTCGAGCCGATGTACGGCCCCGACGGCACCGTGTACACGGCCGATGACGGCGTGCGGCGCGATTCGAGCGTCGAGAAGCTCGCGAAACTGAAGCCCGTCTTCGACCGCACCTACGGCAACGTGACCGCCGGCAACAGCTCCCAGGTGACCGATGGCGCCGCGATGCTGATCCTCGCCAGCGACGAGGCCGTGGCCGAGCACGGGCTGAAGCCCCTGGGCCGGATCGTCGATACCCACTGGGGGGCGCTCGATCCCTCCGAGATGGGGCTGGGGCCGGTGCACGCGATCACGCCGCTATTGATGAAGCACAACCTCACCTGGGAC
>JANMHV010000217.1:0-6722 GCA_031375445.1 Burkholderiales bacterium | reverse complement strand
CGGCGAGGATTCGGTGCGGATGGGCATCAACCTGGGCCCGGTCAAGCTCGTGAAGGACATCAACGGGCACCCCAACATCATCGGCGACGGCATCAACGTGGCGCAGCGCATCATGAGCTTCGCGCGCCCCGGCCAGATCGTCGTTTCCCGTTCGTATTACGACGTGGTGTCGAACCTGGCCAGCGAGTACGCCAAGCTCTTCCACTACGAGGGATCGCGCACCGACAAGCACGTGCGCGAGCACGAGATCTACGTGGTCGGCCACCACGAGGGCGCGCTCCAGAAGGCCAAGGACGGCATGAAGGACCGGGCCTCCACCACCACCCCCAACGTGGCTCGCGTGCGCACCGGCAGCCACGTGCCCACGGGGGCGGCCACGGTCACGCTCACCATCCCCTCCTTCGTTCAGGACAAGAAGAAGCTCACCCTGGTGGCGGCGGCCCTCGGCGCCGTGGTGCTGGTGCTGGGCGTGCTGGTCGCCACGAAGAAAAGCGCCCCGCCCGATACCGTCGCCGCCGCGGCGCCGGTGGAAGCCGCCAAGCCCGTCGCGAAGATGCCCGAGCCCAAGCCCGCCAATCCCGACACCAAGGTGCTGCTGCCCGCGCCGACGTCGAGCGTCATCCCGACGCCGCCCGTGGCCACCCTGCCCGCGCCGGAAGCCAAGGCGCCCGAAAAGGGGGCCGATGCCGGCAAGGCCGCGGGCCCGAAGGCGGATGCCACGAAGCCTGCGGCCGCCGCGCCCGGTAGCGCCACGTCGCCGCCGGGCACGGCCCCGGGATCGGCCCCGGGAACGGCCGCAGCCTCGGGAACGGCCGCAGCGCCTGGCGCACCCGCCACCGTCGGCGCCACTCTCGTCTTCTCGGTGCAGCCGTGGGGCGAGATCTTCGTGAACGGCAAGTCCCAGGGTGTGACGCCGCCCAAGAAATCGCTCAAGCTCGACCCGGGCAAGTACAAGGTCGAGGTTCGCAACACCACTTTCGCCCCGCACGTCGTAAATCTGGATTTGAAGGCCCGCGACGAAATCACCGTGAGGCATAAATTCCAGTGACGTTCGCCCATCGCCTGATCATCGCCGCCCTGGCGCTCCTCGCCGGGGCCTGCCAGCAGTTGCCCGGCACCGACAAGCCCGCCCCCACCGCCGTGCCGCAGGTGAGCGAGGATTCCCTGCGCGAACGCGCCAAGGGCCAGCTCACGCGGGGCATCGAGCAGTACAACGCGGGCGAATACGACGCCGCCATCCGCACCCTCGCCGGCTCGCTCGACCACGGCATGCTGTCGAAGGCGGAGCAGTCGCAGGCGCGCAAGTTCATCGCGTTCTCCCATTGCGTGTCCAGCCGCGAGGCCCCGTGCCGCGACGAGTTCCGCAAGGCGTTCGAGATCAACTCGGACTTCTCGCTCACCGCCGCCGAGGATGGCCACCCGATCTGGGGTCCGGTCTATCGCAACGTGCGCAACCAGCTCATCGCCGAGCGCGAAGCGGTCAATCGCAAGCCGATGTCGCTGCTGCCGATGGCGAAGGCCGAGCAGATGCTCGCCGACGGAATCGTGCAGTACGACGCCGGCGACTACGACGCGGCGCTGCGCCTCCTCGAGGGGGCGCTGAAGGAGAACCTGAAGGACAAGGCGGACCAGGTGCGCGCGATGAAGCACGTGGCGTTCTCGCAGTGCCTGAAGGAGCGCATCAGCGCCTGCCGGGCATCGTTCGTGAAGATCTACGACGTCGATCCCAACTTCGACCTGGCGCCGGCCGAGGCGGGCCATCCGAGCTGGGCCCGGACCTTCGCCGCCGCCAAGGCGCAGGCGAAGAAGGACCTCGCCGCAAAGGAAGGCCGCGAAAAATCCGCCCGCGAGAAGGCCGTGGCGCCGCCCGCCGCCGCGGTGCCGAAAAAGAACTGAAGATGATCTCCACGCTGGGCCGCTACAGGATCGTGTCCGAGATCGGCCAGGGCGCGATGGGCACGGTGTACAAGGCCGTGGACCCGATCATCGACCGCACGGTCGCGATCAAGACGATCAACCTCAATCTCTCGCGCCAGGAGCTGGAGGAGTACGAGGCCCGCTTCCAGCAGGAGATCAAGGCCGCGGGGCGCCTGAACCACCCCAACATCGTCACCATCTACGACGTCGGCAAGACCGAGAGCGTCGCCTACATGGCGATGGAGTTCCTGGAAGGCGCGGAGCTGAAGGACATCATCGCCTCCGGCACGCAGATGCCCTCCGACCAGGTGGTCGACATCATCTCGCAGGTGGCCGACGGGCTCTGGTTCGCGCACCAGCAGAGCATCGTGCACCGGGACGTGAAGCCTTCGAACATCATGGTGATGAAGGGCGGGATCGCGAAGATCACCGACTTCGGCATCGCCCGCCTGCCCAACTCGGCGGTGAAGACGATGACGGGCCTGATCCTCGGAAGCCCGCGCTACATGTCGCCCGAGCAGGTGATCGGCAAGACCATCGACCATCGCAGCGACATCTTCTCGCTGGGTGTCGTGCTCTACGAAGCGCTCACGGGCGTTGCGCCTTTCGATGGCGACAACGTGAACGCCATCATGTACGCGACCGTGAACACCACGCCGCCGCCGCCCTCGCACCACAACCGCGCCGTGCCCGCGATGCTGGACTTGATCGTCGCCAAGGCGATGGCCAAGCTGCTCGACGACCGGTACCAGTCGATCAAGGAGCTCGCCGACGACCTTCGCGAAGTGCGCCGGCAGATGGATTCGTCGCGGCCCGCCACGGCGCTGAAGGCCACCAACGCGCCTTCACGCGCGCGGGAGGCCACACCCCCTTCGCGGCTGGTGGATACCGCCACGCTGCCGATGCAGTCCGGGAATGAAGGCGAGTCCAAGCCCACCGAGGAAGCGAAGCCGGTGCCGCTCGCCAAGACCTTCGATTCGTTCGACGCGACCCTGCGCCTCGCCTCGATGACCGATCAGACCGAGGACTTCCGCGAGTACATCACCCAGACGCAGAAGATGCGCGCCTACCGCGGCAAGATCGAGCCCGGCAGCCCGCTCGCGGCCCAGGCCGGCATCGCGCCCGAGCCCGCCCCGCCCGCCGAGGAGCGCAAAAAGACCGTGTTCCGCTCGATGCCCCAGGTGGCGCCGGACATTCCCCCCATGCCCCCGGCCGCCACCGGCTCCAACCTCGTCGCCGTCGCCGCCATCATCGTGCTGGCCATCGCCGCCGTCGCCCTCGCCGTCGCCCTCCTGATCAAGTAGCGGCTTTTCTCCCTCCCCCTCGGGCACCCAGGGAGCGATGCGTGGTGTGGGGGAGGGCCGGGGAGAGGGTCTGCCTCTTGCAAGTTGCTAAACATTTTTGTAAATTGTTTAGCAACTATGCGCTTCTCCGAACTCCCCCTCTCCGCCCAGACCTCCTACGCCGAGCTCGCCGAGCAGACGCGCGCCTTCGAGACCACGAATGCACTCGCCGGCCTCGTCGGCAGCTTCCAGAAGCTGGTCCGCAAGGGGCAGTCTTATTGGTACTTCGCCTTCCGCGAGGTCGGCGGAAAAGTACGCATGTCGTACGTGGGCCCCGATGGGGATCGGGTCCGCGCGCTGATCGAACGCTTCGAAACCGGCCGCCGCACGAAGCCGCTCGCACCCCAGGCCAAGGCCGCGATCGCCCAGGGCTGCGCGCCTCTGGTGCCTAAACATTTCAGGATCGTGAAGCGGCTAGCCGACTACGGTTTCTTCAGGGCGGGCGGAGTTCTCGTCGGCACCCATGCTTTCGTGGCTTTCGGGAACCTGCTGGGAGTGCGTTGGCTCCATGGGTCCGCGACGCTCGACGTCGACTTCGCGCATGCGGGAAGGAACGTGTCCGTGGCGCTTCCCGCGGATCTCAAGATTGACGTGCACGGGGCACTGGAATCGCTGGAGCTGGGCCTCCTGCCGCTCACCGAGTTCGACGGCGGCGCTGGCGCCCAACCCCGCAACCCCCAGGACCAGGAGCTTCGGCTGGATTTCCTCACCAGCATGACGCGCGGCGGCAAGGCGGTCGTGATGCCCGACCTGAACCTCGCGCTCGAGCCGCTCAAGTTCATGGAGTTCTCCCTCGAGGGAACGACGCAGGGCTGCGTGTTCGGCAATACCGGAGCCTGCACCGTCAACCTGCCCGCGCCGGAGCGCTACGCCATCCACAAGCTGGTCATCTACGGCGAGCGCCCACCCTCCGAGCGAACCAAGGCTCGCAAGGACCTGATGCAGGCCGCGAGCCTCGCGGAGTATCTCCTGGCGACCGGGCAAGCGAAGTCGTTCAACGGCGCATGGCGCGATGCGCTGGGACGTGGGCCGGGCTGGAAAAAGCGCGCCCTGGAAGGCAAGGCCGCGCTCCTCGCGCTTGCACCGGAGCTGGGCCAGGCGAAGCTCTGGAAGCCTTAGGGGGGAAGAAATAATTGGGTCAGAACAGGTTTTCCTGCCGACCGCCGTCGGCGCCAGGAAAACCTGTTCTGACCCAATTATTTTGGGTAATCCACCGCCTCCACCACCCGCTCCACGGCGATGATCTCGAGGCCCGGGATCGGCTGCTTGGGCCGGTTGGCGGCGGGCACGATGGCGTGGGTGAAGCCGAGCTTCGCCGCCTCGCGCAGGCGCTCCTGGCCGCGATGCACCGGCCGCACCTCCCCCGCCAGCCCCACCTCGCCGAACACCACGTGCTTCTCCGGCAGCGGGCGATTGCGAAGGCTCGAGACCACGGCGAGCATCACCGCCAGGTCGGCACCCGGCTCCGCGATGCGCACGCCGCCCACGGCATTCACGAAGATGTCCTGGTCGAAGAGCGCGATGCCGGCATGGCGATGGAGCACCGCGAGCAGCATCGCAAGGCGATTGAGCTCCAGCCCCACCGTGAGCCGCTTGGGATTGCCATGCGCCTCATCCACCAGCGCCTGAAGCTCCACCAGCAGCGGCCGCGAGCCCTCCTGCGTCACCATCACGCACGAGCCCGCCACACCGGTCGCGTGCTGCGAAAGAAAGAGGGCCGAGGGATTCGTCACCTCGCGCAGCCCCTTCTCCGTCATCGCGAAAACGCCGATCTCGTTCACCGCGCCGAAGCGGTTCTTGAACGCGCGGATGAGCCGAAAGCTGGTGTGGGTCTCGCCTTCGAAGTAGAGCACCGTGTCGACCATGTGCTCGAGAACTCGCGGCCCCGCCAGAGCGCCCTCCTTCGTCACATGCCCGATGAACACAATGGTGATGCCGGTCTGCTTGGCCAAACGCGTGAGTTGCGCGGCACACTCCCGCACCTGCGCCACGGACCCCGGCGCCGAAGTCAGCGCGCTCGAGTAAAGCGTCTGGATCGAATCGATCACCGCCACCCGCGGCTTGGTCGCCGCCAGCGTCGACTGGATCTTCTCCAGCTCGATCTCCGCCAGCAACCGCACCTTCGCCGCATTCACCCCCAGCCGCCGCGCCCGCAGCGCCACCTGCTGCGCCGACTCCTCCCCCGTGATGTAGAGCACCGGCACCTGCTCCGCCAGCCGCGCGACCGCCTGCAGAAGCAACGTCGACTTGCCGATCCCGGGATCCCCGCCGATCAGCACCACGCCGCCCTCCACCAGCCCGCCGCCCAGCACGCGATCGAACTCGCCGATGAGCGTCGGCAGCCGCGGGAAATCGCGCGCCTCGACCTCCGAGAGCTCCACCACTTCAGCCGTCCCAGCGATGCTCGCAAAGCGATGCGCCCCCGCCTTGCCCTTGGCCTCCGCAGCCGTCTCGAGCAGCGTATTCCACTCGTTGCAGTGCGGGCATTGCCCCTGCCACTTGAGCGTTTGCCCCCCGCACTCGGTGCAGGTGTAGACCGACTTGCTTTTATTCACGATGCGAACTTCCCTCTCAAGCGGTTAGGATGCACGTCGACGGAGGAAAAATGAACGACATCTACGCCGATGGCAGGTACCTGAAACACACCAGGACCTGGCACGAAGAAGACAGCCCCTTCAAGGCGGCCCAGGTTGAAAAAGCCATCCAGCGCACCGGTACCCGATTCTCCACCTGCGTGGACATCGGCTGTGGCGCCGGCCTCATCGCCGAGCTGGTCGCGAAAAACCATCCCGATTGCAAAGTCTTCGGCTACGACGTATCGCCGGACGCGAGCGAGTTCTGGGCAGGCAGGACCGGGGTGACCTACCGGCAGGAGAACCTCCTCGAATCCAGCGAACGCTTCGACCTGGCGCTGTGCCTGGACGTCTTCGAGCACGTGGAAGACTACATCGGGTTCCTGCGCACGCTGCGCAAGAGCGCGGGGCGATTCATCTTCAACGTGCCGCTCGACATGAGCATCGCGAAGCTGATGCGCGGGCTCAAGCCCGACCGCGAGAACCTGGGCCACCTGCACTACTTCAACTCCTACACCGCGCTCGCCACGCTGGAGCTCGCCGGCTACAAGATCGTCGACTCCTTCTTCGTTCCGGGCTTCATGGCCCGCCGCCCCGCCAACCTGCGCGAGGCCCTGGTGTACGCGCCACGCTGGGCCCTGCGCGCCCTCGGCCCCGGCATCGCGGCGACCCTGGTGGGCGCGTACAGCCTGGTGGTTACCGCCGATTCCTAATCGCCCTCCCCCCTGGGGGAGGGCCGGGGAGCGGGTCGCTTTTCTCCCTCTCCCTTGGGAGAGGGCCGGGGAGAGGGTCGCCGTAGTTCCTTCAACAAATCCTCCAACACACCATCCATATTCCCCAGCACATCGTTGTTCCAATACCTCACGACTCGATATCCGAGCGAAGCAAG
>JANMHV010000182.1:0-8244 GCA_031375445.1 Burkholderiales bacterium | reverse complement strand
CGCGAGCCCATCATCCGCGCCACCATCATCATGCCGCACGAGTACGTGGGCCCGGTGATGACGCTGTGCAACGACAAGCGCGGCTCCCAGGTGAACATGCAGTACGTGGGGCGCCAGGTGATCCTCACCTACGACCTGCCGCTGAACGAAGTGGTGATGGACTTCTTCGACAAGCTGAAGTCGAATTCCCGCGGCTACGCGTCGCTGGATTATGAATTTCTGGAATTCCGCGCCGGCGACCTGGTGCGGCTCGACATCCTCATCAACAGCGACCGCGTCGATGCGCTGTCGATCATCGTGCACCGCCAGACCGCGCCATATCGCGGCCGCGAGCTCGCTTCCCGCATGCGCGGCCTCATCCCGCGCCAGATGTTCGACATCGCGGTGCAGGCGGCCATCGGCGCCAACATCATCGCGCGGGAGAGCATCAAGGCGCTCCGGAAGAACGTTCTCGCCAAGTGCTACGGCGGGGACATCTCGAGGAAGAGGAAGCTGCTCGAGAAGCAGAAGGCGGGCAAGAAGCGCATGAAGCAGGTGGGCAACGTGGAGATACCCCAGGAAGCCTTCCTCGCCATCCTCCAGACGGGAGACCGCTAGATGCCGCAGTCAGGACTCGATTGGGAGTTGATCGCGATGGTCGCCGCGGGTGCCAGCTTCGCACTCATCGCCTGGGACTTCGCCGCCACGCGCGGCGGCAAGGAGAGGAGCGAGGCGAGGAAGGGCCTGCTCGAGGTGGCATGGCCGGTGCTCTTCATCGCCGCCATGGGCCTGCTGCTCAAGTTCACCGACTTCGCCGCCGTGCTGCTGCTGGCCGCCGTGATCACGGGGCTCCTGTGGCTCGTCGACGCGAAGGTGTTGAAGCCGCGCCGCACCGCCGGGGAAGCCGAGCCGGTCGTGGTGGACATGGCGCGCGCCTTCTTCCCGGTGATCGTGGTGGTGTTCCTGATCCGCTCGTTCTGGGTGGAGCCGTTCAAGATCCCGTCGGGCTCGATGAAGCCCACCCTCCTCGTGGGCGACTTCATCCTGGTCAACAAGTACACCTATGGCATCCGCATCCCGGTGATCAACCGGAAGGTCGTCGACCTGAACCCCGTCAAGCGGGGCGACGTGGTGGTGTTCCGGTACCCGGCCGACCCGACCGTGGATTACATCAAGCGCGTGGTCGGCACGCCCGGCGACAAGGTCGCCTACCGCGGCAAGCGCCTGTCGGTGAACGGCGAGCCGGTCCCGGTGCAGGGCGGGGGCTACTACACCGATGCCGAGATCAACTACCTCAGGCTTCCGACTTTCACCGAGAAGCTCGGGGAGAAACCGCACCAGATGATGATCGTTCCGGCGCAGCCGCCGGTGGACTTGTCGCAGGTCCGGCAATTTCCTCACCGAGATAATTGCGAATACAATGACGAGGGTTTCAGCTGCACGGTTCCCGCGGGGCATTACTTCATGATGGGAGACAACCGCGACCAGAGCAGCGACAGCCGCTACTGGGGTTTCGTCCCCGATGACCACGTGAAGGGTCGCGCCTTCCTGGTCTGGATGAACTTCGGCGACCTGAAGCGCATCGGCAACGGCATCGAATAGCCGGAAGACCAACAACACAGCACTTGCGGCAAAAGGGGAGGTTAAATGAGGAAGCAACGCGGCATCACGCTGTCGGGCACCATCGTCACCCTGGGGGTCCTGGGTTTCGTCGGCGTCATGGCCGCCAAGCTGCTGCCGTCGTACATGGACTACTTCGCGGTCAAGAAGATGTTCGCCTCGATGGAGCAGGCCGGGGACCTGAAGGGCACCGTGAAGGACATCCGCAACTCGTTCGAGAAGAGGAACGCGATCGAGGACGTGAAGGCGGTGCGGCCCGAAGACCTCGAGATCGGCAAGGATGGCGGCGAGACCGTCGTCACCGCCTCCTGGTCCAGGAAGATCGACATGGTCGGAAACCTCGCCGCCTGCCTCGACTTCACGGTGACGACGGCCAAGTGACCCGCAAGAAGGCGCCCGGCGCGAAGCCTGTCGAGGGCCTCGCCGAGCTGGAAGGGCGCCTCGGTCACGTTTTCGCGAATCCGGAGCACGCCCGCCAGGCGCTGACCCACCGCAGCCATGGCACGCCGCACAACGAGCGGCTCGAGTTCCTCGGCGACAGCCTCCTCAACTGCGCGGTCGCGACCCTGCTCTACGAGCGCTTCCCGCGCCTGCCCGAAGGGGACCTCTCGCGCCTGCGCGCCTCGCTGGTGAACCAGGCCTCGCTCTCGGAAGTCGCACTGGGCCTCGGGCTGGGCGACCGGCTGCGGCTGGGGGAGGGGGAGTTGAAGAGCGGCGGATTCCGCCGCCCGTCGATCCTCGCCGACGCGCTCGAGGCGGTGCTGGGCGCGGTTTACCTCGACGCCGGCTTCGAGGCGACGCGCGCGGCCGTGGGGCGCCTGCTGGGCGAGCGGCTCGACCGCCAGGAGGGCCTGCCCCTCGACAAGGATCCCAAGACCGCGCTCCAGGAGCACCTCCAGGGGCGCAAACTGGCGCTGCCGCGCTACGTGGTGCAGAAGACCGAGGGCGAGGCGCACGAGCAGACCTTCATCGTCGAGTGCCGCGTGGATGACCTGGGAATGGTGGGCTCGGGCACCGGGGCCAGCCGCCGCGCCGCGGAGCAGAACGCCGCCCAGGCCGTGATGGTCCAACTGGATAACCTGCCGGGAAGTCGCAAACCATGAGCCAGCTCGCATTCCGCACCGGCACCGTCGCCATCGTGGGCCGCCCGAACGTGGGCAAATCCACCCTGCTGAACCACATCGTCGGCGCCCACGTGGCGATCACCTCGCGCAAGGCGCAGACCACGCGCCAGCGCATCCAGGGCGTCTACACCGACAAGTCGTCGCAGTTCATCTTCGTCGATACCCCCGGCTACCAGACCGAGCACAAGAACGCGCTCAACCGCGAGATGAACCGCACCGTGGGCCAGGTGGCGGCCGAGGTCGACGTGGTGGTGTTCGTGGTCGACTCGCACGGCTGGGACGAGCGCGACGCGCCGCTGCTGAAGCTGCTTCCGGCGAAGGCCCCGGTGATCCTGGCGCTGAACAAGGTCGACAAGCTGAAGGACAAGGCGAAGCTGGCCGAGATGCTCGCCGCCACCTCGAAGATGCACGACTTCGCGGCCCTCGTGCCGGTGAGCGCGGAGAAGGGCACGCAGGTGAAGGCGCTGCTCTACGAGATCAGGAAGCACCTGCCCGAGCAGCCCGCCATGTACCCGGAGGACGAGGTCACCGACCGCCCGGAGCGCTTCCTCGCCGCGGAGCTCGTGCGCGAGCGGATCTTCCGTTTGCTGGGCGACGAGCTGCCCTACTCCATCGCGGTCGTGGTCGACAACTTCGTGGTGGAGGGCAACCTGCGGCGCATCTCGGCGGTGATCTACGTCGACCGCACCAGCCACAAGGCGATCGTGATCGGCGAGAAGGGGGCCACGTTGAAGCGCATCGGCACCGAGGCGCGTCACGCCATGGAGGCGCTGTTCGGCTCCAAGGTATTTCTCGAGACCCACGTGCGGGTGAAGAGCGGCTGGGCCGACAGCGACGCGGCACTGCGGTCGCTGGGATACAAGTGAGTTTCTCCCTCTCCCCCGGGCACCCAGGGAGTGGAACGTGGTGTGGGAGAGGGCCGGGGAGAGGGTAATCGACCGCGCCTACGTCCTCCACACCTATCCCTACAAGGAAACCAGCCTGATCCTCCAGGTCTGGACCGAGAAGCACGGGCGGATGGGCGTGGTGGCGAAGGGCGCGCGGCGGCCCAAGGCGGCGGCGCGGGCGCTCCTCACGCCCTTCCAGCCGCTGGTGATGGACTGGTTCGGCCGCGGGGAGCTGAAGACGCTCAAGACCGCCGAGCCGTTCGCGCCCGCCACGCCGCTGGGCGGCCCCAGCCTCATGTCGGGGTTCTACATGAACGAGCTGCTGCTCAAGCTCACCACCCGCGACGATCCCCACGAGGGCCTGTTCGAGGCCTACCACGAGGCGATCGACGCCCTGCGCGCGCTCACGCGCGGCGACGCGCAAAGCGCCCGCGTGGGGCTGGAGCCGGTGCTGCGCCGCTTCGAGCTGCGCCTGCTGCAGGAAGTGGGCTTCGCCCTCGAGCTCGCCCGCGAGGCCCAGGGAGGCGCGCCGATCGTGGCCGAGCGCGATTACTGGTACGTGGTGGAGCGCGGCGCCACCCCCGCCCGCGAGGGGGAAAGCACCCCGTTCAATGCGGTAAGATTGCGTGGACTCACGCTCGTGGACCTCGAGCGCGGAAGGTTCGACGACGCGACCACCGTCGCGCAAGCCAAGCAGCTGATGCGCCTCCTCATCAACCACTCCCTCAACGGCCAGGAGCTCGCCACGCGCGTGCTGGTGCGCGACCTCGCGCGCCTCGAGGAAGACGAGAAGGGCCGCGCGCCATGATCGAGCTGGGCGTCAACATCGACCACGTGGCGACCGTGCGCCAGGCGCGCCGCACCTACGAGCCGGACCCGGTGTGGGCCGCGGTGGAGGCGCACCTGGGCGGCGCCGACGGCATCACCGTGCACCTGCGCGAGGACCGCCGCCACATCCAGGACGCGGACGTGCGCCGGCTGCAGGAGCTCACCCACATCAAGTTGAACCTCGAGATGGCCGCCACCGACGAGATGCTGGCGATCGCCTGCGGCATCGAGCCGCAGATGGCGATGTTGGTGCCCGAAGGGCGCCAGGAAGTGACGACCGAAGGCGGGCTCGACATCGCGGGCCAGGAGCAGCGCCTGAAGGAAATCGTGGCGAGGCTCGACGGCGCCGGCATCATGACCAGCGTCTTCATCGATGCCGACCTCGCCCAGGTGGAAGCCGCGGCGCGCATCGGCGCCAGGGTGTGCGAAATCCACACCGGGCCCTATGCCGAGGCATTCCACTCCAAGGGCCGCGATGCCGAGAGCGCGCCGGTGCTCGCGGAGCTCGCCAAGATCCGCCGCGCCGGGGAGGCGGTCCGCAGCCTAGGCATGCGCTTCAACGCGGGCCACGCGCTCAACTACGCCAACGTGAAGCCGGTGGCGGGCCTGCCGGGAATCCGCGAGCTGCACATCGGGCACGCCATCGTGAGCCGCGCGATCTTCGTGGGGCTGCGCGAGGCGGTGCGCGAGATGAAGAGCCTGATGGAGCAGGGCGCGAGGCGCGCCGGCCCGTGATCGTGGGCATCGGCACCGACGTGGCCTCGATCGAGCGCATCGGGGCGAGCCTCGAGCGCTTCGGCGACCGGTTCGTGAACCGCGTCCTCACGCCCGAGGAGCGCGTGCGCTTCGATCGGACGAAGGCGAAGGCAAGCCACCTCGCCAAGCGCTGGGCGGCGAAGGAAGCCTTCGCCAAGGCCATCGGCACCGGCATCCACGCGCCCTTCACCTGGCACTCGATCAGCGTGGGCCGCGATAGCTCGGGCAAGCCCCTGGTGCAGCCCGACGCGAAGATGGCCGCACACCTCGCATCTCTCGGCGTCACGCGCGCCCACATCTCGCTCACCGACGACGCGGGCGTGGCCGTGGCATTCGTCGTCCTGGAAGGAATCGACCCGAAATGAAGCTTGGACCGGCGATGGTGGACGTGGCGGGCCTCGTGCTTACGCCGGAGGATGCGAAGCGCCTGCGCCATCCGCGCGTGGGCAGCGTGATCCTCTTCGCCCGCAACTTCGAGTCCCCGCTGCAACTCGTCGAATTGTGCCGCGCCATCCGCGCGCTACGCACGCCGCAGCTGCTGATCGCCGTGGACCATGAGGGTGGGCGCGTGCAGCGCTTCCGCAAGGGCTTTACGCTCGTGCCCCCGATGGCCGAGCTCGGCAAGCTCTGGGACCGCGATCCCCCGGGCGCGCTCGAGTCCGCGCGTGGCTGCGGCTTCGTGATCGGCTCCGAGCTTCAGGCCCACGGCATCGACTTCAGCTTCGCTCCCGTGCTCGACGTGGACTACGGCGAATCGGGCGTGATCGGCGACCGCGCCTTCCACCGCGAGCCGAAGGCGATCACGGCCCTCGCCGGCGCCCTGCAGGAGGGGCTCGCGGCCGCCGGCATGATCGCGGTGGGCAAGCATTTTCCCGGCCACGGTTTCGTCCGCGCCGATTCGCACCACGACGTGCCGGTGGACGAGAGGAGCCTTGCCGAGATCACCGCGGTCGACCTGGTGCCGTTCCGGCGCCTCGCCGCGAAGTTGGGCGGCGTGATGCCCGCGCACGTGATCTACCCCAAGGTCGATCCGCGCCCGGCGGGCTTCTCACCGGTGTGGCTGAAGGAGATCCTGCGCGGCAAGCTCGGCTTCGACGGCGTGATCTTCAGCGACGACCTGTCGATGGAAGGCGCGCGCACCGCGGGCGGCGTGGTGGCGCGCGCCCATGCCGCGCTCGATGCCGGCTGCGACGTGGTGCCCCTCTGCACCACTCCTGCCGCCGCCGACGAGATGCTGCAGGGCCTCGAGGCCCGCCCGATCGCGCCCGCGCTCGCGGCGCGCCTGGAGCGGCTGCGCGGCCGGTCCATCACGCCCGCGGCCCTGGCGGCCAGCGCCGCGTACCTCGCGGCCACCGGGGCGCTGGCCCGCCTTCGCCCTGCCTGAGACGGTGCCGCAGAGCGCCTTCGATCCGGCGGAGCTCCTCGCGGGGCTGCCGCCCCTTCCCGGCGTCTACCGGTTCAAGAACGCCGCCGGAGACGTGATCTACGTCGGCAAGGCGGGCGACTTGAAGAAGCGCGTCTCGTCGTACTTCCAGAAGAGCCACGCGAGCCCGCGCACCGCGATGATGGTGTCGCAGATCGCCGGGGCCGAGACCACCGTCACGCGCACCGAGGCCGAGGCGCTGCTGGTCGAGAACAACCTCATCAAGAGCCTCGCCCCCCGCTACAACGTCCTCTTCCGCGACGACAAGAGCTACGGCTACATCCTCGTCACCAGCCACGCCTTCCCGCAGATCCGGTTCTATCGCGGCGCGCACACCAAGGGCAACCGCTACTTCGGGCCGTTCCCGAGCGCCTGGTCGATCCGCGAGACCATCGGCCACCTGCAGCGCATCTTCCTGCTGCGCACCTGCGACGACACCGTCTTCAGCCACCGCTCGCGGCCCTGCCTGCTGCACCAGATCGGCCGCTGCTCGGCGCCGTGCGTGGGCCTGGTGACCCGGGAGGACTACAACCGCGATGTGGACCACGCGGCACAGTTCCTCGATGGCAAGGAGCACGACGTGATCGGCGACCTCACGGCCAAGATGAACGCGGCCGCCGAAGCGCTCGACTACGAAGGTGCCGCGCACTTCCGCGACCAGATCCGCATGCTGCAGCGCATCCTCTCGGGCCAGACCGCGGAGTCGGTGCGCGCCGAGGACGTGGACATCATCGTAGTGGTGGAGTCCCAGGGCCTCTGGTGCGTCACGCTCGCGATGGTGCGCGGCGGGCGGCACCTGGGCGACCGCAGCTTCTTCCCCACCAACGCCTCGGGCAGCGACGCCGACACTGTGCTGGTCGCCTTCATCGAGCAGCACTACGCGGTGCAGCCGATTCCCGGCCGCGTGGTGGCCGATCAGTTAGCGACCCCCCCGGAGATCGAGGCGACGCTCGCCGGCCTCGCCGGGCGCCCGGTGAAGGTGATCTCGCGGCCGGTGGGCGAATCGCGCAACTGGCTCGACATGGCGCGCCGCAATGCGTCTCTCGCGCTGGGCCAACGCCTGGCGACGCAGGCGACCCAGGAGGTGCGCGCCGCCGCGCTGCAGGAGTGGCTGGGAAGCGAGTCGCCGGTGGCGCGCATCGAATGCTTCGACATCAGCCACACCATGGGCGAGGCCCCGGTCGCCTCCTGCGTGGTGTACGACAAGGGCGGCATGTCGAGCTCGGAATACCGCCGCTACAACGTGAAGGGCGTGGAGCCGGGCGACGACTACGGCGCGATGCGCTACGCGCTCGACGTGCGCTACCGCAAGCTCGCGGCGGGGGAGGCGGGCAAGACCCCGGACCTCATCCTCATCGACGGCGGCCTGGGGCAGTTGAACGCGGCGCTCGGGGTGATGACCGACCTGGGCTTGCACGCGATCCGGATGATCGGCGTCTCCAAGGGCGTGGAGCGGAAGGCCGGAATGGAGCAGCTGGTGTTCCCCGGCGAGGCGGAGCCGCGGCGCCTTCCCCCCGAGCATCCGGCGTTGCACCTCATCCAGCAGGTGCGCGACGAGGCGCACCGCTTCGCCATCACCGGCCACCGCGCGCGGCGCGGCAAGGCGCGCACCGCCTCGCGGCTGGAG
>JANMHV010000155.1:0-2602 GCA_031375445.1 Burkholderiales bacterium | reverse complement strand
CGAAAATAAAGGGGACAGGTTCAAAAACCAACCTGACCCCATTAGGCCGGCAGGAGCGGTTCCGGTGCGTCGGCCGGGGGCCGGCGCACGCGGAACCACGCCGCATACAGCGCCGGCAGGAATAGGAGCGTGAGCCCGGTGGCCACCACCAGCCCGCCCATGATCGACACCGCCATCGGGCCGTAGAAGGCGCTGCGTGCCAGCGGGATCATCGCGAGCACCGCGGCCGCGGCGGTGAGGATGATGGGGCGGAAGCGCCGGACGGTGGCGTCGACGATGGCTTCCGCGGGCTCCGCGCCCTCGCGGATGTCGTGGTCGATCTGGTCCACCAGGATCACGGAGTTGCGCATGATCATGCCGGCGAGCGCGATGGTGCCGAGCATCGCGACGAAGCCGAACGGCACGTTGAAGATGAGGAGTGCCGCGGCGACCCCGATCAGCCCGAGGGGCGCGGTAAGCAGCACCAACGCCAGGCGCGAGAAGCTCTGCAGCTGCAGCATCAGCGCCGTCACCATCACCAGGATCATGATCGGCGCCACCACCGCGATGGACTGCTGGCCCTTGCCCGCGTCCTCGACGGCGCCGCCGGTGTCGATGCGGTAGCCGAGCGGCAGCTTGGCGCGGATGGGCGCCAGTTTCTCCAGCAGTTGCGCGCTCACCACCGGCGCCTGGATGCCGTCCTTCAGGTCGGATCGCACGGTGATCGCCGGCAAGCGGTCACGCCTCCAGTAAACCCCCTGCTCGAAGCCGTAGGTCACTTCCGCGATCTGCGCCAGCGGCACGGTGCGGCCCTGGGTCACGGGGATCGCCATGTCCTTCAGCAGGCTGATGAAGACGCGCTCCTCGCGCGCGCCCCGCGCAACGACATCGATCTGCTTGTCGCGCTCGCGGTAAGTGGTCACGGCCTGCCCGGACAGCACGGTGTTGAGGAATTGCGACAGCTCCTGGGTGGAGATGCCCAGGACGCGCGCGCGGTTCTGGTCGATCACGAGGCGGATCACCTTCGAGGGCTCGTCCCAGTCGAAATTCACTTCGCGGGTCCAAGGGTTCTCGCGCATCGCCGCCGCCACTTCGTTGGCGATGCCGCGGATCACCGCCTTGTCCTCGCCCACCACGCGGAACTGGACCGGGAAGCCGACCGGCGGACCGTTCTCCAGCCGGTTCACACGCCCGCGCGCCTCGGGGAAGTCGTCGTCGAAGAGCTGCAGCAGGCGTGCGCGCACCGCCTCGCGGTCGGCATTGCTCTTGGTGTTCACGATGAACTGCCCGAAGTTCGCGTTCACCAGCTGCTGGTCGAAGGGGAGGTAGAAGCGCGGGCTGCCGCTGCCCACGTAGCTTACGAAGTTGTCGATGCGGTCGCGCAGCTGCGGCTCGGTGAGCAGGAGCTTCTCGAGCTTGCGTACCTGGGCCTCGGTCGCGCGCACCGACGAGCCCTCGGGCAGTCGCAGGTCGACGATCAGCTCCGGGCGGCTCGCCGCGGGGAAGAATTGCTGCTGCACGAAGCGGAAGCCCGCGATCGACAGGAGGAAAACCACGGCGGTCGTGCCGATCACGATCCAGCGGTGGTCGACGCACCACGCCACCAGCCGGCGGAAGCGGCGGTAGAAGGGCTTGTCGTAGACGGCGTGGCCGCCCGCGTGGGCGCCGGCCTTGCCGAAGTCCGGCAGCAGCTTGTAGCCGAGGTAGGGCACGAACACCACCGAGACGACCCAGGAGACGAGGAGCGCGATGGTGGTCACGGCGAAGATCGAGAACGTGTATTCGCCGGTGGACGATTTCGCGAGGCCGATGGGAAGGAACCCCGCGGCGGTGACGATGGTGCCGGTGAGCATCGGCATCGCGGTGGTCGTGTACGCGAAGCTCGCCGCCCGGGCGCGCTCCCAGCCTTCCTCCATCTTCACCACCATCATCTCCACCGAGATGATCGCGTCGTCCACCAGCAGCCCCAGCGCGATGATGAGGGCCCCGAGCGAGATCTTGTGCAGGTCGATCCCGGCGTAGTACATGAAGAGGAAGGTGACGCAGAGTGTCAGCGGAATCGAGAGCGCCACGATGAGCCCGGTGCGCATTCCGAGCGACAGGAAGCTCACCAGCAGCACGATGCCCACCGCCTCGGCGAGCGAGCGCGTGAACTCCGACACCGAGCGCTTCACGGTCTCGGGCTGGTTGTTGACGCGATCGAGATCGAGGCCCACGGGCAGGTCGCGCTCGATGCGCTCGATCTCGGCGTCGAGCGCCTTTCCGAGGGCGATGATGTCGCCGCGCGGCACCATCGACACCGCGACCCCCAGCGCCTCGCGGCCCATGAACCGCATGCGCGGCTGCGGCGGGTCGGCGAAGCCGCGGCCCACGGTCGCCACGTCCGAGAGGCGGAAGAGTCGCCCGTTGGCGCGGATCGCGATCGCCTTCACGCTTTCCACCGAGTCGAGCGCCCCGGTGGCGCGGATGTAGATGCGGTCGGTGGGCGTCTCGAAGCTGCCGGTGGCGGTCACCGCGTTCTGCTGCTGCAGGGCCGCGAACACCACCGCGGGATCGACGCCGAAGGTGGCGAGCTTGGCGTTGGCGAGCTCGACGTAGATCTTCTCGTCCTGCTCGCCCACCA
>JANMHV010000154.1:0-13339 GCA_031375445.1 Burkholderiales bacterium | reverse complement strand
TGAACCCGCAGCACGTGGTGCCGTCGTGGGACCTGCAGACGCTGTGGGTCACCAACAACTCGGAGCGCGACCACAAGAAGGGCAGCCTCACGCCGATCGACCCCAGGACCGGCAAGCCGGGCAATGACGTCCTCGTGCACGACCCGTACAACATGTATTTCTCGCCCGATGGCCAGCACGCCATCGTGGTGGAAGAGGCCGAGAAGCGGCTCGCCTTCCGCGACGCGAAGACCATGGAGTTCAAGTACTTCATCCAGACGCCGCAGTGCAAGGGCGTGAACCACGCCGATTTTTCGATCGACGGGCGCTTCGCCGTCTTCACCTGCGAGTTCGCCAAGACCATCGCCAAGGTGGACATGGTCGAGCGCAAGGTGGTGGGGTACCTCAAGCTATCGCGCGGCGGCATGCCCCAGGACGTGCGCTCCTCGCCCGACGGCAAGCGCTTCTACGTGGCCGACATGCAGGCCGACGGCATCTTCGTGATCGACTTCGAGAGCTTCAAGGAAGTGGGCTTCATCCAGACCGGCAAGGGCACGCATGGCCTCTATCCCAGCCGCGACGGGAAGAAGCTCTACATCGCCAACCGCGGCTCCAACAAGATCCATGGCTCGAAGGGCGGTCCCGGCAGCGTCGCCGTGATGGACTTCGCCACCGAGAAGATCGAGGCGAACTGGCCGATCCCCGGCGGCGGCAGCCCCGACATGGGCAACGTCACGGCGGACGGCAAGCAGTTGTGGCTTTCGGGGCGCTACGACCACGTGGTGTACGTATTCGACACTACGACGGGTGCGGTGCAGAAGATCAAGGTCGGCATCGAGCCCCACGGCCTCACGGTGTGGCCGCAGCCGGGCCGCTATTCACTGGGCCACACAGGCAACATGCGCTGATCGTGGGACCGATCGTATCGGTCACCCTGCCCTTCTTCGCGCTGATATTTTTCGGATACCTGGCGGCACGTCGCCGCTGGGTTCCCACCGAGGCGGTTCCCGCCTTCAACGGCTTCCTGCTCTTCTTCGCGGTCCCGGCGATGCTGTTCCGATTCGCCGCCAACGCGCCATTCCACGAGATCACCAACGTGGGGTTCTTCGCCGCGTGGTCGATCGCGGGGGTGGTGCTCGTTCTCGTAGTGACCTTCGTCGCGCGGCGGTTGAAGGCTCGGCCTCGCGATGCCGCGTTCTACGGGCTCACGGGGGCGGTGGGCAATGCGGGATTCATCGGCGTGCCGCTGATCGTGGCGCTGCTCGGAGAGCGCGCCGCGGGGCCCATCATCATCGCGATCGTGGTCGACCTGGTGATCGTGGCGACGGTGGGGCTGATGCTCGCCGAGATGGGTGGGGCGACCGGCCGCGGCTGGGTCGCGGACGTTCGCGATGCCGCCGTGCGCATCCTGCTGAACCCGTTCGTGATCAGCATGGCCCTTGGCGCCACATTCTCCGGCATGGAGTGGAAACTGGTGGCGCCCTTCTCCGAGATCGTGAAGCTCCTGGCCGATGCCGCGGGTCCTTGTGCGCTGTTTGCGATCGGCGTGTCACTCGTGAGGCCCGATGCGACCCTGCGCGCGCCGATCATCGCGCTGCCGGTCGCGGCCAAGCTGCTCGTCCATCCGCTCATCGTGTGGCTGGCGATGCGGGCCTTCCGCATGGACGAGTTCACCACTCTCGTCGCCGTTCTCACGGCGGCGCTGCCTTCGGCTGGATGGGTGTTCATCTTCGCCATCCGCTACGAAGCGGATGCGGGACGAGTCTCGGCGACGATCCTCGTCACGACCGCGGTTGCGTTCGTGACGTTTTCGGGGCTGGTGTGGATGCTGGGAGTGGGCCGGGCGGCCTAGCGGCAGGCGGTCGACCGCTGCTTCACGAACCGCGTGTTGTGCAGCCCTGAAGCCTTGGTGGCGTAGGTGATGCGAATTTCTTTCGGGTCGTGCGTCATGTTCATGAGCTTGGGCACGCGCAGGATGTTGCCCTCGATCATCCCGTCGAAGGTCGTGCCCTTCCCGTCCTGGACGACTTCGCCGCCGAACGCCTGGAACTGCTGCTGCAGGCGCATCGTGGCGCCCTTCATCTTGCCGGTGCCGCACCACGTCCCCTCGACCCGCGCCGGCACGATCCACAGGTGCACCTTGCTCGATTTCTCGAGGCCGATGGTCTTGTCGGGTGCCGCCACCACGATCGTCTTGTCCGGCTTCCAGTCGCCCATGTCCCAATCGTGGGAGACGATGCGCGTGCCGGGGGTGAGGGTGAGGATGCGAGGGCGCAGCTGCAGGTTCACTTCCGGCAGCAGGTACATGGTGAGCACGGTCGCCGGGCGCAGGTCCGCCTGGAAGAGATCCTGCTCGCGGAAGCGCGCCTTCTGCTCGACGCCCGCCGCGCGCGCGTTGGCGCGGCTCTTGGCCACCAGGTCGGGCACGATCTCGATGCCGAGGCCGTTGGCGCCGAAGCGCCGGGCCGCGGTGATGACGATGCGCCCGTCGCCCGAGCCCAGGTCGATCACGTAGTCCTGGGTACCGACTTTGGCGATCTGAAGCATCGCGAGAGTCACGTTGTCCGGGGTGGTGATGAACGGGACCTCGTCCATCGCCGTGGCCGGCATCGCGAACGCGATGGCCAGCGCTACGAACAGCCCCCTCACGGTGCGGCCCGGTAATGCCAGACCATGCCCTCGAAGGGTTTTACCGCCGCGTCGAACGCCTTCTTCGAGCGCGCGGAGAGCACGAAGAGCAGCCAGTAGTCGCCCTCCTCGCCGTAAGCCACGCGCTCCCAGTTGCCGTCGCCCTTGGGCGTGAAGCTCACGACCTGCATCCGCTGGCCGTCGCGGCTCAGCAGCGGCTTGCCGCCCTTCACCTCGTAGTTGGGCGTGCGCTCGAGGATGGTCTTGCGTTCGCGCGCCATCAGCTTCGGCACGGTGTCCACGCTCGCATCCGTCGCCTTGCGCACGGCGCGGGCGTAAATCACGGTCTCGGCGCTGGCGAAGCTCTCGCCCTCGGGCGCCATGGCATTGAGGTTGTAGTTGACGCTATGGTCGCGGTCGTGGCGCCAGCCCTTGGGCGTGGTCACGTTGGGCCACCAGCGCTCGGCGCGGGCGCCCTGCGGGGCTTCGATCGGGATCACGACGACCTCGGCGCGGGGCGCGGTTGCCAGTGCGAGCGCGGCGGCGAGGAGGAGGATGCTGGAGCGATTCATGGCGTGGCGCGGGGTGCGATGGGAAGCCGCATTCTGGCACACTGTAACCATGCGGATTTACCCCCTCCCTGCCCTCGGCGCCTCGCTCTTCGCCCTCTGCCTGCCGGCCCTCGCCGCTCCCGACGCGACTGAGGGACGCAAGCTCGTCGAGGAGAAGAAGTGCGAGACCTGCCATCACAACAAGACGATGGGGGACGCCAAGGCGGTGTACCTGCGCAAGGACCGCAAGGTCACGACCCTCGAGAAGCTCAAGGCCCAGGTCGCCCTCTGCAACTCCGAGCTCAACCTCGGGCTCTTCCCCGAGGACGAGGAGCACATCGTGGCCTTCCTCGACAAGACATACTACCGCTTCAAATAATTGGGTCAGAACAGATTTTCTAGGCAGAGGGAAAAGCTGTTCTGACCCAATTATTTCTTCAAGGCCTCGCGCTCCATCAGCAGGTAAGTGCCGTAGGCGTTGATGCGGTTCGCGGCCTCGAAGGCCGGCAGCTTCGAGAAGCGGCTCCAATCGGTCTTCGCGTAGGCCTCGTCGAAGGGCGTGAAGTCCTCGACCGCCTTCCCCATCGCAGTACGCAGGAACACCAGGTAGTCGCGCGTGAGGGCGAGATCGCGGGCCGGATTATCTGAAACCGCGCCGTGCCCCGTCACCATCACCCGCGGCTTCATGGCCAGCAGGCGATCGATGCGCTCCAGCCACCGCTTGCTGTCGGCCTCGCCGACGAATGGCACGCGGCCGGCGAACAGGATGTCGCCGCTGAAGATCACGCCCTCCCCGGGCAGCACCACGATCACGTCGTCGGGCGCGTGGGCGGGACCCATGTACATCACCTCGAAGCGCATGCCGCCGAGAGTGAAGGCGGTGTCGCCGTCGAGCCAGCGGTCGGCGCGCACGAGCGGCATCTTCTCGTCCACCCATGGGAAGAGGTCCTTGGCGCGCTGCTCGAGGCGCCGCGCGCCTTCGCCGTTATCGAGGTAGTCCTGCGCGGCCTTGTGGGCCCAGATCTCGGCGCCGCGGCGCTTGAGCGCACCCAGGCCATAGAAGTGGTCAGCATGGTAATGCGTCACGATCACCCGCTTGAGGGGACCGTGGGAAATGGTGCGGATCGCCTTGACCAGTGCTTCGCCCAAGGCGGGAGTGCCGAGGGCGTCGATCACCACGATGCCCTCCTCCGTCACCACGAAGCCGGCGTTCGAGTTGTAGCCTTCGTTGGCGGCATTGGCCACGCCGGGCTGGCCCTGCACGTAGAAGACGCGGGGCGTGACCTCGATGGGAACGAGCCGGGACTCGAGGATGGGTTGGCCGAAGGCCGGGAGCGCCAGGAGAAGAGAAACAAGAAATTGGGCCCCCGCCTTCGCGGGGGTGACGCGCCGCGCAGTGGCGACAGCTCTCACCCGATCCCCGGATTGCCCTCGACGCCGACCAGGCGCGGCAGGCTGAGCTTGGGTGGCGCGATCGTCTTGCGGTCACGCAGGTACGCGGAGATCACCTCCCACGCCGGCTCGCCCTTCGCCCCCTCGGCGACGGGCGCCCAGCCGGCCACCTTGTAGGTCTTGCCGGCCTCGATGGGTTTGCCACGCAGGCGCATGTCCGAAATGCGCTTGCCAATGGTTTCGCCCGGCTCGCAGGTATAAGTAAGGCCCCCCACGCGGACCATGTCGCCGCCCTGCTGGTAATAAGGATCCGGATTGAACAGGTTGTCGCAGACGTCCTCGAGGATCGTCTTGATCATCTCGCCGGAGAGGTCCGAGACCGTGGTCATCGGGTAGGTGATCGCCGACCAATCCATCACCTGCTCCATCGTGATCGCTTGTCCCGCCAGCAGCGTCGTGCCCCAGCGGAAGCCGGGCGAAAACGCGATCTCGGCGCCCTTCACCTTCATCAACGCGTCGAGGATCAGCTGGTCGACGCTGCCGTTGAAGTTGCCGCGGCGATAGAGCAGGCCTTCAGTCACCGCCATCTTCTCGGCGAGCTTCGCGGCGAAGGGCGATCGCACCTTCTCGATGTGCGCGGCCATCGCCGCATCGGGCGGCAGGAGGTTCGAGAACACCGGCAGCAGGCGGTAGCGCATCTCGCTCACCTTGCCGTCGCGCACGTCGAGGTCGAGCACGCCGAGGAACTTGCCGTTGCTGCCGGCATTGGTGACGAGCGTCGTGCCGCCCGGATTGGCAACGGAAATCGGCTTCGGAACCGCATCGTGCGTATGCCCGCCCAGGATCGCGTCGATGCCGGCCACGCGCGACGCCATCTTCAGGTCCACGTCCATGCCGTTGTGCGAGAGCAGCACCACGGCCTTGGCCCCCTTGCCGCGCGCCTCGTCGACACGCTTCTGCATCTCGGATTCCTGGATGCCGAAGGTCCAGTCGGGGACGAAGTAGCGCGGATTCGCGATCGGCGTGTAGGGGAAGGCCTGGCCGATGATCGCGACCTGCACGCCATTGATCTCGCGCAGCGTATACGGCTTGAAGACGGGGTCGTTGAAGTCGGCGGTGGCGACGTTCTGGGCCACGAATTCGATCGAGCCCTTGAAGTCCCCCTCGACCACTTGCTTGACGCGCTCCTGGCCGTAGGTGAATTCCCAGTGGCCGGTCATCACGTCGACGCCGAGCAGCTTGCACGCGTCGATCATGTCCTGGCCTTTCGACCAAAGCGCCGTGGCGGAGCCCTGCCAGGTGTCACCGCCATCGAGGAGCAATGCGCCCGGACGGGAGGCGCGCAGCCGCTTCACCAGGGTAGCGAGGTGCGCAAAGCCGCCAAGTTTTCCGTAGGCGCGCGCTGCGCGCTCGAAGTCCAGGTAGGTAAAGGCATGGGCCTCGCGCGAGCCGGGTGGAATGCCGAAGGCATTGAGGAGATGCTCGCCCACGAGGTGCGGCGCCTGCCCGCGCGCGGGCCCGATGCCGAGATTCACGTTCGGCTCGCGGAAATGGGTCGGCAGCAGCTGCGCATGGCAATCCGTCATGTGCAGCAGGCTCACGTTGCCGAAGCGCGGCAGCTCGTAGAAGGCGTTTCCATCCTGCGCCAGCGCCGAGCGCGAGGCGAGCGGCAGGCCGGAGGCAGCCGCCACCGCAAGCGCCTCGAGGAAGCTTCTTCGATCCATCCTCAGAACTCCAGGTCGTCGGCGATCGCCTTGATGCCGGCCTTGGCGCAGGCCTCGTCGGCTTCACCGCCAGGCGCGCCGGAAACGCCGATGCCGCCCAGGAGAGAACCGCCCGCCTCGATCGCGAGGCCGCCACCGATCGCCGTCGCGCGGGGCACGTTTCGCAGCCCCGACATGGTGGTTCCCGGGCGCGTCACGCGCTCGAGATCGAGGGTACTGGTCTTGAACGAGACCGCGGTCCAGGCCTTGTTGGCCGCCACGTCCAGCGTATGCGGCCCGGCGAATCGGTCTCGGAGCAGCGCCTGCGTGAGTCCGGCGCGATCGACCACGGCTACCGTCACCTGGAAGCCATCCTTGCGGCACTGCGCAAGCGCCGCCTGCGCCGCCTTGAGCGCGAATTCCGGCGTGAGGCTCTTCGTGGCGAAAGTGGCCTGGGCCGATGCGGCGCCGCAAGCGAATGCGGCGGCGGCAAGGAGAAATTGGATCCCCGCCTTCGCGGGGATGACACCCTTGTCATTCCCGCGAAGGCGGGAAGCCCGTTCGTCCATCATTTATTGACCGGCGACTCCGGCTCCATCAGCAGCGCCACCACGTCCTGGATCTGCTTCTCGGTGAGGATCTGCTGGTGGCCGAAGCGCGGCATCGACGAGCACGCCGAGAACGCCTGCGAGTTGTAGACCTTGCCGTAGGCGTACTTCTGCATGGCGGGCGTGAAGCCCCGGATCTTGCCGAAGTTGTAGAGCGGCGGCCCGATGGTGCCGAAGGCGAGCTCGGCCTTGGCGAGCTGGTGGCACGCGTAGCAATTGCCGCCGGCGGGGGTGGCGGGGTCGTCGGTGTACTGCTTGCCCACGCCCGTCTGCGCGATGCGCTCGCCGGATTTCCAGTCGCCCATCAGGTTCGACGGGTACTTGATCACGGCGGCCTGCGCCTTCTCGAGGCGATCGGAGACTTCCTTCGCGAGCGGCTTGCCCGTGGCGCCCGCCTCGCTGCAGAGCTTCTGCATCTCGTCCTGGTCGAGCCGGTCGAGCTGGGCCCGGCCCTTCGGCAGGAACGACTTCTTCATCACCGCGAGCACCTGCGCATCGGTAACCTGCGGCTCGGACTCCATCATGCCGGCGCAACCCGCGGCGACGAGGGCGGCCGCGGCGATCGTGAGGTTTCTCTTGTTCATGGCATCGTCCTCAACGCTTGATCGAAGGCGCGGTGAGCACGCCGCCGTTGGCGTTCTTCGCGAGATACATGGTGAGCGCCACCGAGCCATCGGAGACGAAGTCCAATTCCGGGAAGCGCTGCTGGCGGAAGCAGTCGTTCAGGCGCCACTGGAACGAGCGGACCTCGCCCTGCGAAACTCGATACGCGGGCCACGAGGTGTAGGCACGCTGCGCATCTTCCTTCTTGGTGAGGTTGGGCAGGTCCTGAAGCCGGATGCGCTGGCTGTCGCTGCCGTGGCAGGTGACGCAGCCGAAATCATGGGGCCCGCCGCGGAAGAAGAACATCTTGCGGCCGAGCTCGTAGGCTTCCTTCTCTTTCGGATGGTTCGCCGAGACGTTCATCGCCAGGCCGCGCGACTCCGCCGTGACGTAGGCCACCAGCGCGTCCATCGGCACCTTCTTGCCGGGGCCACCGAAGGGATCCTTCTTCGCATCCTCCGGCTTGAAGCCCTGCAGCTTCACCATGCAGGTAACGAGGCGCGACTCGAGGTCCTCGACCTTGCCGCTATCGGCGAAGTACTTCGGCAGCACCGCATAGGCGCCCTTCACGACGCCGGGCCCGAGGCCCAGGTCGCACTTCTCGAGCGACACCTTGTTGGGGCCGCGCGCTTCCTTCCAGATGCCTTCGCCGCGCGCTTCCCACAGCTCCGCCGGGTTGCCGTCGCCCAGGGCCGCGCGGTAGCGCTCGATTTCCTCGATGGTGGTGCGCGGCTGCTGCGCGATCGCGATGCCGGCGATGGCCCCCGTGAGGGACAAAACCGTTGCGACCCGTCGGATCCGGTTCATGCTTCCTCCTAAGTCTTGTCGTTGTACGGAGAAGGTTTCTCGACCTCCTCCCTGCGCTCACGGCTTCAGGTACGCATACCCTTCCTGGAACTGCAGGCGGCTCACCTCGGCCACGCCGGAGGGCACGTACTTCACGTCGTCGATCAACGCCGACTTCTGCAGGTTGCGGGCCTGCAGCGTGAACTCGCAGACGCGGAACTCCACCCCCTTGGAAGAGAGGTCCTGCACCGCGACCTCGTAAGGATTGCCGTTCGGGTCCTTGGCGTCCTTCAGCAGGAAGTTGATGCCGGCCGCGTGGGATACCACCACGATCCTGGCCTTCGGATCCGCCGTGAGGTGATTGCGGATATTGCGGATCGTCTGCGGCGCCCGGGCGACGTCCTCGTTCATGTGGTACACGACCTTCACCGGGTCGCCGGGCGCCGCGAGGGCGCCCATGGCCGCGGAGGCGACCACGACCGCGGTGAAGAGCTTCAAGGCCTTGAACATTGGAATCTCCTGCGGGTTTCTCGTCTGCCGCGGTCAGCCTGCGCTGATCGTCGCCTCGTCGGTGCGCTTGTCGCCCTTGTTGTCCACCCAGGTGACGATGACCTTGTCGCCGACCTTGCCGCCGGAGAACTTGAACGCGAGGAACGGGTTCTTCGCTACTGCGGGGCCCCATTCGGCCGCCAGCACGGTCTTGCCGTTGTGCGTGGCGGTGACGTTCTGGATGAACCAGGCGGGGATGACCGCGCCCTTCGCATCCTTGCGCTGGCCGGTTTCCATCTCGTGGCTCATGAGGACGCGAACGTCCACCTTGTCGCCTTCCATCTTCGCGCGGATGCGCATCGGGTCTGCCATGGTGTTCTCCTTAGCCGCCGCAGCCGCCGAGGGTGACCTTCACCTCTTTGGCGGCGTAGTAGTACTTGCCATCGGCCTTCACCAGCGCGATGACGTTCGAGGTCTGGCCCATCTTGGCGCGCGTGTTGATCCACGGCTCGGTGCCGTCGGGGATCGAGAAGCTCGCCACCAGGATGTTGGGGTTCTTCTCCACCAGCAGCGCGATCTGCTCCGTCTTCGGGATCTTGCTCGCGATGGTGAACGGCACCACCGCGCCGTTTTCGGCGATGTCGGGCGTATTCACGAAGGCGATGTCCTTGCTCTCCGTGGCGGCCGCGCCACCCATGGCCTTCACGGCGTCGTTGAGCGACTTGGTGTCGAACGCGGCCTTGTTCCAGGCGGCGCCCTGCGCCCACGCACTGCCCGGCTTGAATAGGCCCGCGGCCATGGCGAGGCCCAGCACCGCCGCGCCCCCGGTGCCCTGCAGCACTTTCCTGCGACTGCTGTTCATGTGTTCGCTCCTCCGTGGATCCAACGTTGTTCCGAACCCTAAATTATACCGAGCGCCCACCGAACGAGCGTCGCGGCGTCCTCCTCCCCCAAGTCGGGATGGGGCGGCATGGGAATCGGCCCCCAGGCGCCCGAGCTGCCCTTCTTCACCTTTTGGACCAGTTGGGCGGCGGCCTCCGGGCGCCCCTTGTAGCGCACCGCCACTTCCCGGAAGGCGGGCCCGACGATTTTCCGGTCCACGCCATGGCAAGCGAGGCAACCCTTGCGCTTCGCGAGCTCGGCGGGGTCCGCGCGGACGGTAGCCACCGCGGGAGCCGCCTTCACCGGGGCGGGCGCCACGGCACTCCCGGCGCCGACCGTCCGGTTCTGCAGTGCAAGGTCGCCGTGGGTATCCCTGGCGTACTCCGGCAAGGTCGAGGCGATGCGCGCCTCGGTCGGGCAATCCTTCATGCAGGCGATGTTGGCGACGTCGGGCTTGCCGCGGATTTCCCACAACCCGTGGTCGCGCGCCATGCCGTCCCGGTTCGGCAGGCGCTTCTGCACGTCCCCGATATTGCCGTTCGACAGGACGAAGTCGGCCGGCACGATGTCGGCGAGGTTGAGCATGTACGCCACTACCGAGTAGACCTCCTCGGTGGAAAGGCTCTTGGGCGCGTTCCAGGGCATCGCGCGGTTCACGTAGTCCCAGAGCGTGGAGACCGACGAGAGCTTCATCATCGTGGTGCGCGCGGTGTCGGGCGAGGTGAGGGACTTCACCCTTCCGGCCTTGATGTCCGCGGCATTGGTGCCACCGATGAGGGGCGTGAAGACCTCGTTGGATTCCCCGAAGACCCCGTGGCACGAGGCGCACTTCGCCTCCCAGATGCCCTGGCCCTTCTCGACGCTGCCGGAACCGGCCGGCAAGCCCTTGAAGTCGGGGCGCACGTCGATGTCCCACGCGCGAATTTCGGCGGGAGTGGCGGGGCGGCCGACGCCGGGGTACTTCGATTGGGCCCCCGCCTGCGCGGGGGAGACAAGCGCGAGCGTCACCCCCGTGACGACGGGGGCCCAATGCCTAGTAAACCTGGACATTCGCCACCTCTCCACTGTCGGACACGCGCCACGACTGGATCGCGTTGTTGTGGTATATCGAGCGCGTGCCGCGCACCGCGCGCAGCTGGTTGATCTTCGGCTGCACGTAGCCGGTCTCGTCGATGGCGCGCGACTGCAGCACGGCGGGCGCGCCGTCCCACACCCAGCCCACGTTGAAGCGCGTGAGGCACTTGGGCAGCACCGGGTTCTCCAGCTTCGCCATGCGCCAGTTGCGGCCGCCATCGAAGGAGACGTCGACGCGCTTCACGCGCCCGCGCCCGCTCCACGCGAGGCCGGTCACGTTGTGGAAACCGCGATCGAGCAGGTGCTGCCCGCCCGAGGGCGTGGTGATCACCGATTTGCATTCCTGTATCGAGGTGTATTGGCGCAGCCTGCCGTCGGGCATGAGGTCCACGTAGTGCAGCGTCTCGTCCTTGGTGCCGAAGGGCTGGTCGCCCACCTCGATGCGCCGCAGCCACTTCACCCACGATACGCCCTGGATTCCCGGCGCCACGAGGCGCAGCGGGTAACCGTTTTCCGGGCGCAGCATCTCGCCGTTCATCGCCCAGGCGACCATCACGTCGTCGAGGGCGCGGTCCATGGGGATGGTGCGGGTCATTCCCGAGCCGTCCGCGCCTTCCGCAAGGACGAACTTGCCCGCCTTGCGATCGAAGCCGCAATCGTCGAGGAGCGTGGAGAGCAGCACGCCGGTGAACTCGCAGCAGGAGAGCATCCCGTGGGTGTACTGCACGGTGGGAACCGCCACGTTGCCCCACTCCATGCCGGTATTCGCGCCGCACTCGATGAAATGCATGCGCGAAGTGGCGGGCAGACGCATCAGGTCGTCCATGGTGTAGACCTTGGCCTCGCGCACCATGCCCATCACCATCAGCCGATGCTGGTGCGGGTCGATGTCCCACCAACCCTGGTGGTGGCGCTCGAAGTGCAGGCCATTGGGCGTCACGATGCCGAAGAGGCCCTGCAGGGGAGTGAACGACACCGAAGAGCCGCCGACGCGCGTGAGCCCCGGGCTTTCGCGACGCTGCAGGTTCTTCTCGTGTTTCGAAGGCAGTCCGTATGGATTCGCGGCCACAGGCTGGCCCAGGCCCTTGCTGTGCTCGGGAAGTTGGAGGATCGCGGGGTCGCCCGATTCACTCGGTTCGCCTCGGGAGAGAGCCGGGGAAAGGGTAGCCGCCGCGGCGAGCGCCCCTCGCAGGAAATCCCGCCGCCCCGCCTGCACCTCGGCGATCTGGCCGGGACGCAGGAAGTTCTCGGGGGCGCGGCGAAGGCGTGGGACGGATCTCATCGGCCGCAGTCTGCTACCGGCCTCGTGTATTAGTCAAGGCTAATATTGACCGCGGCTAATGGACATGGTGTGATTTGCCGCATGCCTCCCCGCAAAGCTACCGCCCGCGCCGCGGGTGACGACATCTTCGAGCTGATCGGGCGCGGCGAGAACATCCGTGAGGCGAGTGCCGCCATGCAGGCGATGGCGCATCCGCTGCGGTTGAAGATCCTCTGCCTCATCGGCAACCAGGAAGTCTCGGTGCTCGAGATCGTCGACGCGGTGGGCACCACGCAAAGCAACATCTCCCAACACCTCGGCGTGCTCCGGGACCACGGCATCCTGCATTCGCGCAAGGAGGCCAACAAGGTCTTCTACCGCGTCCAGGACGAGCGCATCCTGAAGATGATCGCGCTCACCCGCGAGATCTTCTGCAGCACCTGAGCGCCGCTCATTCGGCGCGGGCCACCAGGTCCGCCCCCACCAGGGCGGCCGCCACCCCGAGGGCGAGCACTCCGCTCACCAGCCACGCGCCGGCGGCCATCGCGAGGTAGAACGTACGCCATCCATGGCGATACAGGCGCGATGCCCCCTCCAGTTCGGCCACCGCGCGGGCCCCGGCGCCGAGCTCCCGGCCGGCATCCCCCGTGAGCGCCATGAGGAAGCCACAGCGGTGGTACAGGCGCACCGCCTGCGAGAACAGCACCAGGCAGACGGCGAGCATCAGCACCGGCAGGGCGAGCCGGATGTTGGCCGTGGCCAGCGCCTCCGGCGCCGGCAGGGTACGCAGGTGCCCGAGGCTGAGGAGGCCCATCAGTCCCAGCGCCGAAGTCGACGCCATGATCGTCGAGGCCATGATCGAGTTGCGCAGCGTCTGGACCGCGAGGATTTCCATGCCCGGTCCCCGCAGCAGGTGGGATACCCATTGGCGGCGGGCCGCCATCGTGGCGGGATCGCGCGTCACGCCGCGCTCCACCCAAAGGTGGCGGCCGATGAGAAGGACGCAGGCCGCGGCGAACGCGGCGGAGTCGATGTCGATCATGGTCATCCCTGGGGCGAGTCGCCAACGGCGGGGCAGTAGTCCCGGAGCTCCGCGGGCAGCCCGGGCGGGCACTCCCCGCAGGCGCGATTTCCCGGCACGGCGAAGTCGATGAAGCGGGGGTAGGGCAGGTTGAGCCCCGCCATGATGCCGCGGAATTCATCGATCGAGCGATCGCCACCCAGCCGCGGATTGCGGCCCTTCTCCTGCGCGATGCTCGAGACGTGCCGGCCCTGGTAGTCATGGCCCGGGTACACCAGCGTCTCCCCGGGAAGGACGAACAGCTTGCCGTGGACGCTGCGGTAGAGCGCATCCGCGTCGCCGTTCTGGAAGTCGGTGCGCCC
>JANMHV010000138.1:0-3863 GCA_031375445.1 Burkholderiales bacterium | reverse complement strand
CCCGCCATGAAGCGGCTGTACGAGACGCCGGCTTCGCGGGCGCCCGCGGTTATTAGGGTGATACAGAGGGCCCGGAACACGCGCGTCTTGTTGCGGCGGTCGCGGTAGGCATATTGCCCCGCCTTCATCACCGCTTCTTTTGCGATCCGGTATACGTTCTTGCGGCGGCCGCGGAAACCCTTGGCCTGGACGAGAAATTTATTGTGGCGCGCGCGCGCCGTGACTCCACGTTTAACGCGAGGCATGGTAGCGGCTCCTTATCCGTTGGGAAGCATCTGCTTCACGTGGCCCATGTTGGTCGGATGGACCGTAGATGAGCCGCGAAGCTGGCGCTTGTTCTTGGTGGTGCGTTTGGTGAGGATGTGGCGCTTGCCCGCCGAATAACGCTTCACCGATCCGTCGCCGCGGACCCGGAAGCGCTTGGCGGCGCCACTCTTGGTCTTCATCTTGGGCATGGTTGCCCTCCTTGCATTGGTGCAGCAGGTGGCGGAACCCTTCCGCGCTTTAGACCTGAAGACACCTTCTTTCGGGAAACTCGATGTTTCCCATGCTGCCTTCTGCTTGATGTCGTTGAGCGGCAGCTTTGCTGTCCGCTCCAACGCCGTTCCCGCAGTCCTTATCTTCTCAATGCTTCTTTTTTGGGCCCAGGATCATGATCATTTGCCGACCTTCGAGCTTCGGCCACTGCTCCACCACCGCCACTTCCTTGAGATCCGCCTCCACCCGCTTCAGCAGCTGCATCCCGAGCTCCTGGTGGGCCATCTCGCGGCCCCGGAAGCGCAGCGTGACTTTCGCCTTGTCGCCCTCCGTCAGGAACCGGGTGAGGTTGCGCACCTTGATCTTGTAGTCGCCCTCATCCGTGCCAGGCCGGAACTTCACTTCCTTCACCTGGATCTGCTTCTGCTTCAGCTTCGCCTCGTGGGCCTTCTTGCTCTCGCGATACTTGAATTTGCCGTAGTCCATCAAGCGGCAAACCGGCGGCTTCGCGGTGGGAGCGATCTCCACCAGGTCGATCTCTTTTTCCTCGGCCATCTTCATCGCCTCGGCGATGGTCACGATACCGATGGGCTCGCCCTCCACTCCGACGAGGCGTATCTCGGGAGAGTTGATCTCCCCGTTGATGCGGACTGCTTTATCCTGAGCTATGCGAAATGTCCTCTAAAAATCAACCATTTGGCGCGGGAACTTCGAATCGCTCCGAAGTTCCGGGGCCCCGTGAACAGTGACCTATTTTCGCGCCGCGACCTCTTCGGCCAGGCGGGAGACAAACGACTCGAGCGGAACCGGCGCCAGGTTTTCACCGGCTCGGGTTCTCGCGGAAACCGTCTGGGCAGCCACTTCCTTGTCCCCGATCACCAACTGGTAAGGAAGTTTTTTAAGGCTATGTTCCCGAATTTTATACGTTATTTTCTCATTCCGCAAATCCGTGGCAACCCGGATCCCGCAGGCCGCCAGGCGGGCCGCAACCTCGCGGACATATCCCTCCTGCCGGTCCGTCACGTTCATCACCACGACCTGGACGGGAGCGAGCCATAACGGCATGGCGCCCGCATGGTTCTCGATCAGGATCCCGATGAAACGCTCCATGGATCCCACGATGGCGCGGTGCAGCATCACCGGAACCTTGCGGCCATTGTCCTCGTCGACGAACTCCGACCCGAGGCGCCCCGGCATCATGAAGTCCACCTGCATCGTGCCGACCTGCCAGCCGCGGCCGATGGAATCCTTGAGGTGGTATTCGATCTTGGGCCCGTAGAAGGCCCCCTCCCCGGGCAGCTCCTCCCACTCGGCGCCGCAGGCGCGCAGCGCCCCACGCAGGGCGTCCTCCGCGCGGTCCCACTGCTCTTCGCTGCCGATGCGCTTTTCCGGGCGCAGCGCCAGCTTGATGGCGATCGCGGAGAAACCGAAATCGGCATACACCTTCAGGGCCAGGCGATGGAAGTCGACACACTCGGGCTCGATCTGCGCGGGCGTGCAAAAGATGTGGCCGTCGTCCTGCGTGAAGCCGCGCACCCGCATGATGCCGTGCAGCGCGCCCGAAGGCTCGTTCCTGTGGCAGGCGCCGAACTCGCCATATCGCAGCGGCAGGTCGCGGTAGCTGCGCATGTTCGAGTTGAACACCTGCACGTGCCCGGGGCAGTTCATCGGCTTGATGGCGTAGTCGCGCTTCTCCGACTCCGTCGTGAACATGTTGTCCTTGTAGTTCTCCCAGTGCCCCGACTTCTCCCACAGCGAGCGGTCGAGGATCTGCGGGCACTTGATCTCCTGGTAGCCGTGGTCGCGGTACACGGCGCGCATGTACTGCTCCACCTGCTGCCACAGCGCCCAGCCCTTGGGATGCCAGAACACCATGCCCGGCGCCTCCTCCTGCATGTGGAAGAGGTCCAGCGCGCGGCCGAGCTTGCGATGGTCGCGCTTCTCCGCCTCCTCCAGCATGTGGAGGTAGGCCTCCTGGTCCTCTTTCTTCGCCCAGGCGGTGCCGTAGATGCGCTGCAGCATCTCGTTCTTCGAGTCGCCCCGCCAGTAGGCGCCGGCCACCTTCATCAGCTTGAATACCTTCAGCTTGCCGGTCGAGGGCACGTGGGGCCCGCGGCAGAGGTCGATGAAGTCTCCCTCGCGGTAGAGGCTGATGCCCTCCTCCGACGGGATCGAGGCGATGATCTCGGCCTTGTATTTCTCGCCGATCGAGTTGAAGAACGCGACCGCGTCGTCGCGCTTCCACTCCTCGCGGGCCACCGGGAGGTCGCGCTTCACGATCTCGCCCATGCGCTTTTCGATCGCCGCGAGGTCCTCGGGCGTGAAGGTCCTCTTGTAGGCGAAGTCGTAGTAGAAGCCGTTGTCGATCACCGGTCCGATCGTGACCTGCGCCTCGGGGAAGAGCTCCTTCACCGCGTAGGCGAGCAGGTGCGCCGCGGAGTGCCGGATCAGCTCCAGGCCCTCAGGGTCCTTGTCGGTGACGATCGCAAGCCGGGCGTCGGCCTCGATGCGGTGCGAGGTATCGACGAGCTTGCCATCCACCTTGCCGCCGAGTGCGGCCTTGGCGAGACCCGGGCCGATGGACGCGGCGACCTCCGCCACCGAGACGGGGTTGTCGAATTTCCGGACCGAGCCGTCCGGGAGCGTGATGTTGACCATGGTGGGATCCTTGGGCCCCCGCCTTCGCGAGGGCGACAAAATGAAAAAAGGCGCGGGGTACGCGCCTTTTTTCGTCGTGAAACATGGACGCGAGCCCGCCTACCGGTTCCTTCCGGTGATCGTAGTTGGCGGTCTCATAACCATGGAGCCCTTTCGCTGGCCGTGGCGCGTCGTAGATAGCCCGATCATAGCACTCACCCCGCCCGCCGGCCCCCGGCGGCCAGCAGCCCGGGGAGTGCTGCCGGGTCGAGGGGCTTCACCAGGTGCAGGTCGAAGCCGGCGTGCATCGACTTGCGCCGGTCCTCGTCGGTGCCGTAGCCCGACAACGCGATGAGGTACGTGGAAGTCATGCCCAGGTCCTTGCGCACCCGCACCGCAACCTCGTGGCCGGAGAGCCCCGGCAGGCCGATGTCCATGAATATGATCTCGGGCTGGTACTCCTTCGCCGCCTGGAGCGCCGCATTGCCGTCGTGCGCCTGGCGCGTCTCCTGGCCGAGGATCTCCAGCATCATCGCGAGGGTCTCGGCCGCATCGATGTTGTCGTCGACGATCAGGATGCGCCGCGCCTGGGTGGCCCCACTTGCGGGCTCCGACTCGCCGTCAGGGGATGGGGGCGCCACCTCCTGACCCGTCACCTCGAGAGGGAAGCGCACGGTGAAGGTGCTCCCCTGGCCCAGTCCCGCGCTCTGCGCCTCGACCACCCCGCCATGGCGGCGCACCAGGTCCTT
>JANMHV010000134.1:0-4460 GCA_031375445.1 Burkholderiales bacterium | reverse complement strand
GCTCTTGCGGGAATAACGCTTGTACGCCTTGCCGAGGGCGCGGACGCGAAGCTCGCCCAGCGGGACTTCAGCCGATCGTGGCCGGGACGCGCCCGTACTTGTCGGCGAAGCGCACGATGTCATCCTCGCCGAGGTAGTCGCCGCTCTGGACTTCGAGCATGACCAGGTCCAACACGCCGGGATTGTCGAGGCGGTGTCGATTGCCCGAGGGAATGTACGTGGACTCGTTCTTGCGCACCAGCAGCACCTCCTCGCCGTTGGTCACGCGCGCCGTGCCGCTCACCACGATCCAGTGCTCGCTGCGGTGGTGGTGCATCTGCAGCGACAGGCTGGCGCCCGGCTTCACCTCGATGCGCTTGATCTTGAAGCCCGGACCCTCCTCGAGAACCGTATAGGTGCCCCAGGGGCGATGCACGGTGCGGTGCAGCTTGTGCGCCTCGTGCCCCTGCTGCTTCAACCGGCCGTAGATGTGCTTCACGTCCTGCGCATGGGACTTGCTGGCCACCAGCAGCGCATCGGGCGTGTCGATGATCACCAGGCCCTCGACGCCGACGGCGCCCACCAGGCGCTCGGCCCGGATGTAGCAGTTCGACACATCGTGCAGGAGCGCGGTGCCCTCGACGCGGTTGCCTTGGGGATCCGCCTCCCCCAGCTCTCCCAGCGCACTCCACGAGCCGATGTCGCTCCAGCCGATGTCGCAGGGGACGATCGCCACGTTGGCGGACTTCTCCATCACCGCGTAATCGAACGAGATGTCGGGCACGTCGGCGAAGGAGGCGGCATCGAGCTCGACCTGCGAGACGTTGTCGCCGGACACCTCCCGCGAGCGCTCGAGGCAGCGGTGCACCGCGTCCAGCACCTCGGGGCAGTGGCGCCCCATCTCCGCGATGACGGTCCCGGCGGTGAAGCAGAACATGCCCGAGTTCCAGCTGAAGCGCCCCGAGGCGACGTACTCGCGCGCCTTTTCCAGCGAGGGCTTCTCGACGAAGCGCAGCACCCGCTCGCCCTCCGACTCGATGTATCCGTAGCCCGTCTCGGGGGAATCGGGCTTGATGCCGAAGGTGACGAGGCGCCCCTGGGAGGCAAGGGCCGCGGCGCGCTCGACGGCGCGCGCGAAGGCCGGCTGGTCGAGGATGAGGTGGTCGGCCGGGAGCACCAGCAGCACCACCTCGGCCCCATGGGTTTTCTCGGCGCGGAGCGCCGCGGAGGCCACCGCCGCGGCGGTATTGCGGCCGAAGGGCTCCAGGACGAACGACGTGGGCAGCGATTGCGCGTTGACCTCGGCGAAATCGTCCTTGGTCTTGAACAGGAGCTCGCGGTTGGTGACCGTCAGCACCTCGGCGGCTCCGGGCAGCGTGGCCCCGCGCAGGAAGGCCTTCTGCAGCAGGCTCACCCCGTCGGCCAGCCGGATGAACGGCTTGGGGTGCATTTCGCGGGAAACGGGCCAGAGCCGGGAGCCGGCCCCGCCGCAAAGGATGGTCGGAACGAGTCGCATCGAGGGGGTAATTTCTCTTTCGGAAGACGAGCGCCTTGGAAGTGAATGATACAATAATTCATACGTTTACCGCGAGAAGAATACCGCCGGGCGCGCTTGCGGCCGGCGTTCCAGCCGTGTCATCGCACCCCCTCAGATTCGAGCTCGCCTGGCTGCCTGTCGTGCTGGCCGGAGTCCTCGCCATCTACCTTCCCGGACTCGACAACGCACCGGTCTACGACGATGCCTTCCTCACCGACGGCCGGCTCTTCACCCTCTACGGCAGCTGGACCCTGAGGGAGCGCTGGCTTTCCTACGGCAGCTTCGTCGCGGTGCGGGAGCTGCTCGGCGATGGCTGGTGGAAACAGCGATTGGTGAACGTGTCGATCCACTGCGCCGTGGTGGCGGCTCTGTGGGCGTTCTATCGCGAGGTCCTGCGCGCCCTGGTGCTGGGGGATGAGGACGATCGCGGTGTCCCGCCGCCGCCCGCCACGCCCGCGCTGGGGCTGGCGCTGGGAATGTTCGCGCTGAACCCGGTGGCGACCTACGCCGTCGCCTACCTCATCCAGCGCTCGATCCTGCTCGCCACCCTTTTTACCGTGCTGGCGTTGTGGCTCGTGGCCCGGGCGCTACGCAATCGCAGGCCCTGGCTCTTCGGCGTGGCATTCGCGTGCTACGTCCTCGCGGTATTGTCGAAGGAGCACGCCATCCTCGCGCCGCTCGCGGCGATTCCGGTCTACCTCGTAGTGGCACGGCCTTCAGGCAAGCGCCTCGCGGTGCTCGCCGGCGCGGGCTTCGGCGCCATGGTCGTGGCCGCAGCGCTGCTCTCCTTCCGCTACGGGGAGATCCTCGGCAAGCCGTTCGATGAATTCTCGCGCGTGTACCTCGCCCAGCTCGCGCGCCTGGCCCCCGACGCCCCGCGGCAGGCCTGGCCGCTCAGCATCATGAACCAGGGGTGGCTCTTCTTCGAGTACGGCGTGCGCTGGTTCCTTCCCAACGCCGACTGGATGTCGATCAACCTGCGCCCCCCCTTCCCGATTCGCTGGCTCACGTTCCCGCAGGTGCTGGGTCCCGTCGCCTACGTGGCCCTGCTCGGCGCCGGCGCGTGGCTGGTGCTGCGTTATCGCGACGCGCGGGCGCTGCTCGGGCTTTCGCTGCTGCTGCCCGCGCTGCTCTTCCCCACCGAATTCGTCACGGTCTGGGTGCAGGATCCCTTCGTCCTCTATCGCAGCTACCTCTGGGCGATCGGGGTGCCGGGAATGGTGCTCTGCCTCGCGCTGGGGGCACCGCCCCGGGTGCTGCTGGCGGCGGGCCTGGGGCTCGCCGCGGTCTTCGTCTGGCAGGGCATCGACCGCGTGCGTTCCATGGCCACGCCGGAGCGCGCCTGGAGCGACGCCATCGCCAAGCTGCCGCGCGACCCGCGCGCCGTGGGGCGGTGGTTCCCGTACCTCAACCGCGGCGCGGATTCCCTCGAGCGCGGCGACCTCAAGGCGGCGATGAAGGACTTCGAGGTCTCCGCCTCCCTGGGCGACCAGGGCATGGGCACGTTCAACATGGGCGCGGTGCTCGCGAGCGCCGGGCGGCACCAGCAGGCCCTCGCCGCCTTCGACCTCGCGCGGCGCCAAGGATACGACCTCTACAACCTGCCGTTCCAGCGCGGCCTGTCACTGGCCGCCCTGGGCCGGCCCGCGGACGCCTACGCGGAGTTCCGCGCCACCGAGCCCTTCAGCCCCCCGTCGCCCACGCGCGAGCTCCTGTGGCTGCACCTGGGCCGCGCCGCGTTGCAGTTGAACCGCCCCGCCGAGGCGCTGGGGCCGCTGGGGCAGCTCGTCGCCGCGGAGCCGGCGAATCGCGAGGCGCGCTACCTCCTGGCGATGGCCTATACCGGCAGCGACCGCGCGATGGAGGCGTTGCCGCTCCTCGAGACGCTTGCCCGTGAGGATCCGAAGCCCCCCGTGTTCTACGCGCGAGCGCTGGCGCACCATGCGCTCGGGCGCAAGGCCGAAGCCACGGCGGACATCGAGCGCGTCCTGGCGGCCGACCCGCGCAACCCGACGCTCCTCGAGCTGCAGGCGCGTATCAAGGCGCTGCGGTGAGCCTGCCGCTGCGCATCCTGCACCTCGGGAAGTTCTATCCCCCGGTATCCGGCGGGATGGAGCGCTTCCTGGGCGACCTGGTGGGCGCTCAACGCGAGGCGGGGGACGACGTGACGGTGCTGGTGCACGCGACGCCCTCGGACCGCGGCAACGATCCGCCGTGGGTCCTGCGCTGCCCGGTGTGGATGCGGCTCGTGTTCGCGCCGATCAGCCCGCGATTCGTCTTTTGGCTGCACCGCGTCGTGCGGCGCTTCCGGCCCGACGTGCTGCACATCCACATGCCCAACCCGAGCGCGTTCTGGAGCCTGCTGCTGCCTTCGGCGCGACGCATCCCATGGGTGATCCATTGGCACTCGGACGTGGTGCCCTCGAGCCGCAGGCTGGCGCTGCGCCTGGCCTACCCGCACTACCGGATCTTCGAGCGCGCCATGCTCGAGCGCGCCGACGCGATCGTGGTGAGCTCGGCGCAGTACCTGGAGGCAAGCCAGCCGCTGCAGCAATGGCGTGACAAGTGCCACGTGATCCCCCTGGGCCTCGACCCGAAACGGCTGCCGGAACCCGCGGAGCATGCCGGCGAGGCGCTGTGGCAAGGCCCGGGGCTGCGCCTGCTGGCGGTGGGACGCCTCACGTATTACAAGGGATTCGAGACCCTGGTGCGCGCCGTGGCGGAGGCCGAGGGGCTGCAGCTCACGCTGGTGGGCGAAGGCGAGGAGCGCACGCGCCTCGCGCGCGCGCTGCGCGCCGCGGGCGGCCCGCCGTGGATCCGGCTCCTGGGCGAAGTGGATGACCACACCCTCTGCGACCTGATGTCCTCCTGCGACGTGCTGTGCCTGCCGTCGCTGGAGCGCACCGAGGCTTTCGGCATCGTGTTGCTGGAGGCCATGCGCTAC
>JANMHV010000128.1:0-4509 GCA_031375445.1 Burkholderiales bacterium | reverse complement strand
CGTGCCGGTTCTCGCCATCGCCGGCTCGCTCGCCGCGAAGAAGGCCATCGCCCAGGGTCCGGGCACGTTGCCCACCCATGGCCCCCTCTTCGCCGCGCTGCTGGTGGGGGTGGTGCTGATCGTGGGCGCCCTCACGTTCGTGCCGGCGCTGGCGCTGGGACCGATCGTCGAGCAGATCCAGATGCTGGAGGTGAAATGATCACGAGCGCCCCGGCCCCGGACAGCGTGCGGCCGACCCGCCCGATGCTGGACCCCCGATTCATCGCGCCCGCCATCGTCGAATCGTTCAAGCGGCTGGCACCGCAGGAACAGATCCGCAACCCGGTGATGTTCGTCTGCTACGTGGCCGCCATCATCACCACCGGCCTCGGCATCCAGGCGTTGGGCGGTCGAGGCGAGGCGCCTGCGTCCTACATCCTGTGGATCTCGGCGTGGCTGTGGATCACGGTGCTGTTCGCCAACTTCGCCGAGGCGATCGCCGAGGGACGGGGCCGCGCCCAGGCCGCGGCGCTTCGCAGCGCCCGGCGCGATGTGACAGCCCGGCGCCTCGCCTCGCCCAGGCGCGACGCCGCCACGAGCATGGTCTCCGGATCGGCGCTCGCGAAGGGCGACCACGTGCTGCTGCAGCCCAATGACATCGTGCCGCTCGACGGCGAGGTGGTCGAGGGCGTGGCCTCGGTGGACGAGTCGGCGATCACCGGCGAATCCGCGCCCGTCATTCGCGAATCGGGCGGGGACTTCTCCTCGGTCACCGGCGGCACCCGCGTTCTCTCCGATTGGCTGGTGGTGCGCATCACCGCCAGCCCCGGGGAGTCGTTCCTCGACCGGATGATCAGCATGGTCGAGGGCGCCAAGCGCCAGAAGACCCCCAACGAGATCGCGCTCACCATCCTGCTGGTGGCGATGACGCTGGTGTTCCTGCTCGCGTGCGCGACGCTCCTGCCGTTCTCGATCTACGCGGTGGAATCGGCGAAGGCCGGCACGCCGGTGGCGATCACCACGCTGCTGGCGCTCCTCGTGTGCCTGATCCCGACCACCATCGGCGGGCTGCTTTCCGCGATCGGCATCGCCGGCATGGGCCGGATGATCCAGAAAAACGTGATCGCCATGTCGGGACGCGCCGTGGAGGCCGCGGGCGATGTCGACGTGTTGTTGCTGGACAAGACCGGCACCATCACCATCGGCGACCGCATGGCCACCGCCTTCGTGCCCGCCCCCGGCGTGGAGGTGCGCGCGCTCGCCGATGCGGCGCAGCTCGCCTCGCTCGCCGACCAGACCCCCGAGGGGCGCTCGATCGTGGTGCTGGCCAAGCAGCGGTTCAACTTGCGCGAGCGCGACCTGGGCTCGCTCAACGCGACCTTCATCCCGTTCTCCGCACAGACCCGGATGAGCGGCGTGGACCTCGAGGGCCGGTCGCTCCGCAAGGGCGCCTCCGAGGCGGTGCGCGAGTACGTCGAATCGCAGCAGGGCCACCTGCCAAACGAGGTGCGCCGCTCGGTCGAGGAGATCGCCCGGCGCGGCGCCACCCCGCTCGTGGTCTGCGAGGGCGCGCGAGTGCTGGGCGTAATCGAGCTGAAGGACATCGTGAAGGGCGGCATCAAGGAGCGCTTCTCGCAGCTGCGCCGGATGGGCATCAAGACCGTGATGATCACCGGCGACAATCGCCTCACGGCGGCCGCCATCGCGGCGGAAGCGGGCGTGGACGACTTCCTCGCCGAAGCCACTCCGGAGGCGAAGCTGGCGCTGATCCGCCAGTACCAGGCCGAGGGCAAGCTCGTCGCCATGACCGGCGACGGCACCAACGATGCGCCGGCGCTCGCCCAGGCCGACGTGGCGGTCGCGATGAACACCGGCACCCAGGCGGCGAAGGAAGCCGGGAACATGGTGGACCTCGACTCCAATCCCACCAAGCTGATCGAGGTGGTGGAGACCGGCAAGCAGATGCTGATGACGCGCGGAGCGCTCACCACGTTCTCCATCGCCAACGACGTGGCGAAGTACTTCGCGATCATCCCGGCGGCCTTCGCCACGACTTATCCGCAGCTCGAAGCCCTCGACGTGATGGCGCTCTCGACCCCCCAGTCGGCGATCCTCTCGGCGGTGATCTTCAACGCGCTGGTGATCGTTGCGCTGATTCCGCTGGCACTCAAGGGCGTTCGCTACCGCGCCGTGGGTGCCGCTTCGGTCCTCAAGCGCAACCTCCTGATCTACGGCCTGGGCGGGATCATCGTGCCCTTCATCGGCATCAAGGCGATCGACCTGGTGCTGACGGCACTCGGCTTCGCCTGAGGAACCCCATGCTCACGACTTCACTCCAGGCGCTCCGCGCCGTGCTCTTCTTCACCGTCCTCACGGGTGTGGCCTACCCCCTGGCCGTCACGGGCATCGCGCAGCTGGCCTTTTCCTCCCAGGCGAATGGCAGCCTGATCCGCGAGGGCGACACCGTAGTCGGCTCGGCCCTCGTGGGACAGCCGTTCTCCGAACCGAAGTATTTCCGCGGCCGCGGATCCGCCACTTCTCCCATGCCGTACAACGGGGCAACGTCGTCGGGCTCGAACCTGGGGCCCCTCAACCCGGCACTCGTGGAAGCGGTTCAGGCACGCGTGCAGTCGCTGCGCGAGGCGGGCGACCCGGCGACCGCGCCACCCGTGGACCTGGTGACGGCCTCGGCCTCGGGCCTCGATCCCCACATCTCGCCGGCCGCGGCCGAATACCAGCTGGCGCGCGTGGCGCGAGCCCGTAACCTTCCGGAGGCTCGCGTGCGCGAAATCCTCGCGCGGCATACCGAAGGGCGCCAGCTCGGTTTCCTCGGCGAGCCGCGCGTGAACGTCCTCACCCTGAACCTCGCCCTCGACCGGGCCCGACGGGAGCCCTAGCCGTCCGACTGCGCGTGCAGCGCGATGCGGTTGCCCTCGCTATCCACCACTAACGCCCGGAAGCCATGGGGACCGATGGAGCGCACCTCCTCCAGCACCTGGCCCCCGTGCTTCACCGCCTGGGCCACCGCGTCGCGGATGCGCCCGGTGGCGTTGAGGTACACGAGGATGCCGCCGCGGGAGACGCTGGCCGGCTCCTCCACCAGGCAGCCACCGTTGCCCTCCCCGTGGTCGATCACGCAGAAGCGCATGCCGGGCATCTCGATCGTCTCGATGGGCACGCCCATCACCGCCTTGTAGAAGGTGGCGGCGCGCTCGAGGTTCACAACCGGGATGTCGAACCAGACGGCGCGGTTGTGAAGGCTGTTCAGGTCGCTCATGGCTTCATCCTTTCGCGAGGCTCTCGGCCCGGATCTTCGAGAGCGTCGTGTTGGGCGTGATCGCCTCGGGATCCATCCGGAGCTCCATGACACCCGCCTTGCCGGAGGCGAGCACGCGCTCGAAGGCGGGGGCGAACTGCGCCGTCTCCTCCACCAGTTCGCCCACCGCGCCGAAGGACCGGGCGTAGGCGGCGAAATCGGGGTTGGCGAGCTCGGTGCCCGAGACGCGGCCGGGATAGTTCTTCTCCTGGTGCATGCGGATGGTGCCGTACATGCCGTTATTCAGGATCACGAAGATCGGCGCCACGCCGTACTGCATCGCGGTCGCGAGCTCGTTGCCCGACATGAGGAAGTCGCCGTCGCCGGCGAAGCACACCACGGTGCGTTCGGGATGCACGAGCTTGCCCGCGATCGCCGCCGGAACGCCGTAGCCCATCGCGCCCGAAGTGGGCGCGAGCTGGCTGCGCAACCCGGTGTAGCGATGGAAGCGATGCAGCCAGGTGGCGAAGTTGCCGGCGCCGTTGCAGTAGATGGCGTCCGGGTGATGCTGGTTCAGCCAGTCGACGATGTCCCACATCTGCACCCGGCCGGGAATCTCGCGCCGGCGGGTCCAGGCGAGGAACTCCTCGCGCGCCTCGTTCGCCTGCCCGGCCCACGCGGCGGACTTGACCGGCTTCATCTCCGCCGCGGCGCGCGCGAACGGCACGGCGGACGCCACGATGCCGAGCGTGGGCTGGAACACGCGCCCCAATTCCTCCGCGCCCGGCATCACGTGCACCAGCTTCTGCTTCGGCACCGGCGAATCGAGGAGCGTGTAGCCGCTGGTGGTCATCTCCCCCAGGCGCGGGCCGATCACCACCAGGACGTCGGCCTCCTTCACGCGCGCGGCGAGCTTGGGGTTGATGCCGATGCCCACGTCGCCCGCGTAATGGTCGTGGTGGTTGTCGAGCAGGTCCTGGTAGCGGAAAGCGCAGCCGCACGGCAGGTCGTTCGCCTCGACGAAGCGGCGGATGTCGGTGCACGCGGCCTCGGTCCAGCCGCTGCCGCCGAGGATCACGAAGGGTTTCTTGGCACCGGCGAGGAGCTCGCGCAGCCGTTCCATCTCGCTCGGGCCCGGGTGTGCCTCCATGGGGCGGTAGGCGCGGGCATCGGCGGCACTCGTGGGCTTCGACAACATGTCCTCGGGCAACGCCAGCACCACCGGGCCGCGGCGTCCGGAGGTGGCCACCTGGAAGGCGCGCGCGATGTACTCG
>JANMHV010000110.1:0-1782 GCA_031375445.1 Burkholderiales bacterium | reverse complement strand
CGCAGGTCGACGATCAGCGCATCGGCGTCGGCGAGATCGCTCATCGCCTTCGAGGCCGCGGCCTCGGCCTCGGGACCCGCGCCCATGAAGGTGCGCAGTTCGAGGTAGCCGATGTTGCCCGGCAGCTTTTCCACTTTCTCGTAGCCGTGGTTGGTGAAGCGCGGCGGGGCGCCGGGACGGCGCTGCATCGGCGAGCCGTAGGTGACGCGCAGGTGCTTGTCGCGGCTCACCTCCTGCAGGTGGGCGGTGAGCGCCTTCGCGAACTCGTGGGAGCTCGCGAGCATCTCGTACTCGCCGGCGGATTGCCGCGCGCGAATCGCCTTCTCCATCTTCGCGGCGACTTCGGGAAATACGTAGGATTTGTCGAGGGCCCTCAGGGTGGCGTCGATCACCTGGGCGCGGGTGGCGGCATCCACCGGTGCATCGGGCCGGGGCGACGGGGTTTGAGCGAAGGCCGCGGCGGCGAGCGTTGCCGCAACGGTAGCGAGGAGCGTTTTCATGGGAGGTCTCGAGGTTTGATGCTCTAGAAGGCATTGTCTCCAACCGTCCCAAAAGTTCCAAGGCCCCGGGCGAACCACGTAAAATTGCGCCGGAACCCACCGGAGAGCCCCGCATGACCGCAATCGTCGAAGTCGTCGCCCGCGAAATCCTGGATTCGCGCGGCAATCCCACGGTGGAAGCCGACGTGCTGGTGGAATCCGGCGCGATGGGTCGGGCGGCGGTCCCGTCGGGTGCTTCCACCGGCTCGCGGGAGGCGATCGAGCTGCGCGACGGCGATCCGCAGCGCTATTTCGGCAAGGGGGTCCAGAAGGCGGTCGACCACGTGAACACCGAGATCTGCGAGGCGATCCTCGGCCTCGACGTCTCCGAGCAGTCCCACATCGACCGCGTGCTGTGCGAGCTGGACGGCACCGAGAACAAGGCGCGCCTCGGCGCCAACGCGATCCTCGCCGTGTCGGTGGCCTGCGCCAAGGCGGCGGCCGAGGAGTCGGGGCTCTCGCTCTATCGCTACTTCGGGGGCAGCGGCCCGCGCCGCATGCCGGTGCCGATGATGAACGTGATCAACGGCGGCGCCCACGCCAACAACTCGCTCGACATGCAGGAGTTCATGATCCTCCCGGTGGGGCTGCCCACGTTCCGCGACGCGGTGCGATGCGGCGCCGAGATCTTCCATACGCTGAAGAAGATGCTGAACAAGGAGGGCATGCCCACCACCGTGGGCGACGAGGGCGGCTTCGCCCCGTCGCTGCCGAGCAACGAGGCCGCGATCCAGTGGATCCTGCGCGCCATCGAGGAGGCGGGCTACCTCGCCGGAAGCGACGTGATGATCGGCCTCGACTGCGCGGCGAGCGAGTTCTTCAAGGACGGCAAGTACCGCTTCGAGGCCGAGAAGGTCTCGTACACGCCGCCGCAATTCGTCGACCTCTTGGCCTCGTGGAGCGCCAAGTACCCGATCATCTCGATCGAGGACGGCATGGCCGAGCAGGACTGGGACGGCTGGGAGCTGCTCACCGATCGCCTCGGCGACAACGTACAGCTGGTGGGCGACGACGTGTTCGTCACCAATACGAAGATCCTCGCCGAAGGCATCAAGCGCGGGGTCGCCAATTCCATCCTGATCAAGATCAACCAGATCGGCACGCTCTCGGAGACCTTCGAGGCGATCGAGATGGCCAAGCGCGCGGGCTACACCGCGGTCATCTCGCACCGCTCCGGCGAGACCGAGGATTCGACCATCGCCGACATCGCGGTGGGGACCAACGCGATGCAGATCAAGACCGG
>JANMHV010000099.1:0-6650 GCA_031375445.1 Burkholderiales bacterium | reverse complement strand
CAGGACTGGCGCGCCGGCTCCGCTGCAGAGCTTCTGCCGCTACGACTTCACCTCGGTGCTCGACATTTTTCCCGCGTGGGAGGGGCGCGCCGCCTTCCTGCGCGCCGCGGTGCAACTCGCGCCCGACCACCAGCTTGCCGTGGAGTACCACCGCTCGAGGAACGAGGTCCTGTTCGCCGCCTCCGAGACGCCGGTCGCCAATTTCGGGGCGGGTCCGCTGCGCTACCCCGCCAACGGGCCGTATTACCCGCGCGAAGTCACGCTCCCCGACGGCAGTGTCGTGCGCCCGACGGGCGACCTGTCGATCAACTGGCGCCTCAAGCCCGCAGGGCTGCGCACCGATCGCATCGAGACCGACGAGAGTCGGGCGCTCGCGAGCCTGCAGGGCCGGCTTGCGGGTTGGGATTACGACACGGCGATCAGCCGCAGCGAGAGCCGCGTCGGCGACAACTACGTGGGTGGATTCGTGCGCGAGTCGGTGTTGCGCGCCGGCATCGCCACCGGCTTGATCGACGTTTTCTCCGGGCGCCCGCTCGACGCGGCGGGACAGGCGCTGGTGGAGGCGGCGCAGATCCGCGAGAAGGTGCGCGATTCCATCGCACGGGTCACGGCGGCGGATCTCAAGGTTTCGCGCGACCTCGTGCCGCTCGCCGCGGGACCCCTGGCACTCGCGCTCGGCCTCGAGCATCGCCGCGAGGAGCTCGACGACCGTCCGGGCGAGATCCTCTTCGCGGGAGACATCATGGCCGGCGGCGGGGCACTCCCGCCCACGCGCGCGAACCGCCACGTGAGCAGTGCCTTCGCGGAGCTGGGGGTTCCGCTCGCCAAGTCGCTGGAAGCGCAGCTCGCGATCCGCCACGACCGCTACAGCGATTTCGGCACCACCACCAATCCGAAGGTCGCGCTGCGGTGGAATCCCGCCCCCACGTGGCTGCTGCGGGCTTCCGCGGGCAGCGGATTCCGGGCGCCGACGCTCCCGGACCTCTACCTGCCGCGGTTCCTGATCCAGGTGGGCCCGCACAGCGACCCGGTGCGCTGCCCGGGGGGCAACCCGATCGGCGGGTTCGTCCTGGCCGACCAGGATTGCGATACGTTCGTCAACGGCGAGTTTGGCGGCAACGCGGCGCTCAAGCCCGAGAAGTCGCGCCAGGGCACCCTCGGGATCGTGTTCGAGCCCGCGCAAGGATGGGCGTTGGCGCTCGACTTCTTCGCGATCCAGGTGCGCGACCGCATCGGGGCGCTCTTCTCCGACACCGTGCTGCTTACCTATGGGGCCGACGATCCCGTCACCGGCCGTGGCTTCATCACGCGCGGCGCGCGCGACGGGCAGGGCCATTGCGTCAACGATTTCGGCGACTTGCCCACCCCCGCCGGTGTTCCCTGTCCGATCGAGTCGTTGCTGCTGGTGCAGCAGAATCGCGGCAAGGCGCAAACCCGGGGGGTCGACCTGTCGGCCAACGGCCGGTTCCCGCTCGCATCGGGAATCGTCGCCATGAGGATCGAGGGCACGTACGTTCACCGTTTCCGCTTCCAGCGGGAGGATGGCGGCCCCTACTTCGACAACCATGGAAGCTACCAGATCGATAACAACGGCACCGCCATCCCGCGCTGGCGCCATTACGCATCGCTCGCCTGGCGGCGCGGACCCTGGAACCTGAGCGTGGCGCACAACTTCGCTTCGGGATATGTCGACGGCGATGGCGCGCGCCGCGTCGCCGTGAACGAGACCTACGACGCGCAATGCACCTGGAAGGCATGGCGGGGCCTCGAGCTAACCGCCGGCGTGCGCAACGTGTTCGACCGGGATCCCCCCACGTCGGCGCAGCGGCAGTCGTTCCAGATCGGCTATGACCCGGTGAACAGCGACCCGCGCGGCCGCACCTTCTTCGCGTCGGCCAAGTACTCCTTTTGACCCCTGTCGCGTGATTCCCTGTCGATGAACCGGCGCGAGGTCCTGTGGGCCTTGATGGCGATCACGCTCCCGCGCGGGGGCGGCGCGCAGGCGCGAGCGCGCGTTCGCCGCCTCGGGTACCTTTCCCGATTTGACGACGGCGCTGCGCTGCGCAAGTCGCTCGCGGGCTTCGGTCACGTCGAGCGGACGCTTGCCGACGCGGAGCGCCGCGTCGCCGCCATCCTCGACAAGGTGCTGCGCGGCGCGAATCCCTCGGAAATCTCGTTCGAGGTGACGGACGGGACGGAGTTGATGATCAATCGCACTACCGCCCGCGCACTGGGGCTGATTTTGACCCCGGATATCCTCTTGCGAGCCACGGAGCTGGTCGACTGAGCGCCCGCTCGCGTGAATATGTCGCGCCGGCCCTGCGGCGGATTGTGCCCCGCGGTGCGGCAATAGTCGGGCGACTCGAGCCATGCCGGCGAGTAGCCTGGTTTCTACGCACCGCACTTCGGGGCGCGACCCAGGAGACCACCATGAACCATGCACACGAAATCGCGCTTTTGATCGCCGTCTCGCTGCCGATCTTTGTCATCGTCCTCGTGAACCTGCATCTCGCGCTCGCCGGGGAACGCGAGACGCTGCTGTTCCCCGTTTAGTACCTGGAGCACTCTTGGCGGAAGGGCAAGGACCATGGACGAGCGCATCTGGACGCGGGAGCAGGCACAACCCGAGATCGCGGCGCGGCTCTGCTTCCAGGATGCGTGCCTGCCCGCGGTGCCGAGTGAAGGCATGGATGGGAGTGTCGCGGCGCACTGCAAGTTGACGATCGGATACGCGCCCGCCGCGCCCGACATGCCGTGGCTGCGCTTCGAGGACGGCGCCTGCGCCATGAACGCCGAGATCGCGATCGCGGTGGCCTTGGCGGCTTTCCTCAAGATGACCGCCGCGGCGACACCGGTGGTGAAAGGAACGCCCCATTGATACCTCGCGCCGGTACCTGCGTTTGCGAAGCGTTCGGTCGTACGCTAGTCATGGCGCAATCCCGGGAGTCGACCATGGGCGCAGGCGTACGGGGGCCACGTTGAAGCGCCGGCAGTTCCTCAGGCTCGGAGCCGCGGTGCTCGCGGCGACGTCGAGGCCGGCCACGGCGAGGCAGGGCGCGCGGCGCAAGCATGTCCTCGCCTATTGGGGAGCCTGGTTCGCCGCGGGCCGTCCCGATCCCGCCGCGCCAGCCCGTATCCCCTGGCTCGAGGAAGAGCTCGCGCGCCACGGTTTTCGCGTCGGCGACGATACCCGCATCGAATACGCGTTCACCGGCTGGGACACGCGCCACGAGATTGGCGACGAGGCCCGCCGGCTGGTCACGTTGGGCGCGGACGTGGTGTGGACGCGGCTCGACCTGAACCACGAGAAGCGTCGCGCGGTGGCCGCGATTGCCCCCAAGCTTCCCATCGTGATGGACTACTGGGATGAGCGGCTCGCCGTGCAGGAAGTGGGCAGCCTGCGGCGCCCGAGGGGGCAAGTGACCGGCGTGGCCACCAATTACGGCCTGCTGTCGGAGAAGCGGCTCGAGCTGGTGCGCGAGCTCCTGCCCACCGCGACCCGGCTCGCCGTGGTCTCGAATTTTGCCGACATAGAGTCCGGGTTCTTCGCGGCACTCGATCTGGCCGCGGGTCGGGTCGGCCTCCGGCTCATTCGCTGCGATGTCGCGCGGCACGGCTGTCTCACCGCACCCGATGCGGCCCGGGGGACGGAGGCGCTCGAAGCCACCCTGGCCGATGTCCTGGCGGCGAGGGCGGATGCGTTCATGGCGTTCGGGGGGATGGCTTGCTCCCCGCTCAGGGGCCAGCAGTTCGAGGCCTTCGAGCTGCGCCATCGCATTCCGTACATCCACGACGGCGGCTCGCTCGGCAGCGCGGTGGGCCTCGGCTGGGACTATGTCGACCACCGAAATCGCGCCGTGGCCGTAGTGGCCAAGCTGCTGCGGGGCGCGCGCCCCTCGGACATCCCCATCGAGGTGACCTCCAGGGTGCTCCTCACCGTGAATCCGAAGCGCGCCGCGGAGATCGGGCTCGCAATCCCACCGGCGATCCTGCTGCGCGCCGATCGCCTGTTGCGCTAGCGCCCGCGATCATGAACCGCGGACGACGGAAATTACTCCTTGCGAGCGCGGTGGCGGCGGCCGCCTCGCGCGCGCCGTCGTGGGCGGCGAGCGGCGGGCGGCCCTCGAGCCGGGTCACCTGGCTCCTCACCCGGGACGAGATCTCCGAGAAGCGGATTCGCGCCGCCTTCGCTTCGCGGGGATGGATCGACGGCGGCAACCTGGCGCTCGCATTCGAGCCCTGGACGCGCGATGGGTCCCGGCTCGAACGCATCGTCGCCGGCCATCCGGACGTGATCGTGAACCTGGGCGGCGGCGAGGAGTTGAAGATCCTGCAGCGGCTGACGCGCGAGATCCCGGTCGTCTTCTACAACTGGGCCGGCGACCCGGTGCGCTCGGGGGTGGCCCGCACCATCGCGCGGCCCGGCGGCAACTTCACCGGCGCGGTGGTCCAATGGCGCGAAATCATCACCAAGCATTGGCAGCTCCTGAAGGACTTTCATCCTTCGATGCGGCGCGGCGCATGCCTCCTGGCGGAGGTGAAGACCACTCCCCATGAAGACGAGGAGTTCGGGGATGCGCTGCGGGCGGCGGAGAAGGGGCTGGGAATCGAGATCGCGGAAATCACCCTGCCGCCGACCGCCACCGCTTCCGACATCGAGGGCCGCGTTCGCGCGGCCCGGGTCGAGGCCTTGCAGGTCGATTTTCCGATCACGCCGGAGTTGGTCGCCTTCGTGAGCCGCACCAGAGTGCCGACGGCTGGCTACAGCTTCAGGAGGGCTCGCCTGGGGGGTGCGATCGTCGGAATCTCCTTCGAGTGGGACGAGGGGGAGTCCCACGCGGTGGACGCCGTCGTGCGCATCATTCGCGGCGAGCGTCCCGCAAGCATGCCGGTGTACATGACCAGCCGGTACGCGATTGCCCTGAACGCGCGGCTGGCGCGGGAAGCGGGGCTTGCTATCCCGCCATCCGTCCTTCTCCAGGCGCAGGAGGTGTTCCGGTGAGCACGAGGCAGGCGCCGTCGTGCACCGGGGTCATTTCACGATTTCCAGGTGCTCCAGCCCGCTGCCAAGGTCCCGGTTCTTCGCGTTCTTGCTCTCGAGCTTGATCTTCAGGCGCAGGTCGTTCACCGAGTCGGCGTTGCGCAGCGCATCCTCGTAGGTGATGTGGTCGGACTCGAACAGGTCGAACAGCGCCTGGTCGAAGGTCTGCATCCCCAGCTCGCGGGAGCGCGCCACCAGCGCCTTCATCTCGTGCACCTCGCCCTTGAAGATGAGGTCCGACATGAGCGGCGAATTGAGCAGGATCTCGATCGCGGCGACGCGGCCCTTCACGCCCTTCTTGGGCACCAGGCGCTGCGAGATGATCGCCTTCAGGTTCAGCGACAGGTCCATCAGGAGCTGCGCGCGCCGCTCCTCGGGGAAGAAGTTGATGATGCGGTCGAGGGCCTGGTTGGCCGAGTTCGCGTGCAGGGTGGTCATGCACAAGTGGCCGGTCTCGGCGAATGCGATGGCGTATTCCATCGTTTCGCGCTCGCGGACCTCGCCGATGAGGATCACGTCGGGCGCCTGGCGCAGCGTGTTCTTCAGCGCCGCGAACCAGTTGTCGGTATCGACGCCGACCTCGCGCTGGCTCACCAGGCAGTTCTTGTGCTCGTGGACGTACTCGACCGGGTCCTCGATGGTGATGATGTGGCCGTAGCTGTTCTCGTTCCGGTGGCCGACCATCGCGGCGAGCGAGGTCGACTTGCCGGAGCCCGTGCCGCCGACGAAGATCACCAGGCCCCGCTTGGTCATCGCCACGTCCTTCAGCACGTGGGGCAGGCCCAAGTCGTCGAATTTTGGGATGGTGGTGGTGATGGTGCGAAGCACGAGGGCCACGCGGCCCTGCTGCACGAACGCGTTCACGCGGAAGCGCCCGATGCCCGACGGCGAGATCGCGAAGTTGCACTCGTTCGTCGCCTCGAACTCCGCCGCCTGCTTGTCGGTCATGACCGACCGGGCGAGCTCCTGGGTGTGCACCGGCGACAGGCTCTGCTGCGACACGGGGGTGACCTTGCCGTCGACCTTCATCGCCGGCGGGAAGCCCGCGGTGATGAAGAGGTCGGAACCCTTGCGCGCGATGAGGGCGCGCAGCAGGTCGTGCATGAATTTGAGGCTCTGTTCGCGTTCCATAGACCGCTCCTTTTCCGTGGCGCCTCAGGCGCCGACGAAGTTGTCCTTGTTGGCCGCCTTCGACCGCGCTTCAGGCATGCCGATGAGGTTGCGTTTCACCAGGTCGAGCAGGTTCTGGTCGAGCGTCTGCATGCCCAGCGCCCCGCCGGTCTGGATCGACGAGTACATCTGGGCGACCTTCGCCTCGCGTATGAGGTTCCTGATGGCCGGGGTGCCGATCATGATCTCGTGCGCGGCGACGCGCCCGGTGCCGTCCTTGGTCTTGCACAGCGTCTGCGAGATCACCGCGCGCAGGGATTCGGAGAGCATCGCGCGGATCATCTCCTTCTCCGCCGCGGGGAACACGTCGATGATGCGGTCCACGGTCTTGGCGGCGGACGAGGTGTGCAGCGTGCCGAACACCAGGTGGCCGGTCTCGGCGGCGGTCATCGCCAGCGAGATGGTGGTGAGGTCGCGCATCTCGCCCACCAGGATGATG
>JANMHV010000095.1:0-1680 GCA_031375445.1 Burkholderiales bacterium | reverse complement strand
CCTGAGCAGGTTGCGGAATTCCACGGCGAGCCGTGATCGAGCTGATGGTATCGATGGGACTCATGCCGCCGTGGTCGCCGACAGTGCGACACCTTGCCAACGACCGCAGCTTTAGCGACAAGGACAAGACCAACCCCTCGGGTGGATCAAGGCCGGCGCGCTGGGAAGGCGACCCGAAGGACGCGCGTTTGCGGGCGCAAGTTCGCGGGCGGCTGGAACATCGGCAAGCCGGACTGCGTGAGAGGATTCGCGACGGTTCCAGTGCGCCTGCGTAAGGTCGGTCAGCCTGAGGATCAAACGCCCCACCGCACCCAAGGCCGACTAGACGCGGGCGGAGGGCATGTCCGCTGCACGGAAACGTAGCATGGGCTTCCAAGATAGCTGACTGGAACCTAGGTGAGGTACCGGTTCACCGTAGAGCCGGCCAGGGGCGCGCCTGCGGCTCGGGTGAGCCGCTTACCGCCCATGAGGCGGCCGCGCTCAGCGAGTCGCAGGAGCGCGTCGTCGATGTCTTCGGGGGTGATGGAGGCAACCTCGTTGCTACCGAGGGCCTCGTTCCAGAAAGCGAGCCGGGAGAGGCTCGCTGTGTCCAGCTCACGGGAAGCGATAAAGGCCTCCATGACTGCTGAAAAAAGCGCCATTTTCAAGTCTCCTCATCTGCCGATCGACCAGAACCGTGCGGGGTTCTCTACCGGTCGCCGTGGTGGCGCAGTTTCGGGAAACGAGTCAGGCACTTGCAAGAAAACTGGAGCGGCAGAAGAGTCTCGAACTCTCGACCTCAACCTTGGCAAGGTTGCGCTCTACCAACTGAGCTACTGCCGCAATGAGCTTTGAATTATAGCCGTTTTCCCGGTTTCGAGGCAACCCGGGCGGGTGACACGGCCTGGCGATCGGGACCGGTCGCGGCTACTTCTCGTGCAATGCCCCGCTCCGCCAAGCCGCCTTGAGATAGACGCCCATCGACCAGACGGTGAGGCCGGCGGCGATCCAGATCAATATCTGCCCGACCGGGCTGGTGTGGAAGAGGCCGAACAGCACGCCGTCGAAGAGCAGGAACGGGATCGCGATCAAAGTGGCAACGGTCTTCACCTTGCCCGCGATGTTCACCGCGACGCTCTTGGACTTGCCCAGCTGCGCCATCCACTCGCGCAGCGCCGAGATGGTGATCTCGCGCCCGATGATGATCAGCGCCACCAGCGCGTAGATGCGCCCGAATTCGGTGAGCACGATCAGCGCCGCGGCCACCATCAGCTTGTCGGCCACGGGATCGAGGAAAGCGCCGAACGAGGTGATCTGGTTCCAGCGCCGCGCGAGGTAGCCGTCCAGCCAGTCGGTGACGGCGGCGGCGATGAAGATCCACATCGAGGTCACGTTGCGCGCGCGCTCGCCGATCCAGTCCTCGGGGACGTAGAGGACCGCCACGAACATCGGGATGGCGAGGATCCTCAACCATGTGAGGGCGAGCGGGAAATTGAACTTCAACTAATGCAGCTCCTGGTAGATGCGCTCGGCCAGTGTACGGCTGATCCCTTCCACGCGGGCGAGGCGGAGCCGCGGCGCCTTCCCCCCGAGCATCCGGCGTTGCACCTCATCCAGCAGGTGCGCGACGAGGCGCACCGCTTCGCCATCACCGGCCACCGCGCGCGGCGCGGCAAGGCGCGCACCGCCTCGCGGCTGGAG
>JANMHV010000088.1:0-12526 GCA_031375445.1 Burkholderiales bacterium | reverse complement strand
GCACGATCTCCCGCGCGATCGCGAGCGCATGGCGATCGTCGTCGGCCAGGTGGTCGGTCACGCCCGAAGTGCGCGAGTGCACGTCGCCGCCGCCGAGCTCCTCGGCCGTCACCACCTCGCCGGTCGCGGCCTTCACCAGCGGCGGGCCGCCGAGGAAGATCGTGCCCTGGTTCTTCACGATGATCGACTCGTCGCACATCGCCGGCATGTAGGCGCCGCCCGCGGTGCACGACCCCATCACCACGGCGACCTGCGGGATGCCCGCGGCGGAGAGGTTGGCCTGGTTGTAGAAGATGCGCCCGAAGTGGTCGCGATCGGGGAACACCTCGTCCTGGAGCGGCAGGAAGGCGCCGCCGGAATCGACGAGGTAGATGCAAGGCAGGCGGTTCTGCGCCGCGATCTCCTGGGCGCGCAGGTGCTTCTTCACCGTCATCGGGTAGTAGGTGCCGCCCTTCACCGTCGCGTCGTTGGCGACGATCACGACCTCGCGGCCCTCCACCCGGCCGATGCCGGTGATCACCCCGGCCGAGGGCGCGTCGCCGTTGTACATGCCGTGGGCGGCCAGTTGCGAGAGCTCGAGGAAGGGCGTCCCCGGGTCGAGGAGGGCGCGCACGCGATCGCGGGGCAGGAGCTTCCCGCGGGAGGTGTGCTTCTTCTGCGCGTCGGGACCGCCGCCTTCGGCCACGCGCGCCACCTGCTCGCGCAGGTCGGCCACGAGCGCGCGATGGTGCTCGACGTTGGCCACGAACGCGGGCGCGGAAGGATCCAGGCGGGTGCGGATGATCGGCACTCAGGGCGCTTTCAGGAACGGTCGGTAGGAGAGGCGCATCGCCAGGGTGACGAGCGTGGCCCCCAGGAACCAGCGCGTCTCGCCGCCCACGAAGAGGTACACGACCCCCATCGCCTGGGGCAGCTCGCAGAAGGCGCTGCCGATGGCGAGGCTCTTGGCGAGCAACAGGCGCGCCGCTGCATCGGGCACGCCGCCGTTGCGCACCGCGAGGCGCTCGTCCTCGTCGAGGCGGCGCTTGAACGTGCGCAGGTAGTAAAGGGCGGGGATCGCGGCGATGAAGATGGCGGAGAGCGAGTAGCGCTTCCACTGCGTGTCGCCCCCGCTGAGCGGACCCATCACGCCCTTCACGAAGGCGGTGACCGCGGCCGCCAGCACGACGGTGCCGATCATCTGCGCGACCCAGGATGCGATCAGCGCCTGGCGGTGCTGCTGAGGCGCCGCGCTCATTGCGCCAGGGTGCGCGCGATCAGCAGGCGCTGGATTTCGCTCGTGCCTTCGTAGATCTGGGTGATGCGCGCGTCGCGGTAGTGGCGCTCCACCGGGTAGTCGCGCAGGTAGCCGTAGCCGCCGTGGACCTGGATCGCCTTCGATGCGATCCACTCCGCCGCCTCGGAGGCGAAGAGCTTCGCCTGGGAGGCCTCGGCGAGGCAGGGGATGCCGGCGGAGCGAAGGCGCGCCGCGTGGTGGACCATCAGGCGCGAGGCGTTGAGGCGGGTCTGCATGTCCGCCAGCAGGTTGCCCACCGATTGGTGGTCGATGATCTTCTTCTCGAAGGTGGTGCGTTCGCGGGCGTAGGCGACCGCCGCATCGAACGCCGCGCGCGCGATGCCCACCGCCTGGGCGGCGATGCCGATGCGCCCGCCCTCCAGGTTGGAGAGCGCCACGGCGAGGCCCTTGCCGCGCGGGCCGAGGAGGTGGTCTTCGGGGATCGCGCAGCCGTCGAGCAGGATGGCGCAGGTATCGGAGCCGCGGATTCCCAGCTTGTCCTCGGATTTCTGCGGCACGAAACCCTTCGCGTCGGCGGGAACCACGAATGCGGACAGGCCCTTCTTGCCGAGGGCGGGATCGGTGACCGCGAAGACGATCCCGTAGCGGGCCCGCTTGCCGCCGGTGATGAATTGCTTGGTGCCGTCGAGCACCCACTCGCCGCCCTCCAGCACCGCCTTCGTGCGCAGGTTGTTCGCCTCGCTGCCGGCATGGGGCTCGGTGAGGCAGAAGCAGATGTAGGAGCGCCCGGCCGCGGCGTCGGGCAGCCAGCGCTTTTTCTGCGCCTCGCTCCCCCACGAGAGGATGCAGCCGCAGCCCAGGCCGTTCTGCACGCTCATCAGCACGGCGGTGGAGGCGCAGCCGGCCGCGATCTCCTCGATGGCGAGCGCGTAGCTGAGATAGTCGGCGCCGATGCCGCCCCATTCCTCGGGCACGAGCATGCCCAGCAGGCCCAGCTCGCCCATCTTCGCGAGCACCGCATCCGGGACGTAGCCTTCCTCGTCCCACTGGCCGGCGTGGGGTGCGAGCTCCGCCTCGGCGAAATCGCGCGCCGTGTCGCGGATCATCCGCTGCTCGTCGGTGAGGAAATCGGCGGACTGGGTGCGGGTGAGCATGGCTATTTGCTCATCGAATCGACTTTGTCGAGGTTGTCCTGCGCCTTGCGATCGAGCTCCGCGCCGAGGCCCTTGGCGCTTTCCAGCGCCTTCACCTGGGTGCCGAACACATCCTGCTTCGCGCGCTCGGTGGCGGCAGCGCGCTCGGCCGCGGTATCGACCTTCGGGGCCGGGGGCTTGCTGCATGCCACCAGCACGAGGGCCGACATCGCGACCGGCGCCAGCCTCATGCGCGCACGGCCTTCACGCGCTGGCGGATGTCCGCCCGGACCTTGGGCGGCAGGTGGTTCCAGCGCACGCCCGCCACCGCCCCCGCAAGGGCGAGGCAGGCGGGAACGCCGTCACGATCCGGGTTGGCGCGGCGAAGTTGCAGCCAGGCATCCCAGAAGCCCACGCGCGTGAGCGCCTGGAGGGAATCGATGCCGAGGCTGCGCAGCTCCACGGCGAGCGCCTGGCCGATGTTGGGGGTGCGCTCGATCGGGACCTGGACGGGGGCGAGGGTAGCGGTTGCCATGTCAGATCACCTCCAGGGCGAGGGCGGTGCCTTCGCCGCCGCCGATGCACAGGGCGGCGACACCCTTCTTCAGGCCGCGTTTCTTCAGCGCGTAGATGAGGGTGGTGATGATGCGGGCTCCCGTGGCGCCGATGGGATGGCCGAGGGCCACCGCGCCGCCGTTCACGTTCACCTTGTCGTGGGGAATGCCCACGTCCTTCATCGCCGCCATGGTCACCACGGCGAAGGCCTCGTTCACCTCGAAGAGGTCGACCTCGGAGGCCTTCCAGCCCGCCTTGTCGAGCACCTTCTTGATGGCGCCCACCGGGGCGGTGGTGAACCACTCCGGCTCGTGGGCGTTCGAGGCGTAGGCGACGATGCGCGCGAGGGGCTTGGCGCCGCGCTTCTTCGCTTCCGATTCGGTCATCATCACCAGCGCCGCGGCGCCGTCGGAGATCGACGAGGAGGTGGCGGCGGTCACGGTGCCGTCCTTGCCGAAGGCCGGGCGCAGCGTCGGGATCTTCTCCACGTTCACGGCGAAGGGCGTCTCGTCGTCCTTCACGACCTCGTCGCCCTTGCGGCCCTTCACCGTGACCGGGGCGATTTCGTCGGTGAATCCGCCGGACCTGGAGGCGTTCAGCGCGCGGCTGGTGGACTCCCTCGAGTAGTCGTCCATGTTCTCGCGCGTGAAACCGTACTTGGCGGCCGTGGCATCGGCGAAGACGCCCATGGGCTTGCCGTCGTAGGCGTTCTCGAGGCCGTCGAAGGCCATGTGGTCGAGCACCTGGCCGTGGCCGTAGCGGATGCCGCCGCGGCCCTTGGGCAGCAGGTGCGGCGCGTTGGTCATGGACTCCATGCCGCCGGCGACCACGATCGTGGCCTGCCCCGAGGAGAGCTCGTCGGCGGCCATCATCGCGGCCTTCATGCCCGAGCCGCACATCTTGTTGATGGTGGTGGCGGGTGTCGCCTTGTCGAGACCCGCCCCGAGTGCCGCCTGGCGCGCCGGCGCCTGGCCCTGCCCCGCGCCGAGGACGTTGCCGAAGATGAGGTCGTCCACCTCGTCGGGCTTGACGCCGGCCTGCTCGATGGCGGCCTTGATCGCCACCGCCCCCAGCTGCGATGCCGACAGCGTGTTGAACTTGCCCTGCATGGAACCGATGGGGGTGCGCTTGGCACCGACGATGACGATGGACTCTGGCATGACAGTCTCTCCGTGGGTGGATTCAGCCCGCCGCGCAGTGGCAGCGGGTACTTTCAAGCTGGCACGAGTCAGGCGCTTTCCTGGAACAGCTCGCGGCCGATCAGCATGCGGCGGATCTCGTTGGTGCCGGCGCCGATGTCGTAGAGCTTCGCATCCCGGAGCAGCCGGCCGGCCGGGAAATCGTTGATGTAGCCGTTGCCGCCGAGCGCCTGGATCGCCTCGAGCGCCACGGCGACCGCGTTCTCGGACGAGAACAGCAGGCAGGCGGCGGCGTCCTTGCGCGCGGCGCGCCCGCGACCCTGGTCGAGCGCGCCGGCCACGCGGTAGCTGAAGGCGCGCGAGGCCTGCAGCTTGGTGTACATGTCGGCCACCTTGCCCTGCATCAGCTCGAAGGTGCCGATCGGTTCACCGAACTGCTTTCTGTCGTGGACGTAGGGCAGCACCACGTCCATGGCCGCCTGCATGATGCCGATGGGGCCGCCGGAGAGCACGCACCGCTCGGTATCGAGTCCCTTCATGAGGACCTTCGAGCCGCCGTTGACCGTGCCCAGCACGTTCTCTTCCGGGATCTCGCAATCCTGGAACACGAGCTCGCACGTGTTCGAGCCGCGCATGCCGAGCTTGTCGAGCTTCTGGGCGGTGGAGAAGCCCTTCATGCCGCGCTCGACGATGAAGGCGGTCATCGCCTTCGAGCCCTGGTCCTTCGGCGCCGTGCGCATGTAGACGATGAGCACGTCGGCGTCGGGGCCGTTGGTGATCCACATCTTGGTGCCGTTGGCGACCCAGCGGTCTTGGTACTTCTCGGCGCGGCACGCCATGGAGCCCACGACGTCGGAGCCGGCGCCGGGCTCGCTCATCGCGAGCGCGCCCACGAACTCGCCCGAGCAGAGCTTCGGCAGGTACTTGCGCCGCTGCGCCTCGCTACCGTTGAGATAGAGGTTGTTCACGCACAGGTTCGAGTGCGCGCCGTAGGAGAGCCCCACCGAGGCCGAGGCCCGGGAGACCTCTTCCATGGCGACCAGGTGCGCGAGGTAGCCCAGGCCGGTGCCGCCGTGCTCCTCCGGCACCGTCATGCCGAGCAGGCCCAGCTCGCCCAGCTTGCCCCACATGTCCGCCGGGAACTCGTTCTGACGATCGATCTCGGCGGCGCGGGGCGCCAGCTCCTGGTCGCACATGCGCTTCACCGTGTCGCGCAGGGCGTCGAAGTCCTCGGTGAGGTGGGTGTCGAACAGCATGCAAGCTCCCCGGACTGAAGGAGCAAATTATACCGCGTCGAGGAACCTTCCCACGGCGGCGAGCACTGCCTGTGGCTGGTCGCGATGGGGGGCGTGGCCGCAATCTTCCAGCGCCAGCGACTCGAAGCGCGCGGCGCCGCTCGCGTGGGTCCTGATGTAGTCCACTTGCGCGGGCGTCGAATACTCGTCGCCGGTGCCGAGGATGGCGAGTACCGGCGCGCGGATGCCTGCCAGGTCGGCCTCGATCGTCCATTGGCGGAAGCGCGGATCGAGCCAGGTGTCGTTCCAGCTGCTCCACGCCGCGTCCACGTCGTCGTGGTGGCGGGCAAGCTTCGAGCGCCAGTCGGTGGTGTTCCAGATCTCTTTCGCCCGCTCGATGCTGCCGAGGTTCGACTCCTCGATGAAGGTGATGGGGGCCATCGCCACGATGCCCGCCACCGGCCAGCGATTCGCACCGGCGTGGATGAGCGCCATCGAGGCGCCCGTGGAGTGCCCGAGGAGCAGCGGGCGTTCGATGCCGAGGCGCTCGCGCAGGGCCGGGACCACTTCCAGCGCCTCGTCGTGCATGAAGCGCGCGTCGTAGGGCCGCGTGCGCGGCTCCGACCGGCCGAAGCCGCGGCGGGAGTACGCAACGACACGGCAACCGGTGGTCCGGGCGAGCCGCTGCGGGAAGTCGCGCCACATCGAGACGCTGCCCAGGCCCTCGTGGAGCATCACGATCGCGGGACGGCCGGGCATGGTGCCGGGAAGGTCGAGGACCTCGAGGCCCAGCACCCGGGTCACTTTGGAGCCATGCGGATGGCGCCGTCGAGGCGGATCACCTCGCCGTTCAGCACCTCGTTCTCCAGGATGTGGCGCACCAGCGCCGCGTACTCGTCGGGGCGGCCCAGGCGCGGGGGGAAGGGGACCTGGGCGCCGAGGGAGGCGCGCAGCTCGTCGCTCATGCCCTGCAGCATCGGGGTATCGAAGATGCCCGGCGCGATGGTCATCACGCGGATGCCGAAGCGCGCCAGCTCGCGCGCGATGGGGAGCGTCATTCCGTTCACGCCGGCCTTCGATGCGCTGTAGGCGGCCTGGCCGATCTGGCCGTCGAGGGAGGCGACCGACGACGTGTTGACGATGACGCCGCGCTCGCCGTTCGCGAACGGCGGCTGCAGGCTCATCCTGGTCGCCGCGAGACGGATCGCGTTGAAGGTGCCGATCAAATTGATCTTCACCGCGCGCTCGAAGCTCGCCAGGGCATGGGGGCCGGTCTTTCCCACCACGCGCTCGCCGGGGGCCACGCCCGCGCAGTTGACCAGCCCGTGGATCCCGCCGAAAGCGGAGGCGCACAGGTCGACGGCGGCCTGCATCGAGGCCTCGTCGGTCACGTCGCACTTCACGAAGCGCGCGTTGGGGCCGAGTTCCTTCGCGAGCGCCTCGCCCGCGTCGGCAACGTCGGCCAGCAGCACCTTCGCGCCGAGCGAGGAGAGGAGGGTGGCGGTGGCGGCGCCGAGGCCGGAGCCGCCGCCGGTGATGAGGAATGCGCTGTCCTTGATTTGCATGGGGTCTCTATCGAAGTTCGACGATGGGAAGGTCGTGCTCCCGCGCCCAGGCCTCCCACGCCTGGGCCGTGCGGGTCGCGAACCGCTCGCGCAGCGCCGCGTGGGTGAGCTCGGGGAGATCCAGGTCGCGCGCGAGGCTCGCGGCGAAATGCGGTTCCAGCGCGGCCACGGCGATCCATCCGAGCCGGGTCTCGTAGAGATTGTAGCCGGGCAAGGCGCCCCCGAGCAGCGCCCCGGGCAGCGTGAGGCGCTCTTCGCGGGGCAGTGCAAGGGCGGCCGCCGCCTCGGCGAGGGGAGAGGCCATCGCGGCGCCCCTGCCGGTGCGTCCGCGCGACACCACGAGCGCCAGCGCGGTGGAAACGGCGCGTTCCGCGCCCGCCATGTCGGCGAAAAGGGTCGGCGGCATCACGCCTGGCGCAACCAGCCCGTGCGCCGCCATGTAGGTGAGGTCGTGACCGGCGACGCCGTCGTCGGGTGGCGCGTGGCCGGTGATGGCGACGTGGCAAAGGCGCGGATGGCGCGCCAGGGATTGTGCGTCGAGGCCGAGGCGCTGCAGCGCGGCGGGACGTTGCGCCGTCACCAGCAGGTCGGCGGCGGCGAGCAGCGGGTCTAGAGCGTCGCGCCCCTGCGGCCCCTTGAGGTCGAGCCGGCGCACCTCGATTCCGCGATGGAGCTCGCGGTACCAGCCGGGACAGTAGGTCTCGAATGGATCGCCCGGCGGCGGCTCGACCTTGTCGATCGTGGCGCCGAGGTCGCGCAGCCGCGCGCAGGCCACGGGGCCCGGCAGGTTGAGGGCCACGGTCACGACGCGAAGTCCCTCGAGCGGTTTCATCGGCATGGCCACGCTAAGATGGAAGCCGCGAATTATGGCCCCATCCCTTCCCGCTTCGGTCCGCGTCATCGTGCGCGGCTGGCTCAACTGCAACCAGGTCGTGCTCCGCGCCCCCGGCGACAACGTACTGGTGGACTCGGGTTATTGCACGCATCGCGAGCGCACGCTGGAGCTCGTTGCCGGACCCGCGGGCCTCGAGGGCGAGCCGCTCGAACGCCTGGTGAACACCCATTGCCACTCGGACCACATGGGCGGCAACGCGGCACTCGCGAGCGCCCACGGCTGCCGCATCACCATCCCGGCGGGCGAGGTGAAGCACGTGATGCCGTGGACGCCGCAAAGCGTCTGGATGGCGCGCTTCGACCAGCGGGCCGACCCGTTCCACTTCGACGACACGATCGAGGCGGGCGAAGCTTTCGAAGGCGGCGGCTTCGAGTGGGAAGCGCACGCGGCCCCGGGCCACGACATGGATGCGCTGATGTTCTTCGAGCCGATGCACCGCATCCTCATCTCCGGCGATGCGCTGTGGGAGAACGGGATGGGCTTCGTGTGGCCGGAGGAGGGCCCGGACAACCCGTTCATCGACTCGGCGCGCGAGGCGCTGGCGACGATCGAGCGCCTGCGTCCGGCGATCGTCATACCCGGCCATGGCCGGCCGTTCAGCGACGTCGCGCGAGCCCTCGCCAGCGTGCGCTCGAAGCTGGATGCCTTCGAGGGCCACCCGGTGAAGAACGCGCGCCACGTGGCCAAGGTGATGTTCGTCTTCGCGCTCCTCGACCGCGGCGTGATGCTGGCCGACGACCTGCCCGGCTACCTCGGCCGCGTGGGGATCTACCGCGAGCTGGCGGATCGGTTCCTCGGCGGCATCGACGATGCCGCGTTGGCGCAATGGATGCTGTCCGACCTGCAGCGGGCCGGGGCGCTGGCCGTTTCCGACGGGCTCATTCGGCCGCTGATGCAAGCCTGAGGAGCTCTCCTCGGATAGAATCGAAAGCTGTGGAAAAACAACCCCTGCTCGACGCCCTCGAGCTGCAGATCTGGACCGCCGCGGCGACCGGGCTCCTCGCCTACGTGAACCCGTTCACGGCGCGCTATTTCGGCATGACGCAGGAGCAGCTGGTGGGCGAGGGCTGGCAGAACGTGCTGCACTCGGCCGATCTGCCGCTCGTCGTGGAGCGCTGGACGCGCTCGCTGGAGACCGGCGAGCCCTACGAGGTGAGCTTCCGCCTGCTGCGCTCCGTGGATCGTCTCTATCGCTGGCACCGCGCCACCGCGTGCCGGCTGCAGGGCCCTGGCGGACCCTTCTGGCTGGGCTCCAACCTCGACATCGACGCGGAGCGGCGCGCGGCCGAGGCCTTCGCGATTCGCGCGGCGCGCGGGGCGCCCGCCGGTTGAGGGTCGCCTGGCTGGCGTCCCGGCCTGGGGTGGTCAGAAGCTCCGTAGTCCTTCCACGTCCAGGATCCGGATGCGGCCGTATTCCACCTTGACGAGCCCCGCCTTCTCCAGCACCTGCAGCGCCTGGTTCACGCGCTGGCGGGAGACGCCGCACAGGTAGCCCAGCTCCTCCTGCGAGAGCTGCACGTCGGTGAGCTGCTCGGGGTAGAGGAGGGGGTTGAAGAGGCCGGCGAGCGAGCGAGCCACGCGCGCATCGGGTTCCAGCAGCCGTTCGGATTCCACCATCGCGATGAACTGTCCGAGGCGTTCGTTCAGCTGCATCAGGAGGAAGCGGTTGAAGGCGATGTCGATGTCGAGCAGCCACTCGAAGGTCGAGCGCGGCATGTAGGCCACGATGCTGTCGCGAAGCGTCACTACGTCGTATTTGCGGATCGCGTCCTTGAGGAGCGACCCCTCGCCGAACCAGCCGCCGCTTGTCACCCCGGTGAACGTGGTGGTCTTGCCCTCGCGGGTGACGCTGGTCATCTTCACCAGCCCGTCGATGACCCCGATCCAGTGCTCCACGGGCTCCCCCTTGCGGCACACCGGAACGCCCACGGGAAGCTCGCGCACCAACGTTTCGGCCTCGACCCGGGTGATCTGCTCGGCGGTGAGGGTCCGGGTCCAGGTGGAGGCGCGCAGGAGCTCGGTCAGGGTTTTCATGGTGAGCCGGGATTGTCGGGCAAAAGACACATCCCGTCAGGCCCGGGGGGCATACTAGGCCCATAAGAACGGAGGAGGGCCACAAGGCCATGACGGTGCCAGCCGGGACGGACACGTTCCCGAAATTGCTCCTGCACCACGCGCGCGCGATCGGCGCCGCGCCCGCCATCCGCGAGAAGGACCTCGGCATCTGGCAGTCGTGGACCTGGTCCGCGATGAAGGATGAGGTCGAATGGCTCGCGGCGGGCCTGGCGCAGGCCGGACTGAAGCGTGGCGAGCATATCGCCGTCATCGGCGCCAACCGCCCGCGTCTCTACTGGACCATGATCGCCGCCCAGTCGCTGGGGGCTATCCCGGTGCCGTTCTACGAAGACGCCCCGGCGGCCGAGATGGTTTACGTGTTCCGCGACGCCGAGATCGGCTTCGCCATCGTCGAGGACCAGGAGCAGGCCGACAAGCTGTTCGAGATCCTGCCGCAATGCAGCAAGCTCTCCCGCATCTGGTTCGACGACCCGCGCGGGCTGCGCCATTACAACCAGCCCCAGCTCGCCTCGTACGATTCGCTGCGGGAAGCGGGGCAGGCGAGGGCGAGGGCGCAGCCCCGGTTCTTCGAGGGCGAGATCGCGAAAACCGTGCCCTCCGACACCGCGATCATGATGTACACCTCGGGCACCACCGGTAGCGCCAAGGGGGTCGTCCTCACCCACGACAACCTCATCCGGTCGAGCCGCGCCTATGCCGAGCTCGAGGGCCTGCGCGACGACGAGGAGGTGCTGGCCTACCTGCCGATGGCGTGGATCGGCCAGAACGTCTTCTCCTACGCGCAGTGGATGGTGGTGGGCTTCCGCATCAATTGCATCGAGTCGGGCGAGACCGTCATCACCGACATGCGCGAGATCGGGCCGACCTATTACTTCGCCCCGCCGCGCGTGCTGGAGGGGCTCCTCACCCAGGTCACGATCCGCATGGAGGACGCAAGCTGGGTGAAGCGCCGGCTCTTCGGCTTCTACATGGAGCATGCCCGCCGCGTGGGCGCCCGCATCCTCGACGGCAAGCCGGTCGGGGCCTGGGAGCGCTTCCAGTACGGGCTCGGCAACATCCTGGTGTACGCGCCGCTTCGCAACGCGCTCGGGATGAGCCGCGTGCGGGTGGCGTACACGGCGGGTGAGGCGATCGGCCCCGACCTCTTCGTGTTCTACCGCTCGCTCGGGATCAATCTCAAGCAGCTGTACGGCTCCACCGAGACTTCGGTGATGGTGTGCGTGCAGCCCAACGGCGCCGTGAAGCCCGACACCGTGGGCCCGCCGATGAAGGACGTCGAGATCCGGGTGCTGGATTCGGGTGAGATCGTGCTGCGTTGCCCGGGACTCTTCCGCGAGTACTACAAGAACGAGGCGGCCACGCGCGAGGCGAAGGATGCCGACGGCTGGTTCCACACCGGCGACGCCGGATTCTTCGACGGCGACGGGCACCTGAAGATCATCGATCGTGCCAAGGACGTGGGCAAGCTCTCCTCGGGGACCCTCTTCGCGCCGAAGTACCTCGAGAACAAGTTGAAGTTCTTCCCCCACGTGAAGGAGGCGGTGGCGTTCGGCGACGGCCGCGGGGAGGCCACCGCGATGATCAACATCGACGTGCAGGCGGTCGGCGACTGGGCCGAGCGCCGCGGCATCGCCTACGCGGGCTACACCGACCTCGCCGCCAAGCCGCAAGTGGTGGGCCTCATCCGCGAGTGCGTGGAGAAGGTGAATGCCGATCTCGCCAACGACCCGCGTCTTGCCGGAAGCCAGATCCACCGCTTCGTGATCCTGCACAAGGAGCTCGATGCCGACGATGGCGAGCTCACCCGCACGCGCAAGGTGCGGCGCGGCTACATCGGGGAGAAGTACCTGGGGATCGTGACGGCGCTCTACGACGGCGCGACCCACTGTCTGGTGGATACCGAGGTGCGCTTCGAGGACGGGAGGACCGGCCGCGTGAAGGCCGACCTGGGAATCCACGCCGCGAAAACCTTCGCGCCCGATGCCGCCCGGGCGGCAGCCTAGCGCCATGGACCTCGACGAAGCCCGCCTCGCCGATACCGCCGGGCGCCGCATCGGCGAAGTGATCCTCGCGGTGGAGGGCGTCTCGCTCGCCTTCGGCGGCGTGAAGGCGTTGACCGACGTGAGCTTCGACGTGCGCGAGCACGAGGTCCGCGCCATCATCGGCCCCAACGGCGCCGGCAAGAGCTCGATGCTGAACGTGATCAACGGTGTCTACCGCCCGCAGGCGGGCCACGTCACCTACCTCGGCAAGCGCACCGCGCACATGGAGCCGCACGATGCGGCGCTGCGGGGCATCGCGCGCACCTTCCAGAGCCTCGCCCTCTTCAAGGGCATGTCGGTGCTGGAGAACATCCTGGCCGGGCGCAACCTGATGATGAAGACCAACATCCTGTTGCAGGCGCTGCGCATCGGGCCGGCGCTGCGCGAGGAGATCGTGCACCGGAAGCGCGTCGAGGAGATCATCGATTTCCTCGAGATCCAGCACGTGAGGAAGACGCCGGTGGGGCGGTTGCCCTACGGCCTGCAGAAGCGCGTGGACCTCGGGCGGGCCCTCGCCGCCGAGCCGCGCGTGCTGCTGCTGGATGAGCCGATGGCGGGCATGAACGTGGAGGAGAAGCAGGACATGAGCCGCTTCATCCTCGACGTGAACGACGAGTTCGGCACCACCATCGTGCTGATCGAGCACGAC
>JANMHV010000083.1:0-17885 GCA_031375445.1 Burkholderiales bacterium | reverse complement strand
CGGCGCCATGGGGATGCCGATCTTCTTGAACACGTAGCCCATCACGCCGAAGCCCAGCATCAGCCAGATGTCGAACATGGCGTTCTGGATCGCGAAGGCGCCGATGGCGCACGAGACGATGATCATCGGCGCGATGGCGGCGAAGGGCACGCGCAGCACCGCCGCGAAGATCGGCACCGTGGCCAGCACCATCACCAGGCCCACGAGGTTGCCGAGGTACATCGAGGCGATGAGGCCCCAGACGAAGCCCTTGTGCTCGACGAAGAGCATCGGCCCGGGGTTCAGGCCCCACACCATGAGGCCGCCCAGCAGGATCGCGGCGGTGCCGGAGCCGGGGATGCCGAGCGCCAGCATCGGCAGCAGCGCCGCGGTGCCGGAGGCGTGGGCAGCGGTTTCGGGCGCGAACACTCCTTCGATGCGCCCCTTGCCGAACGAGTCCTTGTCCTTGGACATCCGCTTGGCCACGTTGTAGCCCATGAACGAGGCGGCGATGGCCCCGCCCGGCGTGATGCCGAGCCAGCAGCCGATGATCGAGGAGCGCAGGAGTGTCGCCCAGTACTTCGGCAGGTCGCGCCACACGCTCCACACCGTGCGCAGGCTGATCTTGGCGGCGTGTCCCCGCAGCGCCAGGCGCTCCTCCATGGTGAGGAGGATCTCGGAGACGCCGAAGAGCCCAATCACCGCCACCAGGAAATTCACGCCTCGCAGCAGCTCATCCTGGCCGAAGGTCATGCGCAGCTGGCCCGACACGGTATCCATGCCGATGCCGGCGATGAGGAGGCCGAGGGCCATCGAGATGAGGGTCTTGTGCTTGTCCTCGCGCCCCAGGCCCACGAACGAGCAGAAGGTGAGGAAGTACACCGCGAAGAATTCGGGCGGCCCGAACTTGAGCGCGAACGACGCGATCTTGGGTGCCAGGAAGGTGATCATCACCACCGCGACGAACGAGCCGATGAACGACGACGTGAAGGCCGCCGTGAGCGCCTCGGCGGCCTTGCCCTGCTGCGCCATCGGGTAGCCGTCGAAGGTGGTCGCCACCGACCACGCCTCGCCCGGGATGTTGAACAGGATCGAGGTGATGGCCCCGCCGAAGAGCGCGCCCCAGTAGATGCAGGAGAGCATCACGATGGCCGAGGTCGGATCCATCGTGAAGGTGAGCGGCAGCAGGATCGCGACCCCGTTGGGCCCGCCCAGCCCCGGCAGCACGCCAACGAAGATGCCGAGGGTAAGCCCCACCAGCATGAGGGCGAGGATCTTCCACGTGAGCAGCACGCTGAAACCGTAGGCGAGGAGGCCGAGCGCTTCCATCGCCGCCTAGTACCCGAACGCCCGCTCGAGCGGACCCTTCGGCATGATCACCGAGAAGGCCACCTCGAACAGCAGGAAGATGAGGAGCGAGAACACGTAGCCCGTGAGCACCGCCTTCCAGGCCTTGATGTGTCCCACGAAGTACATGAACCCGGTCACGAGCGCGAAGCTCGCGACGTAGAGGCCGAGATACTGGGTCACCGGCACGAACAGCAGCGTCGGCAGGAACACCTGCATGACACGCTTGAACTGGTTCACGCGGACGAACGGCTTGTCTTCCTCGCGCAACCGGCGCAGCTGCCCCACGAGCCCGAAGATGCAGGCGCCGGCGAGTATCAGCGAGACGTAGAACGGAAAGTAGCCCGCCTGGGGGCCGGTGGATTCCCAGCGCGCGCCGGTGCGCCAGTTGTCCCACGCCATCAGCAGCGCGAAGGAGAGGATCACGGCGAGCGTGACCATCTCCACGTTGCGCTGCCCGGCTACGGCGGGGGAATCGTCCGGCGGCTCTTCGGGATTCCCGGCGACGATCTCGACGCCGGGCACGCTCACTGGGCGACGAATCCGGCTTCGGTCATGAGGCCCTTGTTGAGCGCGTCATCCTGCTCCAGGAATTTCACCATCTCGGCGCCGGTGTAGAGCACGGGCTTCAACGCCTGCTTCTCCATGTAGTCCTTGAACTCCTGGGTCTCCACCAGCTTCTTCGAGAGATCCACGTAGAACTGCTGCACGTCCGGCGCCACCTTGCCCGGAAGGAAGAGCGCCCGCAGCATCTGGTAGGCCACGTCCACGCCCTGCTCCTTGCAGGTCGGGATGTCGTTCCACGACATGTCTCCGGCCACCTTGCCCCTGTAGCCGATGCGCTCCGCCGAGAAGACGCACAGCGCGCGAACCTGCCCGGCGCGCCACACCTCCAGGTTCTCCGAGGGGTTGTTCACGTTCGAATGGGAGTGGTTGCCGACGAGCTGGGTCGCCGCTTCACCGCCCGACTTGTACGGGAGGTATGCGAACTTGGCGCCGGTCTTCTTCTCGAGGAACACCGACAGCACGTGGTCCTCGCGCTTGGAGCCGGTGCCGCCCATCTTGAAGGTGCCGTCCTTCTTCGCGGCGTCGGCGAACTCCTTTACCGACTTGTAGGGCGCCTGGGCGTTGGTCCAGAGCACGAACTCGTCCATCGCCACCACCGAGACCGGGGTGAGCTCGCGCCAGTTGAACGGGATCTTGGCCGAGAGCGGCAGCATGTAGATCAGCGAATAGGCGATCAGCACCTTGTGCGGGTCGCCGGAGCTGCCCTTCATGTAGATGAGGGCCTCGGCCCCGGAGGCGCCGCCCTTCAGCGACACCACCATCGGCTGCTTCATCAAATTATTCTTCTGGATCGCGGCCTGGATCATCCGGGCCATCTGGTCGGATGCGCCGCCGGCGCCGGCGGCCACCACTATTTCCACGGGCTTGGAAGGCTCCCAGGCGTGGGCCGCGAGGGTGAAAACGGAAAGGAATGCGGCCGCGAGGGCTTTCTGGACTAGGCTCTTCTGCATGGGGTTCTCCTCGTACGTCATAGGTATAGGTCTTTTACCCATTCTATTGAAACCGCGTTACGACTCTCAACCTTTCGGTATAAAGCGCATATGCGCATTCCACACTTGTTGCTTCCGGCGGCCCTTCTCCTGGCGCTTCCGGCCCACGCCCTCCTCACCCGCGCCGACCGCGACGACGCGGAGTACCTGGAGCTCGCTACCCGTTACACCTCCTACGTGGACCTCAAGGTTCCCGATGGCGGTGGCGTGCTGGTGGCAGGGCGCTGGGTCCTTACCGCAGCGCACATGGCGGTGGTGGTGCAGGAAAAGAAGGGGCACCGGCTGCGCATCGGTAGCGCCGACTACGAGGTGACCCGCATCTTCATCCATCCGGAGTGGAAGAAGGGCGGGCCGAACGACATCGCCCTGCTGCTGCTTGGCAAGGACGTGCGGGGCGTGGATCCGACCCCGGTTTACCGCGCCAAGGACGAGGGTGGCAAAGGGGTCGTGATCGTGGGCTCGGGCTACAACGGCCGCATCGGCGAGAAGCCGTGGGGGAAGGAGCGGTGGGACCGGAAGGTGCGCGCCGCCATCAACACCGTGGACCGGCTTTCACCCCTGACGCTGGGGGTGAAGATCAAGGCAGGCGACGAGGCCTCGGACCTGCAGGGGGCCGCGGCGCCCGGCGACAGCGGCGGACCGGCGTACCTTCAGACCGACGAGGGGTTGTTCGTGGCCGGCATCGGTTACGCCACCGACGATACCAACGCCAACGGCATCGTCGGCGATCCGGGCGATTGGGAGATCTATGCCCGCGTGTCCGCCTTCGCCGACTGGATCGAGAAGGTGATGTACCAGGTGGCGCGGGAGGAGGCGGAGGCGCTGCTCGGGGAGAAATAGCAGACGCCGCTTGGATGGACCGCGAATGGCGTCACACAACGTCTCTCAAGATAGCCCGAAACTCATCTGGGCTCTTCCAGTGCTTTCCTATCGCGTATCTCGGCAGGTTCCATAGATCCGAATCGAGACTCACGGGCTCGCCCCCATCACCGATCGCAGCATCGATGCCAAGAAGCGACCCGTATCTTGGGAAGTACTCCTCGCGCAGATACTCGTTCGCTTCGCCGTACGGGTAAGCGAACAAGCGATCCCCGGGATTCGGGGCCATTTGCCGAATGTATCTACCAGCTTGATCGATTTGAAAGTCGGCAAGTTCTTTCGAATCGATAGACAAGAATGTGCCACGCCGCGCGTCACCGAAGAATCGGGTGGGCAGGGCGTCATGGTTGTGGTCCCAACTATGGTTTGCGATATGCATGAGCCCGGACTCCACTGCCCGAGGCCACCACGAGTCGTTCCACCAACCCTTGCCGATCATGCAACTCTTATCCAATTCCGAGCGTGCCTCAGGTGACGCGATCACGAAGCTGGTCACGTGCGGTCGAATCAAAGGATTGCTATCGGTCATCGCCCTCAAAACAGAGAGCACACTTCGTTGAGGTCCCGCCGTGGGATGCGGGAGATCAACAAAATCGAAGTCGCTTCCGTCGTCGCATGTAACCGCCGCAACGCGTTGCCCAGAATATCGCCAAGAACCCTCGCATCGTGCCTTCACCAAGGATGCGAGGGGAACCACCGTGAAGCCGTGAATGGAAAGGGATTCGAGATCCTCTTCCAGCGCGAGGATGTCGTTATTTGCATACTCGTTGCCGTGAACTCGCATCGAGTGATAAGTAAATATAGGGGCGCGCATTCAGCTTAGCGGCCCGGGATCGGGCCGCTCCGTCAAATTAGTTGTTAGTCAAGAACTCAGCGGTACCTATAACTTTCCAAAGACTGTGGGGGAGAACGTGAACATGTTGCTGAGCCAGAATGGAGAGCCCGTTCATCTGCATCATCCAAATTTCCCCAGATGAGGTGTTTCTCCACAAGAGATCAGCCTTTCCATCCCCGTTGAAATCGGCCAGATCAGCAATGATCCAAGCGGCATCCGATTCGGTGTGAAAGGTGGCGCCATTTGACGTAGAGAAACCATTCATCAGAAGCCCGTAAATCTCTCCGGTAGAGTCATTGCGATACAGAATGTCCGATTTTTTATCGCCATTAAAGTCTGCAACACCGATTACTCGCCACGAAGTATTGGGTTCCGTGTAAACCATCGCGCCGTGCTGGACGAATCCTCCGTTGAAGTAAGAGATCAACATCGCATAGAGTTGTCCAGATGAGGAATTGCGCCAAAGCGCCTGGTTGTCATGCCCTCTGCCCAAAAGATCACCCCATCCGACAATCGACCAACTCTGATCGGCCTCGGTATACACCAATCCCTGGTCTCGAATGGAAGCTCCGTTCATAACCATACCCCAGACCCTCCCGTCAGAGGTATTTCGCCACACGATGTCTGCTTTTCCATCTCCATCGAGGTCCGGCGTACCGACAACCTGCCACGCAGCGCTCGGCTCGCTGTAGAACGTGACCAAGCCGGTCGAAGGCGTTCCAGCCGAGGTGTACAGCTGAATGGCGATCGCCCCGTTTGAGTGGCGCCATAGGTGGTCAGCAACACCATCACCATTGAAGTCGCCGCTACCCACGACAGACCACGCCGTGTCGGGTTGATAGTGCACAACCGAATTCGATACTACGGAGAAGCCATTCATCACGAGGCGGCTAATCGCCCCGTTGTTGGGTGTTCGATCTGTGAAAGCAATATCGGCCTTTCGGTCACCGGTAAGGTCGCTTGCCCGATTGCGAAGGAACGTCGTTGCTTCGTATACAGCAAAGTCCCGAACGCTCAGCGACATAGAGATATTGTCACGGCGATCTACCTCCGACCGCGCATTAGTTGCGCCAGGTTCTTTAGCGTACCCAAGCTCGTGAAAGACTGTAGCGTCGGTAAGGATGTAGTCGGAGGGATTCAGGCTATAGCCCTCGTCCAAGGCGGTTAGGGCATTAATGAAGTTCTGTCGCGTGAAATGCGCGCGGAAGAATTTTTCATCCGACCAATTTACGCCGCCCTGAAAAACGCTCGAGATTGGCGGCGTCGAGACAAAATTCCGAACTTCGCCAGGGTAACGGGCCAACCCCGTTGAAGCAAAGCGATCGCCTGCAGCGCTGCCAACGAATTCAGCGCCAGCCTGAGTTGAGTGAGTGTCGAAGATGGACAAGTTGATGGTGAACTGCTTGCCGGTGGTCGTGTCGAGCATCCACAGGTTGAATCCCAACTGGCCAATGATCTCGTTGGACCCGTCACCCCAAACCGCTAAGGGCTTGTCAACCCGGTATGTCCAAGGGAGCTTGATGCTGGCTTCAAACACGAGGTCGGATGTTGTCTCCGAGAATGGACGCAATTCCGTCGCGCCGCTCTTACGGCGGTATGGCTGGAGAGTATCGACAAGCTGTTCAAGATTTCCCTCCAAATCGATGCTGCTCGGGATGGCCCAACTCACACCGTAGGTGTTAAAGGGTCCTCCAGCGCTCGTATCCATAACTGAAGGGCGGTCCATCCAAAAACTGTTGAGCCCAGTCCCTGCGTGCCCGCAGAAAAGCTGCCAAACAGTCGTCGCAGTGGGTGCGCCAACATCGCGTTGGTCACCTTTCTGGCTCGTTCCACGCATGTTTGCCGGAATCTGGAGACCCGTGAATTGCGAAGGATCGTAGGATACGGGGGAGTCGAAACTGACCCCGCTTTCGCCGATATGGCGGTGCCCGAAGTACGTCAGGCCCCACGAATCCTGTAGCCATAGCTGATCGAGATCCGCAATCCGCGTGGCGTTCAGGCACTCCGGCGCTATGAACGTCGCTTTCCGACGAAAATCTGAGAAATCCGCTGCTTGCGCTGAACTGGCACCCATTAGTAGTACTGAAATCAGTGATGATCGAAAAATTTCCACTTGAAACCCCATAAATTAATTGAGGTTAAAAGTGTATCCCTGTAAACGTTAAACCATGGTGAGCCGTACGGACTAGTCGCCCAATGACGACAAATGCTGGGGTGACGACAAACTGAAGTTAAAGCCAACCTCAACTGAACAATTTCAGCAACCTAGTCGCTCGAAAAGTCAAAGTACCCAATCATCATCTCGTCAGTCGTTTGCAGTCCCCAGGTCACGGTCTTCGTAGGATCCGGGTTCCAGCGGTTCTCGCGAGAATTGTCGAACCACGCAGTGGCGAGGAGACGCGCACCCGCCGGGACGTGCAGTGGTGTCGCGAACTGGTAGTAGGATTGCCATCCGAAGTCGAACTTCGGTACGTCTAGCAGCGGCACTTGCTTGCCGTCGGGGTAGCGGAGGTCATACCGAAACCCCGCGCCCCGAAAATGCATGTGCGGAAAAAGCGATAGCAGGGTGCCTGGCCGTTCAAAGCGGTACTCAGCTTTGACTTCATGCCGCCTCGCATTTGGTGGGATCTTAAACCCCGTATTGAACGCCGAAAGGCTTTCCACCTCGCGCAGGGGCTTTCCCGAGAATCGAAAGCCGATTTGGGTACGATCAACGAGTTCTCTCCCGTTCGGCTGATAGTGCATCTCTATCCTGATCCATGCGCCCTTGGGCAGCCTCTTGCCCATGCCCGGGGGAAACGAGATGCCCTGGCTTCCGGGCGCAGTTGCCGCGAAAAAACCCGAAACTGCGTCATTAGGCGGCGGGGGACGAGGATCACCCGGCTTGAGCTTCGCGAGTTCCTCGGGCGTGAGCGCACGGCGGCCGGGCTCCTCGAGGAAAGCGAGCGCATGGTGCACAACCTTCGCTTGTGTCGGCTTGATCTCCATCGCAGTGACCCACCGGTCTGCCGGGAGGTCCGTTTTAATGTAGAAATTCTGATAATCGACCTCTCCCTGGGCCGGCACTTTGAAGGGTTTAGGGATGGTGATGACGTGGTCTGGTTTACCGATGTTCCATCCCGACACGAAGCGCTTGGGTGATGGCGCCATCTTGGCGTCGCCTTCCGGCGCGCCCGCCTTGATCCATGCCAGTAGATCCTGCCGCTCCGAATCGGTGAGACTTCGATCGTTCGCCCAATGGCCGACGGCTCGATTGGCGAACCACGGCGGCATCCTGCCAGAACTGACCATCAGATCGATAACCGCGCGGCGCTCGTAAACCTGGCGATAGGTCTCAAGCGGCATGGGGCCCAATCCATCCTTGCGATGACAAACTTGACAGCGCGATTGCACGATCCGACTAACGCGCGAGTGGTACGTAAGCTCGGCTGAGGCACCTGTGCTCTTCAGGTCGATAGAGAGAGGGCAGCCCCTCGCCTCGGTCGCTTGTACCGGCGCCGACTCGCCCCGAAGCGAGGCCTCGAGAGCATCGACGAGCCACGCATGGGTTACCTTTCCCTTCTGGTGGTCGAGACCATACTGGTCGTCGATCGCGCCTCGATACTGCAGCGTGGCTCCGGCATCGATTACAAAGGCCTCGGCTGTGCTCCGAGCACGCAGAGCCTGAATCAGAAGTTTCGAATCCTCGAGAATCGTTCGGGTCCCCGGCAATTTACGTGCGGCTGCCATCGCCTCCTTGCGATCATGCGGCGTCGCATCGACAATCACGAAGTCAAACCCCCGATTACCGAACCGTCGCGCGAGCTCCGCGACGCGAGGCTCGTATCGTTGCGAAACAGGACATTCGGTGTCGCGAATGATTACAACAGCACCGGCCTTGCCCCGGGGCTGGTCCAATCGTGCTCGCAGTCCACCCAGATCTGTGTAGCTCACGGGCGCCACCCGCTCGGACGGCACTGCCCCGCGTTGGTACAACTGTCCCAGCGATGCAGGTGCCAGCAGCGTGAGCACGATCAAAGCAAACCATCGTCTCATGTCAAAACGGGCCTACCGCAGCAATGCGCCGCACCATCGGCTCGCGATCCGCAACCGGCGTTTCATGCCATTGGACGAAGAGATGTGGATCGGATGTGGCAATGCAATTCACGGCGAGGGCGTCGCGGACACTCATCGTGTGGCCGGTGTAAGCGAACACCGCCTTCTTCGATGGAAGCTGATCGACGCTGAGATTGATCATCCATCTCGAAAGCGAGCCTTCATCCCGCAACTGCGTTCGTTGCGGCGCCGTCAAGGCTCGGTAAATGCGAGCATCGACGCACAGCCCGCCGCAGAGATAGACCCCCGGTTCATGAGGCGTGTAGTGAATGTAGCCCGCGACGGCGTCGCCGAAGCGCGCGATGAAATGCTTAGGAGTGCGAGGAGCTACGGTGCCGAACGCGCGCTGGAACAGCGCGTCTATGGCGGCATCGGGCTCCGCGACTTCCACCAAATCGAATGGGGGGCGGACAGCTCGCGTACGAAGGCGGGAAAGAAATGCAAACATGCAGGCGAGGTAAGTGCGGAGAGCCTATTTTACCCGCGAATAATGCTCAGGTCCGTCGCCTGCGATACCGGCGGGCTACGGAAGTGACCGCGCTAAGCCTGCCCGCCCCGGCGTATCCGATGCAAAGTCGAAGTACCCGATCATCATCTCTTCGGTCGTCTGCAGCCCCCACGTCACCTCACGCGTCGGATCGGGGTTCCATGGGTTCGCCTTGCTGTTGTCAAACCACGCGGTCGCCAGCAGCGTGGCGCCCCTCGGTACCAAGATGGGTTCGGCGAGCTGGTAGAAAGACTGCCAATTGAAGTCGTATCGCGGCACGTTGAGCAGCGGCACGACCCTACCGTCCGGGTAACGCAGGTCGTAGCGGAAAGCCGAGCCGCGGAAATGCATGTGCGGGAAGAAGCTAAGCAACTGCCCGGGAGAATCGAAAGTGAACTGGGCCTTCACCTCATGCCGGCTGGCATGTGGCGGAATTTTCAGGTCCTGGTTAAATGCGGACAGACTCTCGATCTCCCTGAGCGGCTTCCTGGAGAAGCGGAAGCCGATCTGCGTTCGATCGCGCACTTCGGCCCCGTTGGGCTGGTAATGCATCTCCACCTTCACCCAAGCACCCTTCGGAAGTCTCTTGCCCATGCCCTCCGGAAATATAACCCCGAGGGCGCCGGGCACTGTGGCTGCATAAAATCCTGTTGCGCCATTGCTCGGCCCTTCGGGCCTAGGATCGCCTGGCTTAAGCCGCGCAAGTTCCCCAGCCGTGGGAAAGCGCCGACCCGGCTCCTCGAGATAGGCAAGCGCATGGTGGACCACTTTGGGCTGCGAAGGCTTGATCTCGATAGCCGTGACCCACTTCTCGGCAGGCAGATCGGTCTTGATGTAGAAGTTCTTGTAGTCGACGGCGCCTTGCGCAGGCACCTTGAAGTCCCTGGGGATCGTGATCACGAGATCCGGCTTGCCGATGTTCCAGCCCTTCGCGAACCGGCGCGGCAGGGGAGCGTGTTTCGGATCTCCTTCGGGCGCGCCCGCCTTGATCCAACCCAACAGCGCGGCCTTTTCACGATCACTGAGACTGCGGTCGTTTGTCCACCGGCCTATCTTGCGGTCCGCCGACCAAGGTGGCATGCGCCCGCTAGACACCATCAGCTCGATAACCGCGCGACGCTCGCTTACCTGGCGATAGCTCTCGAGCGGCATGGGACCCAGGCCGCCCGCACGGTGGCAAGTCTGGCAGCGCGCCTGGATGATGCGGCTCACGGTGTTGTGATAGGTGACCGCGTGCTCCCCCGGTTTGTAACCGTCGGCTCCGAGCGACGGCGTTGCCCACACAACAACCGCACCCCAGGCCCACAACAATGTGAGCAATCTCGCGCGAACGCGCACCCTTCGCATCGGTGGTGAGTGAGCGTCGAAGGAAACTGGATAAGGCATAGAGGTAATAGTGCACGGCATCGTGGTCATTTGGGTGACTACGGGTGCACGACATCGGCGGAGCCTGACAATCCGGCGAGCTCCCTCATCCGGTGGTAAGCGCCTGGTCGAGGTCCCAGAGGATGTCGGCCTCGCTCTCCAGGCCGATCGACAGCCGCACCATGTCCGGCGGCACGCCCGCCTTCACCAATTCCTCTCCGGAGAGCTGCCGGTGAGTGGTCGAAGCGGGATGGATCACCAGCGACTTCGCGTCGCCGATGTTTGCGAGGTGGCTCACGAACTGCAGCGCCTCGATGAACTTCACCCCGGCCTCGAAACCGCCGCGGATGCCGAAGGAAAGCAGCGACCCCGCGCCGCGAGGCATGTAGCGCTTCGCGAGCGCGTGGTACTTGTTGTCGGGTAGCCCCGGGTAGTTCACCCACGCCACCTTCGGATGGTCGCGCAGGAACTGCGCCACCGCCATCGCGTTGGAGACGTGCCGGTCCATCCGCACCGGAAGCGTCTCGATGCCCTGCAGGATCATCCATGCGTTGAAGGGCGAGATGGTCGGACCGTAGACCCGCAGCACCTCCATGCGAGCCTTCATCGTGAAGCCGAAGTCGCCGAAGGTCTCGTAGAACTTGACGCCGTGGTATCCGACCGAGGGCTCGGTCATGCCGGGGAACTTGCCGTTGTCCCAGGGAAACTTGCCGCTCTCCACCACCACGCCGCCCATCGAGGTTCCGTGGCCGCCGAGGAACTTGGTGGCCGAGTGCACGACGATATCGGCGCCGTGGGCGAGGGGCTGGCAGAGGTACGGTGACGCCGCGGTGTTGTCCACGATGAAAGGCACCCCCGCTTCGCGCGCGATGGCGCCGATGGCGGCGATGTCGATCACGTTGATGGCGGGGTTGCCGAGCGTCTCGGAGAAGATCGCCTTGGTGTTGGGCCTGAGCGCCCGGCGGAAATTTTCCGGATCGTCGGGGTCGACCAGCGTCGACTCGATGCCGAGCTTCCTGAAATTGACGGCAAGCATCGCGTAGGTGCCGCCGTAGACCTTGGACGACGACACCACGTGGTCGCCGCTTTCGAGGATATTCAGCAACGCCACCATCTCGGCCGCCTGTCCCGAGGCCGTGGCGACCGCAGCGCGGCCGCCCTCCAGTGCCGCGACCCGTTCCTCGAACACCGCCGTGGTGGGATTGGAGAGCCGCGTATAGACGTTGCCGAACGTCTGCAGGTTGAAGAGGCTCGCCGCATGGTCCGCGCTGTCGAACACGTACGACGTGGTCTGGTACAGCGGCAGGGCACGCGAGCCCGTAGCGGCGTCCGGAATCTGGCCGGCGTGCAGGCACAGCGTTTCGAAACCGAATTCTCTGTCGGCCATTCGCAACTACTTCACAAGCGTGAAACCACGGATGAACACAGGTGAACACGAATCACCGGTACGCACGTTGCAGCGTCGTTCCCGATTCCAATCATCTGCGTTCACCCGTGTTCATCTGCGGTTGCATTGCCTTTAGTTCACTTGGAGGCGCTGCCGATCTTCGCGCGGTCCAGCGTCGTCATGGCGGTGGCCACCAACCCCGCCACATCCGCCACGTTGCTCGGGATGATCAGCGTGTTGCCCACCTTGGCGAGCTCCGCGAACGCCTCGATGTACTGCTCGGCCACCTTGAGGTTGGCCGCACTCATGCCGCCGGGCTCGCCGATGGCGGCCGCCACGGCGCGCACCGCGTTCGCGTTCGCGTTGGCCACGAGCTCGATCGCCTGCGCCTCGCCCGCGGCCTTGTTCACCTGGGCCTGCTTCTGGCCTTCCGACTCGAGGATCGCCGCCTGGCGCTGGCCGTCGGCCACGTTGATCTCTTGCTGGCGCTTGCCCTCGGAAGTCGCGATCACCGCGCGCTTCTCGCGCTCGGCGGTGATCTGCGCCTGCATCGAGCGCAGGATCGACTCCGGCGGCGTGAGGCTCTTGATCTCGTATCTCAATACCTTGATGCCCCAGGTGCGGCCGGCTTCGTCCAACACATTCACCACCGTGTGGTTGATCTCGTCGCGGCTCTCGAAGGTGCGGTCGAGCTCCATCTTGCCGACCACGCTCCTCAGCGCCGTCTGCGCGAGCTGCGTGATGGCCTGGATGTAGTCGGACGACCCGTAGGAGGCGAGCTTGGGGTCTACCACCTGGAAGTAGATGATCCCGTCCACCGTGAGCTGGGTGTTGTCCTTGGTGATGCAGATCTGTTCGGGCACGTCGAGGGGCACTTCCTTCAGCGAGTGCTTGTAGGCCACACGGGCGAAGAACGGGTTCACCAGGTTCAGGCCCGGCTCGAGCACGCGCTGGAACTTGCCCAGGTACTCGACCACCCACGCCTGCTGCTGCGGCACGATGCGCACGCCTTCGAACAGGATCACGACGATCATGGCCACGAAGAAGGTGGCGATGGTGGCGGTGGCGCTGTGGGTGAGCGCCAGCGCGACGCCCGCGACGATCACCGCGATGATTGATTTCCACAACATGGCATTGCCTCCCGGTTATTGGTTGTTGCCCGCGCTTTAGCGCGCGGGAGGTGCGGCGACGAGGACCAGCGTGTTGCCTTCCTGCGAATCGATGTAGAGCGTGGTACCCGGCGCGGGGCGCGCCTCGGCGGCTGCGACCCGCGCGTCCCACGACGTGCCGCGGTATCGAACGCGCGCGAGCCCCGCGCTTTCGTTGGACCAGCCCTCGAGCACCACCGGCTGGCCGCGGTCGAGCAGGTTCGCCTGGCCGCCCTCGCGATTGCGCTTCGCCTCATGGTAATGGTGCACGTACCAGGCGCCGCCGAGCGCCACCGCGCTGCCCAGCACCGCCTGCACCAGCGTGTTGGCCCCGGACCAGGCCACGGCCGCCGCGACGAAGGCGCCGAGCGCGATCACCAGCAGGTAGAAGGTCCCGCTCAGCAGCTCGGCGATCACGAGCACGAAGCCCAGGATCAGCCAGACGAGCCACAGCTCCATGTTCATTCCCATTCCCATCCCCCCTTCAGCACTCTGTCATCCCCGCGAAGGCGGGGATCCAAACCTTGGGGCCCCGCCTTCGCGGGGGCGACACCTTCCTTGGGCCCCCGCCTTCGCGGGGGTGACACCTTCCCTGGGCCCCCGCCTTCGCGGGGGTGACACCTTCCTTGGGCCCCCGCCTTCGCGGGGGTGACACCTTCCTTGGGCCCCCGCCTTCGCGGGGGTGACACCGCCTCGCGGGTAACGCCCCTTGTCAGCCGCCGGGCGCCCTCGCGCGTTTGGCGGAGATGACCTTCGTGTTGACGCCCGCCCAACCCAGCCCGCCGAAAAAGCGGCCGTGCTCGATCTTCACGCAGCGGTTTTCAACCACTTCCAGCCCGGCCGCCTCGGCCCGTGCCCGGGCGGCTTCGTTTTCGACTCCCAACTGCATCCACAGCACCTTGGCCCCGATGGCGATGGCTTCTTCCGCCAGGGCCGGAATTTCCGCGCTTTTGCGAAAGCAGTCCACCACATCCACCGGCACGGGAATTTCCCGCAGCGACTTGAAGCACTTTTCCCCGAGGATCTCGTCATACATGGGATTCACGGGAATCACCCGATAACCATGCTCCTGCATGTACTTGGCGGCGAAGTAGCTCGGCCGGTGCCACTGGGCCGAGAGTCCCACCACCGCGACGGTCCGCGTCGCCAGAAGGATTCGCCGAATTTTCTCGCTGTCGTCCATGGGCGTACTTCGTCCCCTATCATTCTTCGATGGATTCTACCCGCTCACCCATGAACGCCTTCCGCACCCTCGTTGCCCTCGTTGCCGCCCTTGCCGCGCTCCCCGCCCTGTCGCTGAACCACGACAGGGTGGTGCCCCCGCTCGCGCCGGGCAAGTTCACCGTCGCCTGCTCCAACCTCGCCCTCGATACGGCGCGCCTGGCCGCTCTCGGCGGCACCGCCGAGGACTACTTCGAGGGCAAGGAGGTCAACGGCGTCCGGCGCTATATCACGGACATCCTGGCGCAGCCGCAGTCGGTGGTGAAATTCGATGCACTCGTGCCGGACGTGCGCCGGATCTACCCCCAGTTCGCCGGCGCCCTGGTGACGCATGTGGCGATCGTCTGCCACCCCACGCCCCGCACCAATCCGGATCCTGACTACGCCCTGCCTGGAACCGCGGGCACGCTGCCGCACATGCAGCCTGCCGGCGCCGCGCCCCGGCTCCTCACGCGCTCGGAGCACCTCTCCACCCTGGGCCTGCCCGTCACCGGCGACGGCAACGCCATCGCCGCGCTGCCGACCATCGTCTATTCCCACGGCCTGGGCGGCAGCCCCGTCGGCAAGGGCTACATCGACGTGATGACACGCCTCGCGGCGCACGGGTACGTGGTCGCGGCGGTATTCCACGCCGATGCCCGATTCTCCCGCGTGCGCATCGAGGACCTCGACGGCTTCCTCTACTTCCTCGCCAATTTCGGCAATGTGGCCGAGATGCAGTTGATGCGCCCGGTGGCGCTGAAGGCGATGACCGATACCGTGCTCGCGGGGGGCTTCGCACCCGCCGTCGACACTACCCGCATCGGCGGCTTCGGCGCGAGCCTCGGGGGGCAGGCCATGGCGCACCTGCTGGGAGCGCGCATGACAACCAGCCTCACCCTCTCCTGCGGCGACACGGTGCGCGACCCGCGCATCCGCGCGGCGGTGGGCTTCGTGCCCTACGCGGGGCAGTCGTTCCTGCCCGCTTTCTGCGACAACCAGGAAGGCGCCGAGGAGGTGAACAAGCCATACCTGGCGCTGTCCGGCACCAGCGATACCACGGCGCCGATCAACCTCATGCGCCAGGCGCTCAACCGAATGGGCAGCTCGCGCTACATGGTGGAGCTGCGCGGCGGCGAGCACGAGCTGCGGGTGGAGGACATCGACGACCTCTTCACCTGGATGGTGACGTTCCTCAACGCCTACCTCGACGTGCGCACCGACCCCACCGCCATGGCGCGCTTCATCCGCCAGGGGGGCGTCTCCGGGGGCCGGGTCGACGAGCTCACGGTCGACGTCCACGTGCCCTTCGCCTCCGGTAACGGGGAATCGCTCGCGCTCGAGTTCTACAACACCGACCTGCAGCACTATTTCTTCGCCGCCGGCGCCGACGAGATCGCCAACATCGTGGCCGGCAACGCGGGCCGCAGCTGGGAGCTCACCGGGGAAGCGATCAAGGTCTTCCCGCGCCTGCCGGCGGATACCTTCACCGGCGTGGCCCCGGTCTGCCGGTTCTACGGCGCCGCGGCCGGCGGCCCCAACTCGCACTTCTTTACCGCCGACGCCCCGGAATGCGAGCTGGTCAAGCGCTCCGGCGGCTGGTTCTACGAGGGGATCGGGTTCTACATGCTTCCCGCCGGGGCCGGGGGCATCGGTTGCCCCGACGGGTGGCTGTCCGTGAACCGAGCCTACAACAACGGCTTCGCCCGCAACGACTCCAACCACCGCTTCAGCACCAGCGAGTCCACCATGGCGGAAATGCGGCGCAAGGGCTGGGCGGTCGAGGGCACCGCCATGTGCGCGAGACCGTGAAAGCTTAGGGGAAGACCACCAGTTGCGCGGGCTGAACCTTCGGGGACAGACCACCAGTTGCGGGGAATGAAACAGGCGTCGTCGCGTAGTCCGAATGGACTATACGGGGACTCCAATTGGCATCCGTGTGCCCCCGGGAAAATGCGGGCAAACACAAACCCCAACCGACCCGCCCCCATGCCCCCCGATTCCGGCCCGCCGCACGTCCAGACGCTATTCCGTCCCGGCGAGAACTGCACCGCAACCGCCATGGCCCAGCGCGCCTGCCTGCTGATCGACGGCCAGGATTACTACCGCGCCTTCATGCGCGCGACCGAAAAGGCCGAGCGCTCGATCATCATCCTCGCGTGGGATTTCGACAGCCGCGTGGTGCTCGATTTCGACGACGACAACAAGCCCGCCATGACCATGGGCGAGTTCCTGAACGACCTGTGCAAGCGCAACCGCAAGCTGCGCATCCAGATCCTCGACTGGGACTACCCGATGATCTTCGGCACGGGACGCGAATTCCCGCTGACCTTCGGCATTACCTGGAAGCCGCACCGCCACATCGACTTCCGCTACGACGACACCCATCCGCTCGCGGGCTCCCACCACCAGAAGATCGTGGTGGTGGACGACAAGGTGGCGTTCTGCGGCGGCCTCGACCTCACCTCCAAGCGTTGGGATACGCCGGACCATACGCCCGACGACCCGCGACGCAAGTGGGAGGACAAGCCCTATCCGCCGTTCCACGACACGATGATCGGCGTGGACGGCGAGGCCGCCGCGGCACTCGGCGCCATCGCTCGCCACCGCTGGCAACTCGCCACCAACGAGGTGCTCCGCGTGTTCGCCACCTCCGGTGATCCCTGGCCCAAGGAGATGCCGGTCCACATCCAGGACGCGAACGTCGCGGTATCGGTCACCGCGCCGCCCCAGGACGGCCACGAGCCGGTGCGCCAGGTCGAGCAGCTCTACCTCGACATGATCGCCACGGCCAAGAAGTACATCTACATCGAGAACCAGTACTTCACCTCCCAGACCATCGGTGAAGCGCTGGAGAAGCGCCTCGCCGAGCCCGACGGCCCGGAGATCATCGTGCTCACGCGCCTCCTCTCCCACGGCTGGCTCGAGGAAGTGACCATGACCAACCTGCGCACGCGGCTCGTGCGCCGGCTCCGCGAGGCCGACGTCCACGGCCACCTGCGCGTCTATTACCCGCACCGCCACGGCCTGTGCGACGGAACCTGCATCGACCTGCACTCGAAAGTGATGATCGTCGACGACGAGTGGCTGCGCATCGGCTCCTCGAACCTCTCCAACCGCTCGATGGCGGTGGATACCGAGTGCGACGTCACCGTCGAGGCGCGCGGCGACGCGAAGGTGCGCGCCGCGATCCAGCGCTACCTCTACAAGCTGCTCGCCGAGCATTCGCACTGCAAGGTGGAGGACGTCGAGGCGGCACGCGCGGCCAGCCCCACGCTCGCCAGGGCCATCAAGGGCCTCGGCAGCGACGAGCGGCGCATCTCGGACCTGGATTGTCCCGAGATCGCGGGCAGCACCCTCAGCCTCGCTGCGATCGGCGACCCGGAGACGCCCATCTCCCTCGATGGGCTGGTGCAGGAATTCGCGCCGCCCGGCGACCCGGTACCGACCCAGCGCGGCCGCCTGATCCTGGGCGGCGCGTTGATCGCGGTGATCTCGCTTGCCTTCCTGTGGCGCTACACGCCGCTGTCCGCCGTCGCCACGCCGGAGACAGCGGTGGCCTGGGCGCGATCGCTTTCCGACCACTGGTGGGCGCCCTTCATCGTGG
>JANMHV010000037.1:0-6172 GCA_031375445.1 Burkholderiales bacterium | reverse complement strand
CCTCTCCCCGGCCCTCTCCCAGGGGAGAGGGAGAGATGCCGAGAACCTCTCCCAGGGGAGAGGGAGCAACGCGGCCATCGCCAACCCGGTCCGCCCCGCCTTCGACGCGCACGACGAGCCGGGCTCGGTCGTGGTCAGCATCGGGCCCTCGCACCCCGCCACCCACGGCACGATCCAGGTGATCGCCGCGCTCGATGGCGAGCGCGTGAAGCGCGTCGACGTGCACTGCGGCTACCTGCACCGCGGCTTCGAGAAGGAGTGCGAGGCGCACACCTGGCACAACCTCATCCCGTACGTGGACCGGCTCAACTACTGCTCGGGCCTCATCAACAACTTCGCCTACTGCGAAGCGGTGGAGAAGCTGATGGGGATCGAGATGACCCCGCGCTGCAGGTACCTGCGCACATTGCTCTCCGAATACTCGCGCATCGCCGACCACCTCACTTGCATCGCGGCCTCCCTCATGGAGCTGGGGGCGATGACCCCGTTCCTGTACCTCGTGATGATCCGGGACTACATCTACGAGCACCTCGCGGCGCTCACCGGCGCGCGTGTGACCTATACCTACGGGCGCATCGGCGGGCTCGCCCGCGACCTGCCCGAAGGCTGGCTCGCGCGCCTCGCCGAGATCCTCACCCAGTACGAGGACTTCATCGGCCGCGTGCACGGGCTGATGGACCGCAACCGCATCTTCATCGACCGCACGCGCGGCATCGGCGCCATCACCGCCGCCGAGGCGATCGACCTCGGCGTCACCGGGCCCATCCTGCGCTCGACCGGCGCCACCAACGACCTGCGCCGCGACACGCCGTACCTCGCCTATGCCGAGCTCGATTTCGACGTGCCGGTCGGCATCAACGGCGACAACTACGACCGCTATTACGTGCGCATGCGCGAGATGGACGAGTCGGTGTACATGATCCGGCAGCTGATGGAGATGCTTCCCGAGGGGCCGATCAACGTGGACGACCGGCGCTGCACCTTTCCGGAGAAGACGCTGGTGTACTCCGAGATCGAGTCGCTCATCAACCACTTCAAGCTGGTGATGGACGGCCCCGGAGTGCCCGCGGGCGAGGTGTACCTCTCCCACGAGGCGCCCAATGGCGAGCTCGGCTTCTACCTGGTGAGCGACGGCAGCGGCACGCCCTACAAGGTCCACGTGCGCTCGCCCAGCTTCGTGCACATGGGCGCTCTCGCGCGGCTCCTCGAGGGCTACCAGCTCGCCGACATCATCCCCACTTTCGGCTCGGTGAACATGATCGGCGGGGAGTGCGATCGATGAAGCACCTGATCGCCGAATTCGACGCCCTGCGCGCGCGCTTCCCCGAGGGCTTCGCTTCCTCGATGGTGCTGCCGTGCCTGCGGCGCATCCAGGAGGATCGCGGCTACGTCGCCGACGAGGACATCGCCGGCCTCGTCGAATACCTCGGGGTGCCGCGCATCCAGGTCGAGGAAGTGCTCTCCTTCTATGGCCAGTTCCGGCGCGCCCCGGTCGGGCGCTGCCACATCGAGGCCTGCCGCAACATCTCCTGCTCGCTGCTGGGCGCCGAGCGCCTGATCGAGCACCTGTCGGCGAAGCTCGGCATCAGGCCCGGTGAGACCACGGCCGATGGCGAGTTCAGCCTCGCCACGGTCGAGTGCATGGCTTCGTGCGGCACGGCGCCCATGGTGGTGGTGAACGGCAAGTACCTCGAGTCCATGGACGCGGCGAAGGTCGACGCGCTGATCGACGCGAACCGCGCGCGGGCGGCGGAATGAACGCCCCCGAGCGCCGCAACCTGCTGATGACCTTCGAGGTGACGCCCACCTCGCATCTCCTCGCCGACTACCGCGCGCGCGGCGGCTACGCCGCCGTCGAGAAGGCGCTCGCCACCATGACGCCCGGGCAGGTCACCGCGGAGGTGACCGCTTCGGGCATCCAGGGCCGGGGCGGCGCCAACTTCCCGGCGGGGCGCAAGTGGGGGGTCGTGAACCTCACCGACGGCCAGCCCCATTACCTGTGCGCCAACGCCGACGAGGGCGAGCCCGGCACCTTCAAGGACCGCTGGATCCTCGAGAACGCGCCGCACCTGCTGCTGGAGTCGATGCTGGTCGCGGCCTACGCGTTGCAGGTGCGCCACGCCTTCATCTACATCCGCGGCGAGTTCGACCTGCCCTACCACCGGATCGCGGGCGCCCTCGACGAGGCCTACGCCGCCGGCTATTTCGGCAAGCCGCTCTTCGGCACCGACTTCACCTGCGACCTCATCGTCTATCGCGGCGCGGGCTCCTACGTCTGCGGCGAGGCCTCGGGGCTGCTCTCCTCGCTGGAGGGCAAGCGCGGCTACCCGCGCAACCGCCCGCCGCGCCTCACCGTGCGCGGCCTCTACCAGCGCCCGACCGTCGTGAACAACGTGGAGACGCTCTCCAACATCGCGGGAATCATCATGGACGGCGCCGCGGCCTTCAAGGCCTTCGGCACCCGGAAGAGCCCCGGCACGCGCCTCGTCTCCATCTCCGGCCACATCGTGAAGCCCGGGGTATACGAGGTCGAGCCCGGACGGCCATTCCGCGAATTCATCTTCGACACCTGCGGGGGCGTGCCCCACGGCCGCAACGTGAAGGCGATCATCCCCGGCGGCATCTCCACCAAGGTGGTGACCGGCGAGGAGGTCGACCGCATCACGCTCGACAACGAGAGCCTCGCCACCGTGGGCTCGGGCATGGGCTCGGGTGGCATGGTGGTGATCGCGGAGGGCACCTGCATGGTGCGGCTGCTGCAGGTGCTGCTGCGCTTCTACCACCACGAGTCCTGCGGGCAGTGCACGCCGTGCCGCGAGGGCATGGGCTGGATGCACCGCATCATCGATCGCATCGTCGAAGGCCGCGGCGCGCCGCAGGACATCGAGCAGCTGAAGAAGATCTCGGCATGGAACGACGGCAACACCATCTGCGGGATGGGGGACGCCGCCGGTTATGCCGCCCTCGGGATCCTCGCCAAGTTCGGCGACGAGTTCGACTATTACATCGAGCACAAGCGCTCGCGCCACGACGGGAACCTGGAATGCCGCGCATCCACATAGACGGCCGCCCGATCGACGCCGAAGCCGGCCAGACCGTCATGCAGGCGGCAGTGGCCGCCGGCATCGAGATCCCGGCCTTCTGCTGGCACCCGGAGCTGTCGGTGTCGGGGAGCTGCCGCGTGTGCGCCGTACAAGTGGAGGGCCGCAGCTGGGTCGAGATCTCCTGCAACATGCCGGTCGCCGAGGACCTCAAGGTGCTCACCGACACCGACCTGGTGCGCGCCTACCGCAAGTCGATCCTCGAGCTCACCACCCTCAATCACCCGGTGGACTGCGGCATCTGCGACAAGTCGGGCGAGTGCATGCTGCAGGACTACCACTACCGGCACAACGGCGCGCCGTCCACCTCGCGGGACGTGAAGGTGCACGCCACCAAGTTCCACCGGCTCTCCGAGCGCGTGACACTCGACAACGAGCGCTGCATCCTGTGCTCGCGCTGCGTGCGCTTCACCCACGAGATCTCCAGGTCGAAGTCGCTGGGCATCGTCAACCGCGGCGACCATTCCCTGGTGCGGGCCTCCGAGGACGGCGCCTTCGAGCGCGACGCCTACTCCGACAACGTGGTCGACATCTGCCCGGTGGGGGCGCTGCTGGCGACCTCCTTCATGTACAAGTCGCGGGTCTGGTACCTGAAGCCGACCGCCTCGGTGTGCCCCGGCTGCGCGCGCGGCTGCAACGTGGACCTCTGGCACCGCCGCGACGAGTGGAAGCTGCGCGCGCTGGACCCGCCGAAGAACGTCGCCATCGAGCGCGTCACCCCGCGCGACAACCCCGCGGTCAACGGCCCGTGGACCTGCAACTGGGCGCGCGACCTGCCCGGCTTCCTCGCGCGGCCGCGCGCCGAGCACGCGATGTTCAACGGCGCCCCCGTGGCCACCGACGCCGCCATCGATGCGGCGCGGGACCTGCTGGACAGCGCCAAGCGCCCGCTCGCGCTCGTTTCCAGCTCGGCCTCCAACGAGGAGCTGGAGGCGTTCGCCGCGGCCCTGGGGGCGCGCTGCCGCGTGCGCGTCAAGGGCGACCGCGTCGCGGCTCCCGGCGAGGTCATCGAAGACGACATCCTCATCCGCGCCGACAAGAACGCGAACACCGCCGGGGCGCGCATGCGCTTCCCGACCCTCGACGATCCGGCCACGCCGCTACCCGCGGACACCGACCTCGTGCTGGCGTGGGGCGAGGGCTTCGACCCGTCGCGCCTGCCGGGCGGGGCGCGCCTGGTGTGGCTCGACGCCTGGCGCGACAGCCGCCACGGCGCCGCCGCGGTCTTCATCCCGCTCAGCATCATGACCGAGCGCGCCGGCAGCTTCACCAACTTCGAGGGCGTCGCGAGCCGCTTCGAGGCGTGCTTCCCGAAGCCCGCGGGGGCGGCGCATGCCGAGGAGCTGTTCGCGCTGCTCGCGGTGCGCGAAGGCGCCCCCGCATGATCCAGGACCTCGTGATCGCCCTGGTGCTGATCGGCTACGCCGTGGGCGTGCTGCTGTCGTTCGGCACGGTGCTCACCTGGGTCGAGCGCAAGCAGGCCGCCATCATGTCGGACCGCATCGGCGCCAACCGCGCCTACATCCGCATCCCATTCACGCAGGTGAAGCTGGTGTGGCTGGGCCTCTTCCACGGCATCGCCGACGGGCTGAAGATGATGCTGAAGGAGGACTTCAAGCCGAAGACCCACGACGCACTCGGCTACATGCTGGCGCCGTGGATCGTGTTCACGCCGGTGCTGCTGGTGTTCGCGGTGATCCCGTTCGGCGGCACGATCGAGCCGGGCAGGCTGGTGCCGCCATTGGCGGACTGGTTCGGCGAGCGCACCTATCCGCTGCAGATCGCCCGCCTCGACGCGGGCCTGCTGGTGGTCTTCGCCTTCAGCGGGCTCACCATCATCGGCACCATGCTCGCGGGCTGGGCGTCGAACAACAAGTTCTCGCTGCTGGGGGCGATCCGCGCGGGCTCGCAGATGATCTCCTACGAGGTGGTGATGGGCCTCACCGTCCTGGGGCTCATCCTCGTCTACGGCACGGTGGACCTGGGCGCCATGGTGCGGCAGCAGTCGGGCGTGGTGCTGGGGTTCCTGCCCGCGTGGGGGATCGTCTACCAGCCGTTCGCGGCGATCCTCTTCCTCACCGCGGCGATCGCCGAGAACAAGCGCATTCCCTTCGACCTGCCCGAGGCCGAGAGCGAGCTGATCGCCGGCTACTACACCGAGTACAGCGCCATGAAGATGGGGCTCTTCATGTTCGCCGAGTTCATCGAGATCGCGATCATCGGGGCGCTTTTCACCACCCTCTTCCTTGGCGGCTACAACCTGCCCTTCCTCACCGACGCGGGCTTCGTGCTGCCGGGCGGCGGCACGATCGGCCTGCCGCACGCCCTCGTGGTGGTGCTGCAACTGGGCGTCTTCCTCGCCAAGGTGCTGGTGGTGTGCAGCTTCCAGATCCTCATCCGCTGGTCGCTGCCGCGCTTCCGCTACGACCAGCTCCTCACCTTCGCCTGGAAGTTCCTGTTCCCGCTGGCGCTTGCCAACCTGGTGGCGACGGCGGTCTGGATCTGGTTGGTGGAGCGCGCATGAAGCCCTATGCCCGCCCGAAGTACTGGAACGCGCCCACGATGGGGTGGTGGGAGCGCGCCTACATCTTCGAGGTGGCGCGTGGCCTCTTCATCACCGGGCGGGTCTTCACGCGCAACATGCTGCGCTGGATGACGGGCCGCAAGGGGGCGCTCACGATCTACTATCCCGAGGAGACGCGCGCCGACTACGCGCCGATCAATCGCGGCAAGCACATCCTGGTGCAGCGCATCGACGGCACGCCGCAGTGCATCGCCTGCAACCTGTGCGCCACCGTCTGCCCCGCCAAGGTGATCGAAATCGAGGCGGCTTTCAACCCCGACAATCCCGAACACCCCAAGTATCCCGCGCGCTTCGAGATCGACTACTCGCGCTGCGTCTTCTGCGGCCTGTGCGTCGAGGCCTGCCCCGAAGACGCCATCCGGATGGAAAAGGAAGTGCCGAACCTGCCGGCGCTGGACCGCGACCACATGTGGCTCGGCAAGGAAGAGCTGCTGCACTGGAAGCCCCGAGCGGATTCGGCCAAGAGATGATCGACCTCCTCCTCCTC
>JANMHV010000033.1:0-1745 GCA_031375445.1 Burkholderiales bacterium | reverse complement strand
AGGCGCCGGTGGGCTTCCAGCTGTGCTACGACAAGCGCGACCTCGAACGCGCGCTCACCTGGCGCGCGCCCAATCTCTTCAGCCACATGGCGGTGGACACGGGCGAGGGTCCCGGGTCGCACAAGGGCACGCCGCTGCTGGTTCCCGACGGCCAGTTCTACCCGGCGTTCGTCGGGCCCTGCTTCGACAGCGAGTGCGGGGCGGTGCCCGCCGCGATCGTCGACCTGGTGCGCGAGAAGATCCGGCAGCACGGCTGAGCGCCGTGGATCGAGCTGTCATCCTGGGTTCGTTACCCACGTTGTTTACGCAAAAGGACAAACCGTGGGGGTTCGACCGTGGATTTTCACCGCGAAGGCGCGCGAAGGGTACGCGAAGGTCTTGCGAAGGTTCTATATGAGGAGCTGTCGTCACGAATCGTCGGATGTGCGATGCGGGTCCATACGGTGTTGGGACCCGGGCTGCTCGAAGGGGCGTATGAGGAGTGCCTGTGCCACGAGTTGACGAAGGCGAGCTTGGGATATCGCAGGCAAGTTGGGGTGCCACTGCTTTACGATGGAATCCGGCTCGACTGTGGCTTCCGCCTGGACCTCCTCGTAGATGAGAAGGTCGTCATCGAGGTGAAGGCCGTCGATAAGTTGCTGCCCGTGCACGACGCCCAACTCCTGACCTATCTCAAAGTTACGGGAAAGGCGCTTGGAATCCTGTTCAACTTCAATGTCGCGCACCTTCGTCATGGCATGCGCCGTTGCGTCATGACCAAGAACCTTCGCGCACCCTTCGCGGAACCTTCGCGCGCCTTCGCGTTGAATCCCCCGCCTGGATCGAGTTGACGCCCGCAGAATCTAGATCGGCGTGACCAGCGCCTTCCCGGAGAAATGCGCTGCGAGGTTGTCGATCACCAGCTGCCCCATCGCCTGTCGCGTCGGGTGCGTCGCGCTCGCGACGTGGGGCTGCAGCACCACGTTCTCCATCGCCATGAACGCCTCGGGCACGCGCGGCTCGTCGACGAACACGTCGAGCCCCGCCCCCGCGATGCGATTCTGCTGCAGCGCCTCGATCAGCGCGGGCTCGTCCACCACGCTGCCGCGCGCGATGTTGACGAGGTAGCCCTTCGGCCCGATGGCGTCGATCACCGCGCGGCTCACCAATCCACGCGTGGCTTCCCCGCCGGGGCAGGCCGCGATGACGACGTCGCTCGCCCTGGCGAGCTCGACCGGATCCTTGTAGTAGGCCCACGACAAGTCGCTCTTCTTGTTCGGCCCCTGGTAGGCGAGCTTCACGCCGAACGCCTCGCAGCGCTTCGCGATGGCGCGCCCGATGCGGCCCATGCCCACGATGCCCACGGTCTTGCCCTGGAGGCTGTCGGTGAGCGCCATGCCGCCCTTGAGCCACTTGCCGTCGCGCACGTAGCGGTCTCCCTGGGGCACCTTGCGGATGGTGGCCAGCAGGAGCGCCAGGGCGAGGTCGGCAACCTCCTCGGTGAGGACGTCGGGCGTGTTGGTGACCGGGATGCCGCGGTGCTTCGCCGCGACCACGTCGACGGTGTCGTAGCCCACGCCGAAGTGTGCGATGACCTTGAGCTTCGGCAGCTTCGCGATCGTGGCGGCGTCGATGCCGCCGGAGTTGGAGCTCGCCACCGCGGTGAGCTTGTCGGCGAGCGAAGCGACGAGCGCCGGCTTGTCCGGCGCGGTCCACAAGCGGTGCGCGTCGTAGGTCTTCTCGAGCTCGGCGAGCGTCGGGGGATA
>JANMHV010000027.1:0-2777 GCA_031375445.1 Burkholderiales bacterium | reverse complement strand
GTGTTGCCTCCCTGTTGTCTACTTTCCGGAAAATCCGCCGCCGCCGCTGCGCCCGCCCGAGCCGATGCGCCCGGTGGAGCCGCTCTCGCGCTGCTCGGCGCGCGCGCGCTGGAACTCCTGCGCCGGCGAGGGCAGCAGGCTCCAGCCCTTCAGCTGCGCGTAGCCGTAGCCGCCGAGTGCCAGCATCGATGCCACTAGATATGCCCTGTACATGTGCCGCCTCCGTCAGTCGTCGTCGCTGTCGCTATCGCTGCCCGAGCCCGGTTTCGCCACCGGCGCGTGATCGCTATCCGCCCAGCGCTTGGTCTCGAAGGAAATCGAGCGCCACGTGGCGGCGATCGGCCAGGCCAGCAGGAAGATCGCCAGCGCCCAGAAATTGCCCCAGTCGGTGTCGGCCTTCACCACGTCCACGGAGCCGGTGATCGGGGCGGCCCACGCGTTACCCGCAGTGGCGCCCGCGGTGGCGTCGATCGAGAACGTGTAGCGCCCGGGCTCCACGCCGTTGATCTCGGTGATCGCATCGGGTCCGCCCTCGGCCCGGCCGCCCGTGGACCACACCCCCACCTGGTGCTTGACCCCGTAGGCCTTGCCGCTGTCGGCATCGGTGAGCTGCATGTTGAGCACCACCCAGCTTTTCTCGGCGTTGGTGTCGATGCGCAGCGTGATCGGCGAGGGCAGCACGCCGCCCACCTTGAGCACCGGGCTCACGGTGCGGGAGGATTTGCCCGGCTCCACGGTGAACGCCACCCTCGTCGCGGGATCGGCCACGTGGTTCAGGCCCATGAACCCGAATTGCGACGCGAGCGCCACCGCCAGCAGGATGAGCATGAGCTTCCAGAAGCGCCCGGAGTTGCCGACGTAGGGCGAGGGCTGGTTGGGGTAGATCCCGACCGGCGCCGGCGGCGAGCCCTTCACGCCGAACGCCTTCCACAGCTCGGCGCCGGACACGTACTCGGCGAGCGACCAGTTGATCTCCTTGCCGGTCTTCTCCGAGGAGAGCATGAGCGGCGGGGCGACGTAGTCGTCGCTCTCGGCCTCGTCGCCGGTCTTCACGCGCCAATAGAATTCGCCCGCCAACGCCTGGACAGTGGCGGTCGTGTGGGTGAAGTGGCGAAAGGAGCGGCCGAGGTAGACCATGTTCAGCTTGCCGGTGAAGACCTTGCCCGCCTTCGGCAGCTCCGCGGCGGCCTTCACGAAGTTGAAGTGGCCCTGGTACTCGACGATCCAGGCATAGCCCCGCTCGGTATTGTGCAGCAGGTACTCGGCCCAGTTGTAGCGCGTGCCATCGGAATCATAGGTGCTCTGGCGCAGGAATCCCACCACCTCGTACTTGACGCTCTGCCAGGTGCCTGTCGAGCCCAGCGGGATGGTGGGTGCCACGGCCTTGAGGTTGAGCTCGTTCTTCTGGACGATTTCGCCCACGCCCTTCGAGACGTCGGTCACGGTGCCGCACGACGAGCATGCGACGACTTCCGAGGTGGCGAGGTGGGACTCGACCGGCGCGCCACAGCCGCCGCACTTGAAGGCGAGCGCCCGGCCTTCCGTAAAGCCGATCCTCTCCGTGTCCCGCAGTCCCGAGAACTTGAACGCCTCGAACGGCAGCTTCTCGCCGATGAAGACCAGCGGCTTGCCCTCGGAGTAGTCGATGGTGGCGAAGCGGCTGCCTTCCCCACGCAGGTCCGCCACGTTCGCGCCCCATCCCCCGTCGAAACGGAACGGGAGCTCCCCCTCGCCCGCCACCACCTCGGCCGCCTCGATGTTGGTGACGGTGTAGGCCGCCTTGTCGAGCGTCACCTGGGCGCCGGGCTTCAACGCCGCGAACTCCGGTACCGGCTGCGGGGCCGCCAGGTAGGCGATGGTGTATTCGCCATTGGCATCCGAGAGCCACGCGGAGGTGCGCTCGGCCACCAGCACGTGCCACTCGTTCCAGATGCCCGCGCCGTACCGGTACTGGATGCGGCCCACCACGGTGAAACCCTGGCCCTTGTGGCGGCCGTCGGTGCGCAGACGAATGGGCGAGGCGTCGGGCAGGAGGTCGGCCTGCTTGCCGATGTTCTCGAGCTTGGCGCCCTCGCGCACCAGCGTGGACTTGCAGAACGCGCACACCGCCACGACCGAGGACGCGCCGCGGAATTTCAGCGGCGCGCCGCACGACGGGCAGCTTGCGGTCCTGGCCTCGTTCTTCGCGGGCACCGGCCCCTCCCCTTTTGGAGGCAGTATACCGATCAACCCGAGTTGCGCAGCCCCGCCGCCAGCCCGTTGATCGAGAGGTGGATGCCGTTCTTCACCCGCTCCTCGCTGCCGCCCGCGCGGTGGCGCTTGAGGAGCTCGATCTGCAGGTGGTTCAGCGGGTCGAGGTAGGGAAACCGGTTGCGGATGGAGCGGGCGAGCGCGGGGTTGGACTCCAGGAACGCGCTGCTGCCGGTGATCTCGAAGAGCGCCGCCACCGTGGCCTCGAACTCCCCGCGGATGCGCCCGTAGATCTCCGCGGCGAGCGCGGCATCGGGCATGAGGTCGCGGTAGCGCGCCGCCACCGAGAGGTCGGCCTTGGCGAGCAGCATGTCGAGGTTGGAGAGCATGGCGCGGAAGAACGGCCATTCGGCCCACATGCGCGCGAGGAGCTCCCCGCCCCCGCCGCCCTCGCGCTCCACCAGCGCGCGCACGCCGGAGCCGAAGCCGTACCAGCCCGGCAGCATCACGCGGCACTGCGCCCAGGAGAACACCCACGGGATCGCGCGCAGGTCCTCGATGGCCTGGGACTTCTTGCGCGAGGCGGG
>JANMHV010000471.1:0-36436 GCA_031375445.1 Burkholderiales bacterium | reverse complement strand
GGGCGCGAGTCGGAGCTGGAGCGCGTGGTGCAGATCCTCTGCCGCCGCCGCAAGAACAACCCGCTGCTGGTGGGCGAGGCCGGGGTGGGCAAGACCGCCATCGCCGAGGGCCTGGCCAAGCGCATCGTCGACAACCAGGTGACGGAGATCCTCGCCAAGGGCCAGGTCTACGCGCTCGACATGGGCGCGCTCCTGGCGGGCACCAAGTACCGCGGCGACTTCGAGCAGCGCCTGAAGGCGGTGCTGAAGCAGCTGGTCGACAATCCCAACGCCATCCTTTTCATCGACGAGATCCACACCCTCATCGGGGCGGGCAGTGCTTCCGGCGGCACGCTGGATGCATCCAACCTGCTCAAGCCGGCCCTGTCCTCGGGGCAGCTGAAGTGCATCGGCGCCACCACGTTCCAGGAATACCGCGGCATCTTCGAGAAGGATCACGCGCTCTCCCGCCGCTTCCAGAAGGTGGACGTGAACGAGCCGTCGATCCAGGAGACGGTGGAGATCCTGCGGGGCCTGAAGTCGCGCTTCGAGTCGCACCACGGCGTCAAGTACACGGCCAATGCGCTCACCACCGCGGCGGAGCTGTCGGCCCGCTACATCAACGACCGCCACCTGCCGGACAAGGCGATCGACGTGATCGACGAGGCGGGCGCCCTCCAGCGCATCCTGCCGAAGTCCAAGCAGAAGAAGGTCATCGGCAAGCCCGAGATCGAGGAGATCGTCGCCAAGATCGCTCGGGTTCCCCCGCGCAACGTGTCGAACGACGACCGCTCGGCGCTGAAGAACCTCGATCGCGACCTCAAGGCCACGGTGTTCGGCCAGGACAAGGCGATCGACGCGCTCGCCGCGGCGATCAAGATGGCGAGGAGCGGCCTGGGCAATCCGTCCAAGCCGGTCGGCAGCTTCCTGTTCTCGGGCCCCACCGGCGTGGGCAAGACCGAGGTGGCGAAGCAGCTCGCCTTCATCATGGGTGTAGAGCTCATCCGCTTCGACATGTCCGAGTACATGGAGCGCCACGCCGTCTCCCGGCTCATCGGCGCACCTCCGGGCTACGTGGGTTTCGACCAGGGCGGGCTCCTCACCGAGGCCGTCACCACGACCCCGTACTCGGTGCTGCTGCTGGACGAGATCGAGAAGGCGCACCCCGACATCTTCAACATCCTGCTGCAGGTGATGGACCACGGCACGCTCACCGACAACAACGGCCGCAAGGCGGATTTCCGCAACGTGGTGATCGTCATGACCACCAACGCGGGCGCCGAGGGGCTGTCGAAGAACACCATGGGCTTCACGTCGGGACGCATGGCGGGCGACGAGATGGGCGAGATCAAGCGCCTCTTCACGCCGGAGTTCCGCAACCGCCTCGACGCGGTGGTGTCGTTCGGGGCGCTGGACGAGGAGATCATCCTGCGCGTCGTGGACAAGTTCCTGATGCAGCTCGAGGCCCAGTTGTCCGAAAAGAAGGTCGAGGCGATCTTTACCGAGAGCCTCAAGAAGTACCTGGCCAAGCACGGCTTCGATCCGCAGATGGGCGCGCGACCGATGTCGCGCCTCATCCAGGACACCATCCGCCGCGCGCTCGCCGACGAGCTGCTGTTCGGCAAGCTGGCCAACGGGGGACGGGTCACCATCGACGTGGACGACAAGAACCAGGTCACCCTGGACATCGCGCAGTCGGCCCAGCCGGCCGAACCGGTGGAATCCACCTCCTAGCCGGCCGCTCCTCCCGGCCCGGAACGCCCGCCTCGCGCGGGCGTTTCCATTTGTAGCTGTCCGGCGAGGCGCTTGTAGGCGGGTTGCGATATGCTCGTAGGTGAAGGCCTACAGGGAGACCGAACCCCATGATTTTGCCCCCCCGAATTCTTGCTTGCGCCTTGCTGGCCGCCCTCCCGGCGATGGCCCAGCAGCCCGCGCCCCCCGCGCCCCCCGCGCCCCCCGCGCCCGTGTTTGCCGCCCCCAACCTGGGCGACAAGGGAATTTCCTCGATGGCCGCCACGTGCGCCGCGTGTCATGGCACGCGCGGGCGGGTGGTGGAGGGGTCCGCCGTAGCGGGCCTTGCGGGCCGGCCGGCACCGGAGTTGGTGAAGTCCAGGGGCGAGTTCACGTCCGGGCAGCGGCCGGCAACCGTCATGCACCAGATCGCCAAGGGCTTCGGCGACGCCGAGATCGCCGCGCTCGCGGAATATTTCTCCCGGCAGGCGCGCCAGGAGGCACGATGAAAATGCACCGCAGGGACTTCCTCAAGGCCGGCACGGCAGGCACGGCGCTCGCCCTGGCGGGCTGCGCCGGGGTCGTAGGCGCCTCTCCCAAGGCCCGGGTGGTGGTAGTGGGGGGTGGTTTCGGCGGCGCCACGGCGGCGCGCTACATCCGCCTCCTCGACCCCGCCATCGAGGTGGTGCTGGTCGAGCCCAACGAAGCATTCGTCTCGTGCCCGATCTCCAACATGGTCCTGGGCGGCTTCCGCACCATGGCCGACATCACCACGCCCTACACCACGCTCGCGCGTACCCACGGGGTGAGGGTCGTGCGCGACATGGCCACGGCGATCGACGTCGAGAAGAAGCAGGTGCGCCTCGCCCGGGGCGAGCCGGTTTCCTTCGACCGGGTCATCGTCTCCCCGGGCATCGACTTCATGTACGAGGGCATGCCGGCCATGGGCGGCGCCGACGCGCAGGGCGCGGTGCTGCACGCCTGGAAGGCCGGCCCGCAGACCGTGGCGCTGCGCCGCCAGCTGGAGACGATGCCCGACGGCGGCGTCTTCGTGCTGGCGATCCCCGAGGCCCCCTATCGCTGCCCTCCGGGGCCCTACGAGCGGGCCTGCCAGGTCGCGGCCTACTTCAAGGCCGCCAAGCCGCGCTCCAAGGTCCTGCTGCTCGATGCGAACCAGGACGTGACTTCCAAGGGGCCGCTCTTCAAGAAGGCGTGGGCAGACCTCTACCCGGGCATGGTCGAGCATCGTCCCAACAGCAAGGCCGTGGACGTGGACGTGCGCGGCAGCATCGTGAAGCTCGAGTTCGGGGACGTGAAGGGCGACGTGCTGAACGTGCTCCCGCCGATGAAGGCCGGCAACATCGCCGCACCCTTCATCACCGCCAACCGCCGCTGGTGCGAGGTGGACTGGACCACCTACGAATCGAAGGCGGCGAAGGGGGTGCACATCCTCGGCGATTCGCTCCAGATCGCGCCTGCGATGCCCAAGTCCGCCACCATGGCCAACGGCCACGGCAAGGTCTGCGCGGCGGCGGTGGTGGCCCTCCTCAACGGCGAGGCGCCCAATCCCTCGCCCACGCTCATCAATACCTGCTACAGCATGGTGTCGGACAAGCTCTCGATCCACGTGGCCTCGGTGCACAAGTACGACGAGCGCGACCGCACCATGAAGGCGGTGCCGGGGTCGGGGGGTGTTTCCAGCGCCATGAACGAGATCGAGGGCGCCTACACCATGAACTGGGCGAAGAACATCTGGGCCGACACGCTCCTCTAGCCGCGCATCCGGCCCCGGCCGCAGCACGTAGAATCGGGACATGACCCGTCGCATCCTGGTGCTGTTCCCGGACGAGTGGGACCGCGCCGCCGCGCTCGACCGCCGCTTCGCCGGCCGCTTCGAATTCCTCTACGAGGGGTTCGACCTGTTCCGCTTTCCCGACAACGCACGCCTCTTCACCTTCGACCCGCTCGCCTTCGTGGAGCGCATGGTGCGCCGCTATGGCTCGCGCCGCATCGACGCGGTGGTCACCTCCGACGAGCAGTTCGGGCCGTTCCTCGCCGCCCTGGTCGGGGAGCGGCTGGGAGTCGCGCACACCAGCCTCGCCTCGGTGCTCACCATCCAGCACAAGTGGTACGCGCGCCAGGCATTCCAGCGCATCGCGCCGGAAGCCAATGCCCGCGCGGGGCTCATCCGGCGGCACTTCGACAAGCCCGCCGACGTGCCGATGGAGTATCCGTTCTACGTGAAGCCCGCCAAGGCCGCGTTCTCGGTGCTGGCGCGCCGCGTCGACTCGTTCGAGGAGCTCTACCGCCACACCCGCTTCGGCTGGTTCGAGGGTGCCATCATCGAGCGGCTGGTGCTGCCCTTCGCGCGCGTGATGCGCGCCCACTCGGACCTGGTGGAGGACCCCTTCAGCATGGTCGCAGAGGAGATCGTGCGCGGCCGCCAGGTCACGGCCAACGGCTACGTGCGCGGCGGCAAGGTGACGATGCTCGGCACCGTCGATTCGCTGATGTATCCCGGCACCGACCAGTTCCAGCGCTTCCAGTACCCGTCGTCGCTTCCCCCGGAGCAGCTCGCGCGCGTCGATGCGCTCGCCGTGCGCCTGCTCGAAGGCCTCGCGTTCGGCCACGGCATGTTCAACGTCGAGGTGCGCATCGATCCGGCAACACTCGAGCCGCGCATCATCGAGATCAACCCGCGCGCGGCGGGACAGTTCTACGACCTGTTCAAGCGCGTGGACGGCTACTGCCTGTTCGAGGCGCTGCTCGAGCTCGCGTGCGGCAACGAGCCGGTGGTGCGGCGCCGCGAGGGGCCCGAGCGCCACGCGGCGAGCTTCGTGCTGCGCGACCTTTCCGGCGAGGGGTTGTCGCGCTGGCCCGCGGCGCGCGAGATCCGTGCGTTGCAGGCGCGCCACCCCGACAAGCACGTGATGGTGTATCCGAAGCGCGGTGCCGACCTGGCCCGCGAGATGAAGTGGCTGGGGAGCTACCGCTACGGGGTCTTCAACATGGGTGGCGCGACACTCGAGGAGATGTTCGCGCGCTACCGCGAGGTCTGCCGCGAGATCACCTTCCACCCCCGGGGCCACCGGCTCGCCGATCCGGCGCTTACCTTTGCCGGCGACAACGGCGACGACTAGCGCCCGGGCGCTTCCAGCCAGGCGTCGGCAAAAGCGGGGTGGGTGAGGGCGGTCAGCACGTGGTCGCGCCACGCGCCGTCGATGAACAGATAGTCGCGGGCAAAGCCCTCGCGCACGAAGCCCAGTCGCTCGAGCACGCGGGCGCTGCGCTCGTTCTCCGGCCGGTAGTTGGCCATGATCCGATGCAGGCGAAGCTCCGCGAACACGTAGGCGTTTGCGCAGCGCAGCGCCTCGGACATGAGCCCCTGGCCCTGGTGCTCCCGGTCGACCTGGTAGCCGAGGTGGCAGGCCTGGAAGGCGCCGCGCACGACGTTGGTGTAGTTGAGCGTGCCGACGAGGTCCGCTTCCTCGGGATCCTCGCGCCGCTGCATCACCAGGCGCAGCGATCGTCCCGCCGCCAGTTCTTCAACCGCCGCCGCCAGCCGCTCGGCCCAGAAGGCATCGGTGAAAAACCCGGGCGCGGGCGGCGGCGACCAGCGATCGAGGTGCCCGGCGTGGTTGCGCTGCACGAAGCGGGCATGGGCGGGCTCCATCCCCGGGCGCGCCTGGCGCAGCACCAGTCGCTCGGTGACGAACTCCGGCAGCATCAGGCGGCGAACACCCGCCACTGCGCGGGCCAACCCTCCATCGGCGCGCGCTTGAAGCCGCTTTTCGCGAACTGGTGCCAGCGCCCGATCACGAAGGCGATGACGGCGTTGGCGTACGCGTTCACGTCCCAGTCCGGCGGCAAGGCGCCCGCGGTGACCGCGAGGCGGGCGCTCTGGCGCAGGCTCGCCTCCAGCCGATCCATCAGCTGGTTCACGCGGGCGAGGAGGCGCTCGTCCTCGTTCACCAGCGCGTCGCCGGTGAGCACCCGGGTCATGCCGGGATTCTTCTGCGCGAAGCCGAGGAGGGTGGCGATCGTGGACTCGACCTGCTTCATGCCATCGGTCTCGTCGGTCTGGATCTTGTTCACCAGGCTGAAGACCGTCTGCTCGATGAACTCGATCAGGCCCTCGTACATCTGCGCCTTGCTCGCGAAGTGGCGATACAGCGCCGCCTCCGAGACGTCGAGGCGCGCCGCGAGCAGCGCCGTGGTCACGCGCTCCCCCTTCGGATCCTCGAGCATGGACGCGAGCGTCTGCAGGATCTGAGCCTTGCGCTCACCCGTCTTCGCCATCTTTCCCCTCTCCCCTTTACCGCCGGCCGCCGAAGATCGACCCCAGCACTCCGCGGATGACCCTTCGTCCCACTTCGCTGCCGATCGCGCGTGCGGCGCTCTTCGCCGCGGCCTCTAGCGGGCTCTCGCGCGTGCGCCCCTTGCCGGGCGACGATCCGCCTCCCAGCGAATCGAGGATACCTCCAAGGCCCCCACCCGAAGACGTGGGAGTGGTGGCGTCCTCCACCCCCTTGCCCTTGGCACGCTCCAGCAGGACTTCCTGGGCCGACTCGCGGTCGACCGCCTTCTCATAGTGCCCGGCCACGAGCGAGCCGTCGATCACCTTGCGGCGCTCGTCGGCCGAAAGCGGGCCCAGGCGCGAGGCGGGCGGCACGATGAACGCGCGCTCCACGATTCCCGGCCGGCCCTTCTCGTCGAGGAACGACACCAGCGCCTCGCCCACGGCGAGCTCGCCGATCACCTTCTCCACGTCGAGCTTCGGATTGGCGCGGAACGTGGTGGCCGCGGCCTTCACCGCCGCCTGGTCGCGCGGCGTGAAGGCGCGCAGCGCGTGCTGCACGCGGTTGCCGAGCTGCCCCAGCACCGTCTGCGGCACGTCGAGCGGGTTCTGCGTGACGAAGTAGACGCCCACGCCCTTGGAGCGCACCAGGCGCACCACCTGCTCGATGCGCTCGAGCAATTCCTTCGGCGCGTCGTTGAAGAGCAGGTGCGCCTCGTCGAAGAAGAAGACGAGCTTGGGCTTCTCCGGGTCGCCGATCTCGGGCAGCGCCTCGAAGAGCTCCGAGAGCAGCCACAGCAGCAGGGTCGAGTAGACCCGCGGGCTTGAAAGCAGCTTGTCCGCCGCGAGGATGCTGATGACACCCCGGCCGCCTTCGACCTGCATCAGGTCCTCGATCGCGAGCGCCGGCTCGCCGAAGAACTTGTCGCCCCCCTGGGACTCGAGCGTGAGGAGGCCGCGCTGGATCGCGCCCACGCTGGCGGTGGAGATGTTGCCGTACTGGGTGCGGAACTTCGACGCGTTGTCGCCCGCGAACTGCAGCATCGAGCGCAGGTCCTTCAGGTCCAGCAGCAGCAGCGCGTTGTCGTCGGCGATCTTGAACACCGATGCGAGCACGCCCGCCTGGGTGTCGTTGAGATCCAGCACGCGCGCGAGGAGCAACGGTCCCATTTCGGAAATGGTGGAGCGCAGCGGGTGGCCGGCCGCGCCGAACACATCCCAGAGCATCACCGGGGAGGCGCGGTACTCGAAGCCCTCGATGCCGAGGGTCTTGATGCGCTCGGCCACCTTGGCGTTGCCGCCTCCGGCCGCGGCCATGCCCGCGAGGTCGCCCTTCACGTCCGCCATGAACACCGGCACCCCGATGGCGCTGAAGCGCTCGGCGAGGGATTGCAGGGTGACGGTCTTGCCGGTGCCGGTGGCCCCGGTGATGAGGCCATGGCGGTTGGCCATCGCGGGGAGCAGACCCAGGTCGGTGTCCGACTTCGCGACGAGCAGCGGTGCGAGCACGCGTGTTTCGCTCTGGAGAGGGGCGGGAGGCGAATGTTACCATTACGTTTTCCCGCTCGCTTCGATGCGGGACGCCTCGAAGAAGACCTATGGCAGGACACAGCAAATGGGCGAACATCCAGCACCGGAAGGGTCGCCAGGACGCCAAGCGCGGCAAGATCTTCACCCGCCTCATCAAGGAAATCACCGTCGCCGCGAGGATGGGCGGGGGTGATCCCACGATGAATCCGCGGCTGCGCCTCGCGGTCGACAAGGCATACGAGAACAACATGCCCAAGGACAACGTCGAGCGCGCCATCAAGCGCGGCTCCGGCGGCATGGAAGGGGCCGACTACGAGAAGATCCGCTACGAGGGCTACGGCGCCAACGGCGCGGCGGTGATCGTCGACACCCTCACCGACAACCGCATCCGCACCGTGGCGGAAGTGCGCCACGCCTTCACCAAGCATGGCGGCAACATGGGCGCCGAGGGTTCGGTCGCGTTCCTCTTCAGGCATTGCGGACAGCTTCTCTACGCGCCGGGCACCAGCGAGGACAAGCTCATGGAAGCGGCGCTCGAATCCGGCGCCGACGACGTGATCGCCCATGACGACGGGTCGCTGGAGGTCCTCACCGATCCGCACGAGTTCGCGCGCGTGAAGGCGGCGCTGGAGAAGGGCGGCTTCAAGGCGGAGTTGGGGGAAGTCACGATGAAGCCGGTGAACGACACCGAGGTCGTGGGCGAGGACGCCGTGCGCATGCACAAGCTCCTGGACGCGTTGGAGTCCCTCGACGACGTGCAGGATGTCTACACCACGGCGGCGATGGCCTGAAGGACCGTGGGCGCCATCCTCCAAGCCCTCCTCCTCGAGATACCCCAGAGCCTCGACACCGAGCGTCTCTCGATCCGCGCCCCCCAGGCGGGCCGCGGCCCGGAGATCCACGCGGCGGTGATGGAATCCTTTTCCGAGCTGCACGCCTGGATGCCCTGGTGCCAGGACGGCCGCGTGCCCGAGGATTCGGAGCGCCACTGCCGCGAGATGCTGGCCAAGTGGCACGCCCGCGAGGAGCTCGATTTCGCCTTCTACCGCAAGGCCGACGGCATGCTGGTGGGCAAGGGCGGGCTGCACACCATCGACTGGTCGGTGCCCAAGTTCGAGATCGGCTACTGGATCCGAACGTCATGCGCCCGGCAGGGTTTCGCCACCGAGGCCACCGTTGCCCTCGCGAGCTTCGCGCGCGAGCGCCTCGGCGCCGCGCGGATCGAGATCACTTCCGACGCGCGCAATGCGGCCTCGAGGCGCGTGGCGGAGAAGGCCGGCTTCGCCCTCGAGGGCATTCGGCGCGATTCGCGCCGGGATACCTCCGGGGAGCTCGCCGACTCCTGCATGTACGCGCGGACCTTCCGGTGACGGCGGTGCGCATCCTCGGCATCGATCCCGGCCTCGGCATCACCGGGTATGGCGTGATCGAGAAGGACGGCAGCCGCCTCGCCTACGTGGCGTGCGGCCGGGTGCGCTCCAACGAGGCGCAGCCGCTCGCCGAGCGGCTCTCCACGATCCTGCTGGGTCTCGCGGAAGTGATCGAGACCTACGGACCCGTCGAAGTCGCGGTGGAGAAGGTATTCGTCAACGTGAATCCCAACTCGACGTTGCTCCTGGGGCAGGCGCGGGGTGCCGCGATCTGCGCCGCGGTGCTGGCCAAGCTGCCGGTCGCGGAGTACACGGCGCTCCAGGTCAAGCAAGCGGTCGTAGGCCAGGGCCACGCCAAGAAGGAGCAGGTACAGGAAATGGTGAAGCGACTGCTGAAGCTTCCCGGCGTCCCGGGCGAGGACGCGGCCGATGCCCTCGCCTGCGCCATCTGCCATGCCCACGCCGGCCTGGGCGCCATGCCCGCGCGCGGGCGTTCCCTGCGTGCGGGGAGGATCGGATGATCGGGCGCGTGCAAGGGGTGCTGCTGGAGAAGAGCTTCCCCCAGGTCATCGTCTCCTGCCACGGCGTGGGCTACGAGATCGACGTGCCCATGAGCACGTTCTATCCGCTGCCGGCCGCGGGCTCGGAGGTTACGCTGCTCACCCACCTCGTGGTGCGCGAGGATGCGCACCTGCTCTACGGCTTCCTCACCGGCGGGGAACGCGTCGCCTTCCGGCAGCTGCTCAAGATCAGCGGCGTGGGACCCAAGGTGGCGCTCTCCGTCCTGTCGGGTCTCTCGGTCGACGACCTCGCCGCGGCGATCGCCAACGACGATGCGGCACGCCTCACCAAGGTGCCCGGCATCGGCAAGAAGACCGCGGAGCGGTTGGTGCTCGAGCTGCGCGACAAGCTCCCGAAAGCCGTGCAAGTGGTGCGCGCCGACGCGGGTGCGGCGGGCAGCGACGTGGTGAATGCGCTGCTGTCGCTCGGCTACAATGACCGCGAGGCGCAGGCGGCGGTGAGACAGCTGCCGGCGGAGCTCCAGCTCCCCGACGCCATCCGGCAGGCGCTCAAGCATCTGGCCAGGACGTGATCGAAGCCGACCGCCTGATCTCGGGGGGAAAGGCCTCGCCCCATGAAGAGGGGGAGGAGCGAGCCCTTCGCCCCAAGCACCTCGCGGAGTACGTGGGCCAGGCGAAGATCCGCGAGCAGCTGCAGATCTTCATCGACGCCGCCCGCAACCGCAAGGAAGCGCTCGACCACGCGCTCCTTTTCGGGCCACCCGGACTCGGGAAGACGACACTCGCGCACATCATCGCGCGCGAGATGGGGGTGAACCTGAAGCAGACCTCGGGGCCGGTGCTCGAGCGCGCGGGCGACCTCGCGGCGATCCTCACCAACCTCGAGCCCAACGACGTGCTTTTCATCGACGAGATCCATCGCCTGTCGCCGGTGGTGGAGGAGATCCTCTACCCGGCGCTCGAGGACTACCAGATCGACATCATGATCGGCGAGGGGCCGGCGGCGCGCTCGGTGAAGCTCGACCTGCCGCCCTTCACGCTGGTGGGCGCCACCACGCGCGCGGGAATGCTCACCAACCCGCTGCGCGACCGCTTCGGCATCGTGGCGCGGCTCGAGTTCTACACCCCGGAGGAGCTGCAGAAGATCGTGCACCGCTCGGCGGGGCTGCTCAAGGTCAAGGTCGAGGAGGGCGGCGCCCACGAGATCGCGAAGCGCTCCCGCGGCACGCCGCGCATCGCCAACCGCCTGCTGCGCCGCGTGCGCGACTTCGCCGAGGTCAAGGCCGCCGGGGTGGTGACGTGCGATGTGGCCGACATGGCGCTGAGGATGCTGGATGTCGATGCGATCGGCCTCGACGTGATGGACCGGCGGCTCCTGGAGACGATCATCCAGAAGTTCGCCGGCGGGCCGGTGGGGGTCGAGAACCTCGCCGCCGCCATCGGCGAGGAGCGCGATACGATCGAGGACGTGATCGAGCCCTTCCTGATCCAGCAGGGCTACCTGCAGCGCACGACGCGGGGGCGCGTGGCCACGGCACTCGCCTATCGCCATTTCGGCCTGGTCCATGAAACCGCGAAGAGCGGGGGGGAGCTGTTTTGAGCCGCATCGCCGTGAAGCCGACCCTGCAGCCGGAGCTCTTCGTCTACTCGTTCCCGGTGCGCGTCTATTTCGAGAACACCGACGCGGGGGGCGTGGTCTACCACACCGAATACCTCAAGTTCCTCGAGCGCGCGCGCACCGAGTGGCTGCGGCACCTGGGGTTCGACCACCAGGCACTAGCGCGCGAGCACCGCGTCGTGTTCGTGGTGACGGCTCTCCACGCCGAGTTCGTGAAGCCCGCGCGCCTCGATGACCTCCTCGCGGTGAGCGTACGCCTCGAGTCCCTGGGCCGCGCCCGCAGCGTCTTCGTGCAGGAGGTCCGTCGCGACGACGAGGTGCTGGTGCGCTCCAAGGTCACGGTGGCGTGCGTCACGGGCGAAGCGATGAAGCCGGTCGAGATCCCCGACAGCCTGAGAAAGAAGATGGAGGCCTCCCTTTGAACGTCACCCACGATCTGAGCATCGCCTCGATGATCCTCAACGCGAGCGTCGTGGTGCAGTTCGTGATGGGCATGCTGGCGCTCGCGTCCCTCCTGTCGTGGACCTACATCTTCATGAAGCTCTTCGCCATCCGGCGCGCTCGGCGCGAGGCCGAGACCTTCGAGCGCGAGTTCTGGAGCGGCTCGGACCTGGTCGGCCTCTACCAGCGTGCGGCGGGCGGGCGCTACTCGACCGCGGGCATGGAGCGGGTGTTCGAGGCCGGATTCAAGGAGTTCCTGAAGTTGAAGGGCCGCTCGGGCTCGGACATGTCGGCGCTGGTGGATGGCACCCGCCGCGCGATGAAGGCCACCTACCAGCGCGAGATGGACGTGCTGGAGTCGCACCTCTCGTTCCTCGCCACGGTCGGCTCGGTGAGCCCGTACATCGGGCTCTTCGGCACGGTGGGGGGGATCATGAACGCATTCCGCGGCCTGTCGAACGTGGCGCAGGCGACCCTCGCCCAGGTGGCGCCCGGCATCGCCGAGGCGCTGGTGGCCACCGCCATGGGGCTCTTCGCCGCGATTCCCGCGGTCATCGCCTACAACCGCTTCAGCCACGACATCGACCGGCTAGCGAGCCGCTACGAGAGCTTCATGGAGGAGCTGCAGAACATCCTGCAGCGCCAGGCCCACCTCCCGGACCGCGACGCCGCCAGCACCGTGGTGCAGCGCCCGCGCTAGGACGCCATGCGACGCCCGCGCCGCGCGATGGCCGAGATCAACGTCGTGCCCTACATCGACGTGATGCTGGTGCTGCTCATCATCTTCATGGTGGCCGCTCCCCTCATCAACCCGGGGCAGATCGACTTGCCGCAATCGGCGCAGAAGCTGGCGCCAGCGGTGGCGCCGCTCGAGGTCCGGGTGCGCGCCAATGGCGACTTGGCACTCGTGGATCGCGGCCGCGGTGGCGAGGAGCGGCGGCTGGACCGCCGGGCGCTCCTGGCGGCGGTGCGCGAGCTGCAGCGCGAGCGCCCGGACATGGCGGTCGTGATCTCGGGCGACCGCAATGCGAAGTACGACGAGATCCTCCAGGTCCTGGACGTGCTGCAGCAGGGGCAGGTGAAGCGCGTGGGGCTCCTGGCCCGACCGGCGCAGTGAAGAAGACGCAGCCGCAGGAACCGCCGGCGCTCGAGAGGCGTGCCCAGCCCGGCCGCATCCGCGCCTTCGTGCTCGCGGTCGTGGTGCACGCCGCGTTCTTCGCGTTGATCGTGTTCGGCGTCACCTGGCAGAGCCGGCCCACGCCCCCGGTGCAGGCCGAGCTCTGGGACAAGCTGCCACCCGCGAAGGCGGAGCCGAAGGCCGCGGCCAAGGCCATCGATCCTCCGAAACCGGAGCCGCCGAAGCCGGAACCCCTGAAGCCGGAACCGCCGAAACCCGAACCGCCAAAGCCGGAGCCCCCCAAGCCCACGCCGGCGAAATCCGAGCCGCCGAAGCCCGATCCCGAGATCGCCCTCAAGGCCGAGCGCGAGAAGAAGGTGCGCGAGAAGCTCGAGAGCGAGAAGCGCGAGAAGGAGAAGCGCGAGCGCCTCGACCGCCAGAAGCAGGATGAGGCGAAGAAGAAGCGCGAGGAGGACGACGCGAAGAAGAAGCGCGAGCAGGAGGACGTGGCGAAGAAGAAGCGCGAGGACGACAAGCGCCGCCAGGAGCAGGAGAGCGCGCTGCGCGAGGCGGAGCGCGCGCGCGCCGCCGTGGCCCAGGCGAAGCAGTCGGAGATCGACTCCTACGTGGAGAAGATCAAGGCGAAAGTCCGCGGCCGCGCCAACGTCCCGGACTCCGTCACCGGCAACCCGCAGGTCCAGGTGCGCATCCGCATCCTCCCCGGCGGCGACGTGCTGGACATCGCCATTACCCGATCGAGCGGCAATCCGGCGTACGATTCGGCCATCGAGCGGGCCATCCGCAGCGCCCAGCCCCTGCCCGTTCCGCCCGCCAATTCGGAACTTTTCCCCCAATTCCGCGACCTTAACCTCCAGATACGGCACGAGCGCTAGCGTTCGGCCCCTAATCCCATGAAGCAGACCCTCCTCTTTTTCGCGGCCCTCATCCTCTCCCTGGCCGCCCGCGCCCAACTCACCATCGACATCACCACCAGCGGCGGGCGCCAGATCCCGATCGCCGTGATGCCGATGAGGGGCGAGGGCGGGCAGGCGCAATCCGTGAGCGAGGTGGTGGCCGCCGACCTCGGCCGAACCGGCCTCTTCCGCCTCGTCAACACGGTGGGCATCAGCCCGGTGCCGACGGAGCCTTCCGAGGTGAATTTCCCCGACTGGACCACGAGGAGCGCCGAGGCGCTCGTGATCGGCAAGGTCGAGCCCGCCGGCGACGGGAGGGTCGAGGTGCGATTCCGGCTCTTCGACGTGGGCAAGCAGGCGCAACTTGCGAGCTTTTCCTATGTCGTGGCCACCGGGCAGCTGCGCGCCACCGCCCACCGCATAGCGGACGTGATCTACGAGCGCCTCACCGGCGACAAGGGGGTGTTCTCGACCAAGATCACCTACGTGGTGAAGCGCGGCGGCCGCTACGAGCTCCAGGTGGCCGACGCCGATGGCTTCAACGCCCAATCGGTCCTCGCCTCCCAGGAGCCGATCATGTCGCCCTCCTGGTCGCCCGACGGCAGCCGCCTCGCCTACGTCTCGTTCGACCAGAAGAAGCCGGCGGTGGTGGTGCAGAACCTGGCCCAGGGCACCACGCGGGTGGTGGCGAACTTCCGCGGCAACAACAGCGCGCCGGCGTGGTCGCCCGATGGACGCACCCTCGCGGTCGCGCTCACGAAGGATGGCCTCACGCAGGTCTACCGAATCGCGGCCACGGGAGGGGAGGCGACCAGGCTCACCGAGTCCAGCGGCATCGACACCCAGCCCAACTTCTCGCCCGACGGCCAGTGGATCGCCTTCACCTCCGATCGTGGCGGCTCGCCCCAGATCTATCGCATGCCCGCCGCCGGCGGCCCGGCCCAGCGCGTGACGTTCGAGGGCACGTACAACGTGGGCCCGCGCTACAGCCCCGACGGCAAGTCGCTCGCCTACGTCCAGCGCGACGGCGGGCGCTATCGCATCGCCCTGATGGAGCTCGCCACCGGCCAGGTCCAGGTGCTCACCGAGGGGTCCATCGACGATTCGCCGAGCTTCGCCCCGAACGGTAAAATGATTCTCTACGAAGCCCAGGTCGGGGGGCGGGGCCACCTCGCCGCCGTCTCGGGCGACGGACGGGTCCGCCAGCGGCTCACATCGGCCGCGGGCGATGTCCAGGATCCTGCTTGGGGCCCCTTGCCCACCAACTGAGCGAGCGGTTCCTCGCCGCCGGTTTCCAGTTCATCACCAGAAGGAGAACCACACATGAGAAACATCGCCCTTTGCCTCGCCATCGCGGCCATCGCCGCCGCCGGCTGCAGCAGCACGGACAAGAAGGATGAGCCGGTCGTGACCGATCGCTCTTCGGGGGTCGCCACGCCCTCGACCAGCTCCACCACCAGCGGCACGCGGCCCACCACCCCGGGCACGGGTGTGGCGGTCGTCGACGAGCTGCGCAACCCGAATAGCCCGCTCGCCAAGCGCAGTGTCTACTTCGACTACGACTCCAACGTGGTGAAGGACGAGTTCCGCGGAACCGTGCAGGCGCATTCGCGCTACATGGGCGACAAGCGCGATACCAGGATCCGCATCGAGGGCAATACCGACGAGCGCGGCAGCCGCGAGTACAACCTCGCCCTGGGACAGCGCCGCGCCGAGGCGGTCAAGAAAGTGATGACGGTCCTGGGCGTGCAGGATGGTCGCATCGAGACCGTGAGCTACGGCGAGGAGAAGCCGCAGTCCCCGGGCCATGACGAGCAGGCGTGGGCGCAGAACCGCCGCGCCGACATCAGGTATTCCGGTGAATAGGAGCTGGCTTGCGGGCGCGCTCGTCGCGCTCGCGCTGCCGGCTTCGGCGGGCCTCTTCGACGACGACGAGGCCCGCCGTCGCGTGGAGATCCTGCGCTCGGAGCTGGCGCAGCAGGGCAAGGACAATGAAGTGCGCATCGCCAAGCTGGAGGAGCTGATCCGCAACATCGGCGTGGTCGAGCTGGTGCGGAGCCTCGAGCAGATGAACGGCGAGATCGCGCGGCTGCGAGGACAGCTGGAGGTCCTCGGCAACGAGAACCAGCAGCTGCAGAAGCGCCAGCGGGACTTCTACCTCGACCTGGACTCCCGGATGAAGCGGCTGGAAACCGGCGGCGCGACACCCCCTGCGGCCGGCGCTCCCCCTACGCTTGCGCCCGTTGCGGGAGCACCTCCCGCATCCCCGTCCGCGGTGCCGGAGCCTCCCGCTTCAGCGGGTCCCACGGCACCGCGAGTCGCCTCGCGCGACGACCAGGCGCGCGAGGTTCGCGCCTACGACGCGGCCTCGAACCTCTTCCGCCGCAACGACTTCGCGGCCGCCATCGAGGCCTTCAAGGCCTTCGTGCGCGATTACCCGTCGAGCCAGCTCACTCCCAATGCCGTGTACTGGATCGGCATCAGCTACGCGAACCTGAGGGACTACCGCGCGGCGCTGGCGGCGCAGGAGGAGATCCTCGCCAGGTACCCGCAGTCGCCCAAGGCGCCCGATGCGCTGCTGGCCATCGCCGCGCTCCAGCTCGAGCAGGGCGACAACGGCAGCGCGCGCAATACCCTCGAGGACATCATCGCCCGCTTCCCTTCCTCGGAGGCCGCGGGCAAGGCACGCACGCGGCTCTCGAGCCTGCGCCGCTGAATCGATGAAGGCGGCGGTGGTGCTGGTCTCCGGCGGGCTGGATTCGGCGACCGTGCTGGCCATCGCGCGCGCCGCGGGTTGGCGCTGCCATGCGCTCTCGGTGGATTACGGCCAGCGTCATCGATCCGAGCTCGATGCAGCAGCCCAGGTCGCACGTTCGCTCGGAGCCGCGGAGCACCGCGTGGCCCATGTGGACCTCGGCATCTTCGGCGGGTCTGCTCTCACCGATCCCGCGATCGAGGTGCCCACCTCGCCCGCCGCGGGAATTCCCGTGACCTACGTCCCGGCGCGCAACACCGTGTTCCTGTCGCTGGCACTCGCCCACGCCGAAGTGGTAGGCGCGGACGCCATATTCACCGGCGCCAACGCCGTCGATTATTCCGGGTATCCCGATTGCCGCCCGGAGTACCTGGCGGCCTTCGAGGCGATGGCCAACCTCGCCACGCGCCGGGCGGTGGAGGGCGCGCCGCTGCGCATCGAGTCGCCGATCCTGCGCCTGGCGAAGTCGGCGATCGTGCAGCGCGGCCACGAGCTCGGCGTCGACTATGCGCTCACGGTCTCGTGCTACAACGCCGACGCCGCGGGGCGCGCCTGCATGCGCTGCGACTCGTGCCGGTTCCGGCGCGAAGGCTTCTTCAAGGCGGGGCTCGGCGATCCGACGCGCTACCAGCCGGGGGTGGTGCCTGGTCCCGGGGAGACGCCCGGCAGGTAAAATGTCGCCTTCCTTCGTGGAGGCGGCTTGGGCGGAACATCGAATCTGGCGGTGGTGGTGGCATGGGGGGGCCTGGTGCTCGGCATCCTGTTCGGCGCCGTGGCCAACCGCACCAACTTCTGCACCATGGGTGCGGTGTCCGATGTCGTGAACATGGGCAGCTGGGGCCGCATGCGCATGTGGCTCCTCGCCATCGCGGTGGCGATCCTCGGCACCCAGGCGCTGCAGGTGGCCGGCCTCATCGACCTGTCGAAGTCGTTCTACGTGCGGCCGAACCTCACCTGGCTGTCGTACATCCTGGGAGGCTTCCTCTTCGGCGTCGGGATGACGCTCGGCTCGGGCTGCGGCAGCAAGACGCTGGTGCGGGTAGGCGCGGGCAACCTCAAGTCCGTGGTGGTTTTCATCTTCCTCGGCATCGCGGCGTACATGACGCTGAAAGGCCTGTTCGCGATCTGGCGCACCCGGTGGATAGACCCCGTGGCCTTGGACCTGGCGAGCCTCGGCGCCGCGCGCCAGGACCTGCCTTCACTCCTCGCCTCATGGGGCGGTCTGGACGCGAAGGCGGCGCTGGCGGTCGCCACATTGGGGGTCGCGGGTGCGCTCCTCGTCTTCGTGCTGAAGGATCGCGAGTTCCGGACGAGCCCCGACCACTTGCTCGGCGGCATCGCGGTCGGACTGCTGATCGTCGGCGGCTGGTACGTGACCGGCCACCTGGGGTTCGCGGAGAATCCCGAGACGCTCGAGAACACCTTCTTCGGCACCAACAGCCGCAACATCGAATCGCTCTCGTTCACGGCGCCCGTGGCCTACACGCTCGAGCTGCTGATGCTGTGGAGCGACAAATCCCTCACAGTGACCTTCGGGGTCGCGGCCACCCTCGGCATCATCCTGGGCTCGGCCGCGTACGCCATCGCCTCGCGGACCTTCCGCTGGGAGGGCTTCGCCGGCGCCGAGGACACGGGCATGCACGTGGTGGGCGGAATCCTGATGGGATTCGGCGGCGTCACCGCATTGGGGTGCACCATCGGCCAGGGGCTCACCGGCATGTCGACGCTGGCACTCGGCTCGATCCTGGCCTTCCTTTCGATCATCGCCGGCTCCGCGCTTACCATGAAGTGGCAGTACTGGCGACTCGCGCGCGAGGCGTGAAAAACGCGCGCGCGGTTTGACCCGGCATCGCTGAAAACGCTATAATTTCCGTTTTGCCGGGGCGTTAGCTCAGCTGGTAGAGCAGCGGACTTTTAATCCGTTGGTCACTGGTTCGAACCCAGTACGCCCTACCAGTACTTGTGCGGAAAAGGCCGGGGGTATCCTCCGGCCTTTTCTTTTTCCGCGGTCCGCGAGTCCTTCCAGGGGGACAGGCTTGCCAGCATTCTTGCGCTACGCGTGGGCGGCGCCCGCAAGCGCCATCGGACTCGTGGTGGGCGCCGTTGCGATCATCCTCGGCGCCCGCGCGAAACGGGTGGAGGGAACGCTCGAGATCGGGGGCGGGCGCCTCGGTCGCTGGGCCGACGGCCTTCCCGAGCGCGCGCGTTTCGCGGCGGTGACGCTGGGGCACGTGATCGTCGGCGTGGACGACCTGGCGCTCGCGAGCTGCCGTGCCCACGAGCGCATCCACGTCCGGCAGTACGAGCGCTGGGGAGTCTTCTTCTTTCCCGCCTATGCGATCGCGGGGTTGCGGGAGCTCGCGCGCGGCGGCGACCCGTACCGCGACAACTACTTCGAGCGCGAGGCGCGCGGCGAAGGTTGCTTCCCGTGCAAGTCGAACTCGCCGCCACGGTCCAGCGCCCGGCGGTAGGCCGGCCGCGCGTGGATGCGCTCGAGGAATGCGGTGATCCGGGGATGGGAGGAGAGGTCCGCGCGCGCGGCGGCTGCCTCGAGGGGGAAGCTCATCTGCACGTCGGCGGCGGAAAACTCGCTGCCGGCGAACCACTCGCTTTCCCCCAGCTCGCGCTCGGCGTGCTCGAGGTTGCGCTGGATATTGGGCATCACGAAGCTCTTCTTCACCTTGCCGGCGATGCCGCGTGCGATGGGCCGCGCGAAGAACGGCATCGGTGCCGACTCGATCCGGTCGAACACCAGCTTCATCACCAGGTAGGGCATCGCCGAGCCTTCGGCGAAATGCATCCAGTAGGTGTAGCGTAGCCGCTCGGGGGTGCCCGCGCGCGGGGCGAACCGCCCCTCGCCGTAGCGGTCCACCAGGTACTCCAGGATCGCGCCGGACTCGGCAAGGGTGAGGTCCCCATCCGTCAGCACCGGGGATTTCCCGAGCGGATGCACTGCCCGCAGGGAGTCAGGCGCCAGGGCCGTCGCGGGATCGCGCTGGTACCGCTCGATGACGTACTCGAGCCCGAGCTCCTCGAGCATCCACAGGATGCGTTGCGAGCGGGAGTTGTTCAGGTGGTGGACGGTGATCATCGAATGCCTATAGTGGAGATGCCATGAGGACGATTGCTGCGCTGTTGCTGGCCCTGGCCGTCGCGGGATGCATGGCCCCCGGCTACCTCGCACTCGATCGCTACGTGATCCTGAACGACGACATGCTGCGGGAGATAGGCCCCGGCCAGACCCGCGACGAAGTCGAGCGCCTCATCGGCCCGCCGGTCCGCACGATGCATTTTGCACGGCTCGACCATACTGCCTGGGACTACCGCTATGTCGATACCTGGGGCTATCCCGCGGTCTTCTCGGTCACCTTCGATGCGCGGGGACTGGTAGTGAGCAAGATTTCACAGCGCATCGAGCGGGAGCGTCGCTAGCGGCGTCGATCCAGTTGCAGGATCCGGAAAGGGTACGCGTGCCGCCCGTCGGCCGGATGCCGTGCCACCTCCCGCTCGCTCCACTGGCTGCGGTCGAACTCGGGAAACCACGTGTCGCCCTCGACTTCGGCCTCGACCTCGGTCAGGTGGATCCGGTCCGCGATCGGGAGCGTTTCCTCGAAGAGCGTGGTGCCGCCGATGATGCACACTTCGGCGGCGTCACCCGCCGCTCGCCACGCTTCCTCGAGCGAGGCGACCACGGTGCAGCCCGGCGCGGCATAGCCTGGGGTGCGCGTCACCACGATGTTCTGCCGCCCCGGCAACGGTCGCCCGATGGACTCCCACGTTCGCCGTCCCATCACGATGGGGTGGCCCATGGTGACCCGCTTGAAGTGGGCGAGCTCTTCGGGAAGTCGCCACGGCAGGGCGTTGTCGCGGCCGATTACGCGGTTGCGGGCCATGGCGACCACCAGGGATCGGATCAAGCGGAGGGGCTCCTAGACGGCGATGGGCGCCTTGATGGCGGGGTGGGGATCATATCCCTCGAGGCGGAAATGCTCGTAACGGAAGCCGAAGAGGTCGGTGACCGAGGGGTCGAGGTGCATCACCGGCAGCGGCCGCGGCTCCCGTGAGAGCTGCTGGCGAGCCTGTTCGAGGTGGTTCAGGTACAGGTGGGCGTCGCCCAGGGTGTGGACGAACTCCCCGGGCGCGAGACCCGTGGCGCGCGCCACCATCAGCGTGAGGAGGGCATAGGAGGCGAGGTTGAAGGGCACTCCGAGGAACACGTCGGCACTGCGCTGGTAGAGCTGGCAGGAAAGCCTTCCCTCGGCCACGTAGAACTGGAACAGGGCGTGGCAAGGAGCCAGCGCCATGCGCGGGATGTCGGCCACGTTCCACGCCGAGACCACCAGCCGGCGCGAATCCGGGTTGCGGCGGATCTGCTCCACCACGTCGGTGATCTGGTCGATGTGGCGCCCGTCAGGGGTGGGCCAGGAGCGCCACTGGGAGCCGTACACGGGCCCCAGCTCGCCCTGGGCGTCGGCCCACTCGTCCCAGATCGAAACACCGTTCTCCTGCAGGTAGCGCACATTGGTGCTGCCCTGCAGGAACCACAGCAGCTCGTGGATCACGCTGCGGGTGTGGATCTTCTTGGTGGTGAGCAGCGGGAAGCGCTCCGCGAGGTCGAAGCGCATCTGGTAGCCGAAGACGGACAGGGTGCCGGTGCCGGTTCGGTCGCTTTTTTTCGCGCCGTGCTCCAGCACGTGGCGCAGCAGGTCCAGGTAGGTCTTCATCTTCGAGAAGCGATTCTAGCCTGCCGCGAGCTTTCGCCCGAGGATCATCACGTCGCGCATCGTCCCGTCCAGCTCGCAGACCCCGGGCAACAGGCCCCAGCGCTCGAACCCCTGCAGGGTGAAGAGCGCGATGGAGGGTTCGTTATGGGCGAACACGAAGGCAAGCACGCGGGTGATTCCAAGTCCCGGCGCCGCTGCGAGCGCATGGGCGAGGAGCCGGCGGGCGACGCCGCGGCGCTGGAAATCCGGCGCCACGTACACGGCCGACTCCACGGTGCGATGGTAGGCGGGCCTGCCGTAGAAGGAACGCAGCCCCAGCCAACCGGCGATTCGGCCGCCTTCCTCGACCACCCACAGTGGGCGGGAGGCGGGGTCGAACGCGGCGAACCATTCCCGACGCTGCTCGACCGTCACCGGGGCCGTGTCTGCCGTGGCCATTCGCCCCGGAATGGACGCGTTGTAGATCGCCACGATCGCCGGGAGGTCGTCGGGCACGGCATGGCGGATCGGCATGGGCGGGAGTTTACCCAAAAAGAAACGGGCCCCGAAGGGCCCGCTTCCATCACGCGGTTGTGTGTCGGTTTACTTGAACGCGTACTTGAGGCCCAGGTAGTACATGCGGCCACGGGCATCCGTATAGCGCGGGTCATAGCCGACCTGGAAGGTCTGGCCCTGGTCCGACGCCGGCGGATCGCGATCGAGGATGTTCTTGATGCCGCCGGTCACGCTGAGTCCGCGCCAGACATCCCAGCCTACCTGCGCGTCGTACGTCTCGTACGAGGCCACGCGACGGTTGCCGCTGTCGTCGAGGTAGCCGAGCACGAAGTTCTGGGCGAGGGTGGCCGTGAACGGGCCCGAGCGCCAGTTCGCGGACATGTAGTGCTTCCAGCGCGGGATCGAGCCGTTGTCCGCGGTGATGCGGCCCACGTTGTCCGAGTACGCGCCGTCGGTCTGCTGTTGGTAGCGGTACTGGATGATGTAGGTGCCTTCCATCCGCAGCGTCACGGGACCGATGCGCCCGGTGGCGGAGAGGTCCGCACCGGTCACGTTGTACTTGCCCAGGTTTTCCTGGACCTGCACCACGTAGTCGATCGGGCACGGCACGTTCGCCGGCGTGGAACTGCCCGGCAGGTCTTGGGCGCAGCCGCCACCCGCCACGCGTGCCGTGCGCACGAAGCGTCCACCCGCGTTCAGCGGATCCTGGCCACCGAAGAAATCGAACACGGTGGTGTCGCCGAGAGCGCCGATGGTGTTGCGGCGACGGATGCTGAAGAAGTCGACGCCGACCGAGGTCGAAGCCGAGGGCTCGAAGATCACGCCGAGCGTCCACTGCTTGGATTTCTCGGGCGTGAGCGCGGTATTGCCACCCAGCTGGTTCTGGAACTGGGCGTCGCACTCCAGGCCTTCGTTCACGAAGCCGCCGACCGGGGTCGAGTTCGGGCAGCGAATCGGATCATTGTGCGAATCCGCCGTGTTCGAAAGGAAGCGCGGCAGGAAGAGATCCGACAGCGTGGGGGCGCGGAAGCCGGTGCTGTAGGAGCTGCGCACGAGCACGTTCTTGGTGGGGGTCCAGCGCAGCGACACTTTCGGGTTGGTCGTGTTGCCGAAGTCCGAATACTTGTCGTGGCGCACCGCGAACTGGGCTTCCAGGTTGCGGGTGATCGGGACGCTCAACTCGGCGAACACGGCGTCGATCGAGCGATCGGCCGAAGTGGGCGGGAGCGCGCCGCCGCCGCCGAGGATGTCGCCCGAGAACAGCACCTGGCCGGGACGGTCGTTCAACTCCTCTTCGCGGCGCTCGTAGCCCATGGCGAGAGCCATCGGTCCGCTACGCAACTCCATCAGCTCACGGGAGAATTTCACGTCGAAGCTCTTCACTTCGGCCTCGGACTCACGCACCTTTTCGAGGATCTTGGCGCTGTTGATCAGCGCTTGCCCCGCCTGGGCCTGCGGGCCGGTCGTGAAGACGTTGATGAGGCCCGTGGCGATCGCGGGCTTCAACACCGACTCACGTACCCAGCCGTCGATGTAGTTGTCCGACGCCTCCGACTTGCTCTGGGTGAATGCCGTGTTGTAGTCCCAACCCGCGAGGACGCCCTGGAGGCCGACCACGAAGCGCGACTCGTCCGAATCCGAACGGTTGGTGCGCAGGCCGCCCGCCTTCAGGCGGAAGGCGATAGGCAGCGCGCCGGTGGGACGCACCACCTCGCCGCTGGGCAGCGTGACGGTCGTGGGGTAGAACGGGCCGTTGGCGGGATACAGGAACGGGCCCAGGCCGAGGAAATCGTTCACGGGAGTTTCGGACGAGGCGAAGGTCACCTCGTTTTGCGACAGGTGGTACTCGACGAAGGCCTGGTGGTCGTTGCCGAGCTGCAGTGCGCCGCGGGTGAAGAACCCCTTGCGCTCCGACGGCGGGTAGATATCGAGCACCGAGGTGAAGTCGTAGCGGCAGAAGTTCTGCAGCGGGGCGGGGGCGCCCGTTGCGGCCGTGATGCGGTAAGACCCGTTTTCCGGGGAACAGCCCGCGGCCGCGGAGGCGTTGAGGGTGCGCCCGCCGAAGCTGAAGTTTGCGGGGAACAGGTTGCCCGAAGTGCGCGAGAAGCCCAGGTCCGGACGAATCGCGGTGCTGCCGAAAGTGCGGCTGGCGGCCTTTAGCGGGGTGTCCTTCTGGTAATCCGCGGTCATCAGGATGTTGAACCGCTGCTTGTTGATGTCGCCGAATCCGACCGAGCCGGTGTAGCGGCGGGTGTTGCCACCGCCGCCTTCGGTCTTGGTGCCGTAGGCGCTGACCTCGGCGCCGGTGTAGTCCTTGCGCAGGATGAAGTTGATCACGCCGCCGATGGCGTCCGTGCCGTAGATGGCGGAGGCGCCATCCTTCAGCACTTCGACGCGCTCCACGGCGCCGAGCGGGATCTGGTTCAGGTTGACCGTGCCGCCGCCCGACGCGTTGAAGGCGTAGTTGGACAAGCGACGACCGTTCAGGAGGATCAGGGTGTTGGTGCTGCCCAGGCCGCGCAACGAGGCCGCGGACAGGCCCGGCGTGCCGGAGTCGCCAACGGCCTGGCCGAGGTTGTAGCCGCCGCCGCTGTTCGAGGAAATGGTGGTGAGCAGGTCGGCCGCGGTCTGCGCGCCCGAACGCTGGATGTCTTCGCGAGAGATCACGGTGACGGGCAGCGCGGTCTCGCCTTCGATGCGCTTGATGTTCGATCCCGTGACTTCGATCTTTTCGATCCTTTGGGCCGTTTGCTGCGCGCTTGCCGGGGCGATCGCCACCGTCATCGCGACCCCTGCACCCAGGACTTGCGCCAGGGCCAGGGAAAGCTTCGTCATTCTAGGATTCATTATTGAAACCCCCAGGTGATAAAAAAAGTGAGTTGGAACAGAGACTTGCGAAGGGAGTAAAGCTTTGGTTTCCGGGTCCTTTTATAGGCCGTTGACACGCATCGGATGATAAGTCGGCGTCAGTGTTTTTTCCAACAATAATTTGCCGGCTGTTGCATTTTCGCAACAGCCCGAATCCCTGATTTTTCGAGGGAATCCGCCAAAACGCCGAGACGGGAGGGCCGTCCCTCGGGTCCGACGTCAAGTTACGGCAAGCCGCCCGCCGAGGCATTTGATGCGGTTGGAATTCCCAAGGAAAAGGGGCCCGAAGGCCCCTTTTCCTTATGCAGCTGCTTCCCCGTTACTTGAACGCGTAGTTCAGACCCACGTTGTAAACCTTGCCCAGGATGTTGTGGTACGTGAGGTTGTACAGCTCGGTGTTGTTGAGGTCGAGACGCGGGGCCTTGTTCTGCAGGTTCCGGATGCCAGCGCGCAGGGTCAGGTTCTTGAAGCCCGTGTAGCGAACGCCCACATCCTGCGTGGTCCACGCGCCGATCTTGCAACCGCCCACCGCCGCGACCGTCGCCGGGCACGTCTGGAACGGCGTGCCGGCCCAGAGCTGGCGGCCGGTATAGTTGGTGCGGTGGAACAGGAACCACGGGCCGGTCTCGTATTCGAACGTGAGGTTGCCGTTGAAGCGCGGCTGGTTGTGGGTGCCGTTGTAGTTCACCAGCTCCTCGCCCTCGTTCACGGCGAACTTCCACTTGTCCGTGTAGGCGCCATAGAACACCGTACCCAGCTTGCCGTACTGGCCGAGGTTGAAGCGATGGCGGAACTCGACGTCGATCCCCGACGTTTCCGTCTTCGACAGGTTCGCGTAGATCAGGTTGACCGACTGGATCGTGCCCGGCAGGCCTTCGCCCGGGGTCGCCGGGTTGCGCGTCACGCGGCCGGGGAACAGCGCCTCGTTCTGCAGCAGGAAGGTCAGGTCGATCGTGGTGATCTCGTTGTCGCGCTTGATGTCGTAGTAGTCGATGGTGAGCGTGGTGTCCGGGGAGGGTTCCCAGACCATGCCGACCGTGAAGCTCTTCGACTCCTCGGGCTTCAGCTGCGGGTTGGCGCCGATCACCGCGGGGATGCTGAAGAAGCAGTCCGCGTTCGACTGGGTCACCGGGCAGCGGACCGGATCCTCGACGCCGTTGAAGAAGCCGGCGGCGAACGAGTTCTGGATCTCCGGCAGGCCCGGCGCCCGGAAGCCTTCCGCGTAGGTCCCGCGGAGGGCGAACGTGCGCACCGGCGACCACTTGATGCCGACCTTTGGCGTGGTGGAGTTGCCGTAGTCGCTGTACTTGTCGTAGCGGAGAGCCAGCTGCGCCTCGAGGTTGCGCAGGATCGGGATCGAGAACTCGCCGAAGACCGAGGTCACGTTGCGGTCGCCGCTGGCGGCCGTGGAGCCGAGGCCCACGATGCTGCCGCTCGCCACCAGGGCATCCGGTTTATCGGACAGCTCTTCCTTGCGATGCTCGACGCCGGCGGCAAAGCCGAGCGGGCCATTCGCCCACTGCATCAGCTCCTTCGAGACGCGAGCGTCGACATAGGTGCTCTTGGACTCGCCTACGCGGGAGATCTTGGGCGAGAGCTGGGCATACAGCGCGTCGGAGTTGCGGCTGCGGTCGCCGAAGTAGTACGAGCGGTCGGCGAGCACGCGGCGATACACGTCGGCGTTGATGAAGCCGCCGCGCTCCTGGGTGGTCTCGTTCTTGTTGAAGCCGAGGGCCGCGTCGTAATCCCACGTGCCGATCGTGCCCTTGAAGCCACCCAGGATGCGGGTGTACTCCGAGGTGAGGAGCTGGTCGCGCGGACCCACATCCTCGAAGCTGTACAGCAGGTTGACCGGCGCCGAGTACGGGTTGTTGGGGTGGCCCACCGGCAGGATGATCGGGGTGATCGACTGCAGGGTGAGGTCGGTGGCGCGCAGCCAGGAGGTCGGGAAGGCCGGCGTCGACTGGATGTAGGTCTCGTTCTTCATGAAGCCGGCTTCGGCGAAGAACGTGTGGTTGGCCGAGAGCTCCCACGAGAAGCGGCCGAACACCGAGTTGCGCTCGTTGTCGGGCACCGTCGTCAAGTAGCTCGAGACTTCGGCCAGGCGGCAGACGCCGGCGAAGAGGCGGTCCGGGGCGCAGCCAGGCACGGCGACCGTGCCGGTGAAGCCGGGGGTCGTGCCGGGACGGGCCTGGAAGTTGCCCGGGTAGCCGTTCGCGGAATGGCGCGTCTGGTTGCCGAAGGTGACGAGCGTGCCCGTGGAGGTCCAGGCGCGATCGGCGGCCTTGATCGGGTCCTGCTCGCGATGCTCGAAGTTCGCGAAGAAATTCCAGCGGTCGCGGGCGAGGTCGCCGAAGCCCAGGGTGCCCGTGGCGCGCCAGGCGGCGGCATCATGCTCGCTGGTGACGGCATAGTTGGCGCCGACTTCCGCCCCCTTGAAGTCCTTGCGCAGGATGATGTTGATCACGCCCGCCATCGCTTCGGAGCCGTAGATCGCGGAGGCGCCGTCCTTCAGCACTTCGATGCGGTCGACCACTTCGAGCGGCACCGTGTTCAGGTCGACGAAGGTCACCTGGGCGCCGTTGGCGAACGGGTACGGGGTGAGGCGGCGGCCGTTCAGCAGGATCAGGGTAGCCTGCGCGCCGAGGCCCCGCAGCGAGACGGCAGATGCGCCCGCGGCGAAGCTGTTGAGCGAATTCTCGGAGAAGCTGCCGGCGTTGTTGGCCGGGATCTGGCGAATCACTTCGGAGACGGTAGTGGCGCCGCTGCGCTGGATTTCCTCACGGGTGATGATGGTGACAGGCGACGCGGTTTCCGTATCGACGCGCTTGATGTTGGTGCCGGTAACCTCGATTTTTTCGACTCGCTGCGCCTGCTGGGCGTGCGCGGCGGTGGCGATGACTGAAACCGCCACGCCGGTCCCGAACGCCTGGATGAGCGCGCGAGACAGCGTTTTCCTCTTGATTTCCTTCATGATTCTCCCGATTTTGTGATGTGGAACTGGGTGGGGATGGAAAGGGTAAAAGCACCGCTTAAGGACGGATTTTTTCTTAATCCGCGAAGGATAGCGACCGGAGGGCCAAAACTCCAACAGGTTATTTCGATTTGTGTCGTTTTCGCAACAGAACGTCACACGCCGTGAACGTGCGGCGACACCGAGCGTTGTTGCGGCGCAACAGCGTTCTCGCGCGGGGGAAGGGGGAGGCGGGAAGCGAGGGGCTGGGAGCCCCTCGGGAGTTACCAGGAGATCGTGACCCGGGCCCCGCCGAGCGGGGAGTCGGAGATGGTGGCCTCGCCGCCATGCCAGCGTGCCACCTGGCGCACGATCGCCAGTCCCAGGCCGAACCCGCCGGACTCGCGGTCGCGGCTTCGATCGAGGCGCACGAACGGCTCGAACAGCCGCTCGCGGTCGGGGGCGGGAATCCCGGCGCCGTCGTCGTCGACGTGGATCACGGTGCGGCTGCGCTCCTGCTGCACGCTCACGTTTACCTGGCCCCGCGCGTGTTGCAGGGCGTTGCGCACCATGTTGAGCACCGCGCGTGCCATGTAGCGCGGCTCGCAGCGCAGTGCTTCCACCCGGACCTCCGAGTTGACGGCGGCGAGCGGCGGGGCGCCTTCAGGCGCCCGGGCGTCCGCCAGCACGTCCTCGAGCCACGGCTCCGCAGGAACGCTTTCCAGGTCCATCGGCGGGGCGCCGCGCTCGAGCCGTGCGTAATCGAGTAGCTCGCGCGTGAGCTCGTCGATCTCGGCGATGTCGCGCTCCATCCGCGCGAGGAAGCGATCCTTGGTTTCAGGCCCGTGCGCCTCGCGCGCGAGGGAATGGCTGAACCTGAGGCGCGCGAGCGGCGTGCGCAGCTCGTGCGAGACCGCGCTCGTGAGGGCGCGGTGCGACTGCAGCAGGGTCGCGATCCGCTCGGTCATCGCGTTGAAGGAGTCGGCCACCGGCTTCAATGCCGAGAGCCTTCCCACCTTCGCGCGCGCCTCGAAGCGCCCGGCGCCCACGTCTTCGGCGGCGCCCTGGAGCGAGCGCAGGTCGCGCCAGAAGGGGCGCACCCAGAAGAACACCAGCACCGCGACGATGAAGAACTCCACCGTCCAGTTGACGAGGTAGGTCATCATCCGCACCCGCTTGGAGTCGGGTCCCGGCAGGTCCAGCACCGCGACCTGGGCACTGCCGCGAAGGCGCTTCACCAGCTTGAAGCCGCCACCCTCTTTCTCGATGGACACGATCCCGCCGCGCTCGAGATCGTTCAGGATCCCGGCCTTCAACTGCGCCCGCTCCGGGAACGACTCCAGGTGGTCCAGGCGCGAAGGCACCGCGAAGCCGGCGGCGAGCTCGCCGTAGCGGGCGGGCCAGCGATCCTGGGGCAGGGGCTGCAGCGCCTCCTCGATCAAATGGAAGGTGGGGTGGAAACGCACGCGGAAATCGAAGCCTGCCGACATCTCGCGCCACATATAGTCCATCAGCCAGCTCTGCACCAGGAAGGAGCAGAGCAGCGTGGCGATCAGGACGCCGTAGAGCTTGAGGAAAAGGCGGACCAAGGCGCTACCAGTTCGTCGGGCTGAACAGGTATCCCACGTTGCGGATCGTCTTGATGCGCTCGGCGCTGTCGGCGAGGTCGCCCATCTTGCGGCGCAGGCGGTAGATGCGGCAGTCGACGGAGCGGTCGGAGCCGTCGTAGTCGAGGCTGCGCAGCTTCTGCAGGATGTCGTTGCGCGAAAGGACCTTGCCGGCGTTGCGTGCCAGCAGCCACAGCAGGTCGAACTCCGAGCTCGTGAGGTCCACGGGCTTGCCGGCGAGGCGCACCTCCCGCGCGGCGGCGTCGATCTCGAGGCGGCCGAAGTGCACCGAGTCCCCGGTGCCCGGGGTCGTGCGCTCGCCCATCCCGGCGCGCCGCAGCATGGCGCGGACATGGGCCAGCAGCACCCGGGGCTGCACCGGCTTCGGGATGAACTCGTCGGCCCCGAGCTCCAGGCCCACCACGCGGTCGAAGTCCTCGTCGCGAGCGGTGAGGATCATGATCGGCAGAGTGGCCCCGCGGGCCCGCAGCTCGCGCAGCACCTCGAAGCCGTCCATGCCGGGGAGCATCACGTCGAGCACCACCAGGTCGGGGTCAAGCTCGTAGATTTTCTCGATCGCGAGGTCGCCGCGCCGCACCCAGTGCAGCTCCATGCCGTTCTTGCCCAGGTACTCGAGGATCAGCTCGGCCAGGCGCTCGTCGTCCTCAACCAGGAGTACGCGGGAGCTGGCCCCGATTGCCGTCACTTCGGATGCGTCCATGGTTTTCGAAAATGAGGGGCCGAGGAGGCCATGATACGGGCGATCCCCGGCCGGGTTGCTAGCGAAACTTGTAGTTCACGCTGGCGTAGACGAACCGCCCACGAAGGCTGTGCTGCTGGAACACGTAGAGGAGCGTCTCGGCGATCGCGATCGGCGCCTCCTTGTCGGCCAGGTTCTTCACCCCGAGTGTCAGCTTGGTGTTCCGGAAGCCGGAGTACGCCGCCTGCAGGTCCAGCGTGGTCCAGGGCCGGATCTCCGGATCGGCCCCCGCCTGCGCCGAGTCCGACTGCTTGAACTTGTGGATGTAGTTCACCGCGAAGGTGCCGGACCAGGGGCCCCGGTCCCAGTTGAGCGAGCCCACGCCCTTGAAGCGCGGCAGCTCGTACGTCCCCGCGAATTCGGTGAGGGGCTCCTCGGGCGCGAGCGGCTGCTTGTACGAGATGATGTAGGAGCCGGTGAACGCGAGGGAGAACTTTCCCAGCGCCGTTTCCGGTAAGCGCACGCGCGCGTCCACGTCGATGCCCGAGGTCTCCAGCACCGAGAGGTTCTCGTAGGGCACCGCCACGACCACGATCGCCCCAGGCGCGCCGCGCGCGATGTCCTCCCCGGTAGGGGTTCCGCGGACCACGTATTGCGGGTAGCGCGATTCGTTGTCGAGGATGAACTGGAAGTCCCGCGACGAGACGAGATCCTTCTGCTTGATGAAGTAGTAGTCCACGCCGATGCTGGTGTTGCGCGTGGGCTCCCAGACGAACCCGCCGGTGTAGCTGTCGCTCTTCTCGGGCTTCAGGTCCGGGTTGGCCGAAAACGAGCCCGGCACGGAAACCGTGCCGCAGTAGATCGTGTTGACCGCGCAGCGCGTGGTGTCCTGGAGGTTCTGGAAGAAGAAGGCGCTGGACTCGCCGCTTTCCGGGAGCGAGGGGGCTCGGAACCCCTTTGCGAACGTGGCGCGCAGCAGCAGCGTCGGATGCACGTTCCAGCGCAGCCCGACCTTCGGCGTGGACGAGTTGCCATAGTCGCTATAGCGGTCGGTGCGCCCGGCCAGTTGCATCTCTAGATCGCGCAGGACCGGCACGTTGAACTCGACGTAGGCGGAGGTGATGTTGCGGCTGCCGCGCGCCTGCGTGCTCCCCCGGCCGAGGACGTCGCCCGTGGTGAGCACCGGGTCCGAGTGGTCGTCCAGCTCCTCCCTGCGGTACTCGAGGCCGGCGGCCATGCCGAGCGGCCCGTTGGCCATCTGCATCAGCTCCCCGCTCATCTTCCCGTCGACGAAGGTCTGCTTCGAATCGCCGTAGCGCGAGTAGTTGGTGCGGAGCCGGTCGTAGACCGCCTGCGTGTTGCGCGAGTTGTCGAGGAAGTTGTAGGAGCCGTCGGCGATCACCTCCCGCAGGCCGGAGATCCTGATGTTGTTGCGGTCCTGCTGCTCCGACTCGCTGCGCGTGTAACCGGCCGCGGCCTCCCACGACCAGTCGCGCCATGTTCCCGAGATTCCGCCCACGATGCGGGTGGCGTCCGTGGTGTTGATGATCTGACGCGGGCCCACGTCGCTGAAGCGGTAGCGGATGTCCACCGGCACGTTGTAGGGGTTCGAGTTGTGCCCGACGGGCAGGGTAACCGCGACGGTGCGCGCGATTCCGGGGCCGAGCTGCGAGCTGGGAACGAAGAATGGCGCGCTCTGGGTGAAAGTCTCGTTGCTGTTGAACGCGAACTCGGCAAACGTCGAAAGGCCGCCTCCCAGCTCGAGCGAGCCGCGCCCGAAGATCCCGGCACGGGTGGTCTCGGGCACGCCTGAGAGGTACAGGTTCACGTTCTCGGTGCATTGCGGCGACCCGCCGAAAGTGATCCGGCGGTCGGCCGGACAGGTGGCGAAGGGTGTGCGTGGCGTGGGGAAGGGCGTTGTCCCCGCGCGACGCACATAGTTGCCCGGATTCGCGGCGGTCGAATTGGGAATGTTTGTGCCGCCGGGGAAGCGGCGATAGTCGCCCTCGGAGGTGAGGTCGCGGTCGCGTGCCCAGATGTGCTCGCGATTGAAGTAGTCGGCGGCGAGCATGAGGTTGTAGCGGTCCACGCCGGGCTTCCCGACCCCGGCCGCGCCGGAGACCCGCACTTCCTGGCCATCCGAATGGGTGGTGGTGCCCCCTCCCGCCGAGAGCTCGGCGCCGGTGTAGTCCTTGCGCAGGATGATGTTCACCACCCCCGCGATGGCGTCGGAGCCATAGATCGCCGAAGCGCCGTCCTTGAGGATCTCGATCCGCTCGATGGCGGCGAGCGGGATGCTGTTCAGGTCGACGAAGCTGTCCTGGAGGTTCTGCGCGAAGCCATAAACCGCCATCCGGCGGCCGTTGATGAGCGTGAGCGTCGATTTCTGCCCCAGGCCGCGAAGGGAAACGCCGGCCGAGCCCCGGGCGAAGCTGCCGGTGAAGGTCTCGTCATAGGATCCGGTGGAGTTCGATGGCAGGTTGCGGATCACTTCGGCGACCGTGTTGGCCCCGGTACGCTCGATCTGCTCCCGCGTGATCACCTGGACCGGGGCCGGGCCCTCCTGCTCGACCCGCTTGATGTTGGAGCCGGTGACCTCGATCTTCTCGACCTTCTGGGGCGTTTGGGCCGCCGCGTCGAGCGCGGCGTTTGCGAGCGCCGCCGCGACGGCGGCTGCGATTCCGTGACGTGCCAATGACATGTTTTCCCCTGTGGGTGGGTTGCGCTTCGAAACGGGATGCCGTGTGGGCGCAGCCGATGCTACTGAAGGGAAAACGGCCGTCTGTAGCGCTTTGTCGCGGCATGTTGTGGCGCATCACGGGATGTATCCGCGGACCCCTCGAAATGGGGGTCCGGAGCGAGGCGCCACAGGGGTTCCCGAGTCATTTCGAGGTCGTGTGGCAGGTCGAAACGTGCTAGAATTTCGAGGTTTCGGGAAAGGGATGGGCGTAGCTGCCCATTTTTTGTTTGTGAAACCGGTTACGGACCGAGAAAGCTGGCTCCGGCAGACCTTGGAAGGGCTGGGGTACGAGCTAGTCGACCTCGAGTCCTCGCGCGGTGGCCTGCTGCGGGTATTCATCGATTCCCCGAAGGGGATTACGGTGGAGGATTGCGCCCGCGTGAGCAACCATCTCACGCGCGCCTTCGCGGTGGAGTCAGTCGAATACGAGCGCCTGGAGGTGTCGTCGCCGGGGCTCGACCGGCCGCTGAAGCGGCTCGAGGATTACGAGCGCTTCACCGGCCAGAAGGTAAGCCTGCGGTTGAAGCTGCCCCAGGGCGGCCAGCGGCGGTTCGAAGGATTGTTGGCGGGCGTCGAGGACGGCAGGGTCGTCCTGGAGATCGACGGGTCGCGGCACGAGTTCGCCTTTGGCGATATCGACCGCGCGCGGCTCGTTCCGGATGTTTGAGGGTTTGGAGGCCTAGGGCATGAGTCGGGATATTCTGTTGCTGGTGGATGCGCTCTCTCGCGAGAAGAACGTCGCGAAGGACACGGTGTTCCTCGCGCTGGAGATGGCGCTCGCATCCGCGACCAAGAAGCGCTTCAAGGACGAGGTGGATGTCCGGGTGGAGATCGACCGCGAATCGGGCGATTACTCCGCGTTCCGGCGCTGGACCGTCGTGCCCGACGAGGAGCACGAGGAGCCGGCGCACCAGATCGCCATCACCGACGCCGTGGCGGAGAACCCCGAGGCGGCGCTGGGCGACGTGATCGAGGAGCCGCTCGAGGCCGAGACCTTCGGGCGCATCGGCGCCCAGGCGGCCAAGCAGGTGATCCTGCAGAAGATCCGGGATGCCGAGCGCGAGCAGATCCTGAACGACTTCCTCGAGCGCGGCGAGTCGCTGGTGACCGGCACCGTAAAGTGCGCCGAGCGTGGCAACCTGATCGTGGAATCCGGCCGGGTCGAGGCGCTGCTGCCCCGCGACCAGCTGATCGCCAAGGAAAACCTGCGCGTGGGCGACCGCGTGCGCGCCTTCATCGCCAAGATCGACCGTGCGGCCCGCGGCCCCCAGTTGATCCTCTCGCGCGTGGCGCCGGAGTTCCTGGTGAAGCTGTTCGAGCTCGAGGTGCCGGAGATCGAGGAGGGCCTGCTCGAGATCCGCGCCGCCGCCCGCGACCCGGGACTGCGCGCCAAGATCGCGGTCAAGTCCAACGACCAGCGCATCGACCCGGTGGGCACCTGCGTCGGCATGCGCGGCTCGCGCGTGCAGGCCGTGACCCAGGAGCTCGCCGGCGAGCGCGTCGACATCATCCTCTGGTCGCCGGAACCGGCGCAGTTCGTGATCAACGCCCTCGCCCCCGCCGACGTCTCCTCCATCGTGGTGGACGAGGAGCGCCACTCGATGGACGTGGTGGTCGACGAGGACCAGCTGGCGCTCGCCATCGGCAAGGGCGGGCAGAACGTGCGCCTCGCCTCCGAGCTGACCGGTTGGCAGTTGAACATCATGACCACGGAGGAGCGCGAGCAGAAGAGCGAGCAGGAAACCAGCGTCGTGCGGGCACTCTTCATGGAGAAGCTCGACGTGGACGAGGAGGTGGCCGAGATCCTGGTCTCGGAAGGCTTCACCTCGCTCGACGAGGTGGCCTACGTGCCGATCAACGAGATGCTCGAGATCGACGCCTTCGACGAGGAGACCGTGAACGAATTGCGGCGCCGCGCTAGGAACGCGCTCCTCACCGAGGCGATCAAGAGCGAGGAAACGGTGGAACACGCCGCCGAGGACCTGCAGGGCATGGAAGGAATGGACAACCAGACGGCGCGGGTGCTGGCCTCCAAGGGCATCACCACGATGGACGCCCTGGCGGACCTCGCCACCGACGAGCTGACCGAGATGACCGGCATGGATGCCGGGCGCGCCACGCAGTTGATCATGAAGGCGCGCGAACCCTGGTTCAAGGAACAGCCGCAGGCCTGACGGCGCGGCAGGAGAATAGCAGCACATGGCCAAATCCAACGTCACCCAATTCGCCGAGGAGCTCAAGCTCCCGGTCACGCTGCTGCTCGAGCAGCTCCAGGCCGCCGGGGTGAAGAAACAGGCCGGAGACGACGCGATCACCGAGCAGGACAAGACGCAGCTCCTCGACCACCTGCGCGAGATGCACGGGAACAAGGAAGAGAAGAAGAAGATCACGCTCACCCGCAAGCAGACGACCGAGATCAAGAAGTCGGATGCCACCGGCAAGGCGCGCACGATCCAGGTCGAGGTGCGCAAGAAGCGCACCTTCGTGAAGGTCGACAAGCCCGCCGAGGTCGTGGCGCCGGAGCCGCCGAAGGTCGTGGCGCCTCCCGCCCCGATCATCAACGAGGAAGAGGCGAAGAAGCGCGAGGCCGAGGCCAGGCGCCAGGCCGAGCTCGCCGCGCGCCAGGCCGCCGATGCGCAGGTGCGCACCAAGAAGGTCGCCGCCGCGAAGAAGAAGGAAGAGGAGGCCGCTGCCCCGGTGGAAGCCGCGCCGGAAGCCGCCGCCCCCGCTCCCGCCGTCGATGGGGAAGCGCCGAAGAAGAAGCGCGTCGTTCGCAAGAAGGGCGAGGAGCCCGCCACCGAGGCCGAGGCCCCGGTCCTGGTCGAGGTGAAGGCCGAGGCGCCCAAGGCCGAGGCGGGTGTCGCGCCGGCCGCGCCTGGAGCCGCCGCTGCCGCGCCCAGCGAGGGCACGCTGCACCGCCCGGTGCTCAAGCCGGGCGAGAAGCCCGCCGACAAGAAGGGCCCCAAGCGCACCGCCAAGCCCGCGTCGTCCTGGGTGGACGACCAGGCGCGACGCCGCGCCATGAAGACCCGCGGGGACGCCTCCGGCGGCCGCGACGGCTGGCGCTCCCGTGGCGGCCACCGCCATCGCGACGACGACGGTTCCGGCTTCGCGGCGCCTTCCGAGCCCAAGATCCTCGACGTGGGAATTCCCGAGACCATCTCCGTGGGCGACCTCGCCCACAAGATGTCGGTGAAGGCCGCCGAAGTGATCAAGGTCATGATGAAGATGGGAACCATGGTGACCATCAACCAGGTGATCGACCAGGACACGGCGATGATCGTGGTGCAGGAGATGGGCCACGTCGCCAAGGCCGCCAAGCTTGACGACCCGGAGTCGTTCCTGTCGGAAGCCATCGTCGACGAGGGCAGCTTCGTCACGCGCCCGCCGGTCGTGACGGTGATGGGCCACGTCGACCATGGCAAGACCTCGCTCCTCGACGCGATCCGCAAGGCGCGCGTGGCGGTGGGCGAGGCCGGGGGCATCACGCAGCACATCGGCGCTTACCACGTCGAGACCGATCGCGGCGTCATCACCTTCCTCGACACGCCCGGCCACGAGGCCTTCACCGCGATGCGCGCGCGCGGCAGCCTCATCACCGACCTGGTGATCCTGGTGGTCGCCGCCGACGACGGCGTGATGCCGCAGACGATCGAGGCCATCCATCACGCCAAGGCCGCCAAGGTGCCGGTGGTGGTGGCGGTGAACAAGATCGACAAGCCCGAGGCGAACCCGCAGCGCATCAAGAACGAGCTCCTCACGCACGAGATCGTCTCCGAGGAGCTCGGGGGCGAGACGCAGTTCATCGAGGTTTCCGCCAAGACGGGCCAGGGACTGGACCGGCTGCTGGAGGCGATCCAGCTCCAGGCCGAAGTCCTCGAGCTCAAGGCCCCGGTGAAGGCACCCGCCAAGGGCGTCATCATCGAGTCGCGGCTGGACAAGGGCCGCGGCCCCGTGGCCACGGTGCTGGTCAAGTCCGGCACGCTCAAGAAGGGCGACATCGTCCTCGCGGGCGCCGTGTTCGGCCGCATCCGGGCCATGAACGACGAGAACGGCAAGCCCGTCGCCGAGGCGGG
>JANMHV010000446.1:0-16666 GCA_031375445.1 Burkholderiales bacterium | reverse complement strand
CCATTTCTCCTATGCCAACCTGCCGTGGGGTGTCGTCGCCACGGTGATGGAAAAGGTGGCCGGCGAGCCCTTCGATCGCCTCATGGCGCGCCTGGTGCTGGAACCCCTCGGCCTGGGCGGCGGCTACGATCCGGCGCGCATCGCGGCCTCGCGCCAGGGCGACATCGCCACCCTCTACCGCAAGGCGACACCAGGCGACATCCAGGTGTGGGATCCGAACGGACCGTGGGTGCCGCAGGTGGACGACTATTCGCGGCTGCCGCCGGTGCCGCGCATCCCGCCGGGTTACGTCCCCGGCACCAACGGCACCCTCGCCGGCCCCCAGGGCGGGCTGCGCGCCACGGCCGGCGACCTCGGGCGCGTGATGCGAGTGCTGATGGATCGCGGCGAGCTCGACGGCAAGCGCGTGCTCGCGGCCGCGACGGTGGACGCGATGCTGGAGCGCCAGTGGGAGAGCGATGGCGGGCGCAACGGCGACACTTCCTACGGCCGCGGGCGCTCGGTGTTCAACGCCTGGGGCCTGGGCAACCAGCACTTCACCGATCGCGGCGGCGGGCCCGGCGAGGGGGATCGGCTGGTCGAGGGCGGCGGCTTCACGGCACTCGGCCACCATGGCGATGCCTACGGGCTCTCGTCGCTCTTCGCCTTCGATCCGCGTACGGGGAACGGCATCGTGATCCTCGTGAGCGGCACCGGCTTCGATCCCGATTCCGATCGCGGCACCTATTCCGCGTCGCCCCGCTACGAGGAGCGCATCGCCACCGCGCTCTGGCGCCGCGCCGTCCTCCAGCGCGCCGACTGACTTTCCCTCTCCCTTGGGAGAGGGCCAGGAGAGGGTCAGGCCACCGCGGGCTCTAGCAGCGTCACCGTGCGCGCCTCGGTATCGAGCCGCGCGCGGATTCCCACCGGCAGCGTATAGATGTGCGGCACGTGGCCGAACGAGTAGCCGTACACGCTCGGCACCTTCGACCCCGAAAGCTGCCCCTCGAGGGTTTCGGCGAGCGAGAGCGAAGGCTCCGCATCCGGCGGCTCGCACTTCTGGAACACGCCCAGCATCACCCCGGCCGCTCCGGCCAGCACTCCCGACAACTGCAGTTGGGTGAGCAGGCGGTCGATGCGGTAGGGTGCCTCGCCCACATCCTCCAGGTACAGCAGCGCGCCCTTGGCCTCGGGAAGGTAGGGCGTGCCCAGCATCGAGCAGACCATGCTGAGGTTGCCGCCGAAGAGCGGACCCTCGGCGCGGCCCGGCGTGAAGGTGCGCGGCCGGAACTGCGGCTGGGTCTCGGCCTTGCGCAAGTGCTCTTCGGACAAGGCCATGGTGAGGGTCGGCGTGGGCTCCATCAGCACCGCACGCAGCTGCGCCACCGAGTAGTCGGTGAACGTGGACCCCGCCGTGGGCCCGTGGAAGGTGACGAGCCCCGCGTGGCGGCGCAGCGCGAGATGCAGCGCCGTGATGTCGGAGTAGCCGATGACGATCTTGGGATGGCGGCGGATCATCCCGTAGTCGAGGTGCGGCAGCAGCTGCAGGCACCCGGAGCCGCCGCGCGCCGCCCATACCGCGCTCACCTCGGGATCCTCGAACATCCGGTGCAGGTCCGCCACGCGCTGGGCGGTGGTGCCCGCGTAGCCGCCGTAGGCCGCGCGGATGTGGTCGCCCAGGCGCACCTTGAAGCCGAGGGCCTCCAGGTTCGCCACGCGCTTCTGCACGCCCTCGTCGCCCACCACGCCGCCCGGTGACACCAGGCCCACCAGGGCGCCGGGCTTCAGGCGCCGCGGCTTGATCAACGCGGGCGAGGACGCCGCCCGGGCTCCCGAAGGCAGCGCGGCGGGCCCGAGGCCCGCCGCGGCTGCCGCGGCGAGCATCCTGCCGAGGCCCCTGCGATCCAGCTTGCGCTCTCCTAGAACCGGTAGGTGATGCGCCCGGTGAAGGAGCGCCCGCGCGGGTCCGCCACGCGCGGATCCCAACCGGCGCCGGCGGCGAAATCGAGGTTATGCGCGGTGAAGGGCGGGTCCTTGTCGAACAGGTTCTTGATGCCGAAGCCCAGCGTCATGTTGCGGAAGCCCGAGTAGGTCACCGACACGTCGTAGGTGATGTACTCGTCCACGTCCGGGTTGAATCCCGGGGGGACCGCGCCGGCCGGCCGCTCGTCCTTGTAGCCCGAGGTGTAGCGCTGGTAGAGCGAGGTGCTCCACGGCCCCTTGTCGTAGGTGAAGGAAAGCTGGTGCTTCCAGCGCGGGTAGAGGTCGCGCGAGCTCCACTGCCCCGCGAACTCCGTGTACTCCTGGGTCGCGAAGACGCGGGAGCGGAAGCTGTCGATGTAGGTGCCGTCGAGGCCCACGTTCCAGCGCCCGCCGTACAGGCCCGAGCCGTTGAAGCGCAGGCTCACGTCGGTGCCGCGAGTCACGTCGCCCTCGGCGTTCACGAAGCCCGCCTGGATGTAGCCGCCGGGACCGTCGAGGCGGCCATTGGCCCCGCGCACCAGGTACTCCGGGAAGGTGGTGTAGTTCGCGATCACCTGCTGCGGCGTGAGCTCGTAGATGCGGTCCTCGCGCTTGATCTCCCACAAGTCCACGCTGGCGGTCACCCACGGGGCGGGCGCCAGCACGAAGCCCACGTTCCACTGCTTCGAGGTCTCGGGCTTGAGACCCGGGTTTCCGCCCTGCAGCGCATCGGGGCGGATGGCGCAAACCGAGAGGTCGCCCGGGTTCTGCGGGCACAGCACCGGGTCGGCGATGTTCCCCGGCACCTGCGACAAGCCCTGGGCGCCGTAGAGTTGGAAGAAGCTGGGGGCGCGAAAGCCCTCGTTGTACGAAGCGCGCAGCAGGAGCTGCGTGAACGGCGTGAACTTGATCGATACTTTCGGGTTGGTGGTGGCGCCGAAGTCGCTGTAGTCATCGCGGCGAATCGCGGCGGTGACCTCGAGGTTGCGCAGGACCGGGATCGCCACCTCCGCGTAGATCGCCTTGATGGTGCGCGAGACCTCGGGGAACTGCGCGTCGAAGGGTGCCAGGAACACCGGCAGCGTGGTGCGGGAGCCGTCGTCGAACTGGTAGGTCTCGCGGCGGTAGTCGAATCCCACCGCGGCGGCGACCGGTCCAGCGGGCAGCTGCCAGAGCTCGCCCGAAAGGGCGCCGTCGAACTGCGTGAGGCCCGCCTCGCCGCCGAAGAGCGTGGCGCCATCGGCACGTGCCGCGTTCAGCAGGCGCGTGCCTTCCGGATCCTGGCTCTGGCCCGGCAGCACCCACGGATTCACGCGACCGCTTCTCAGCGCGTCGTTCATGAGCGCCGTATACAAGTACCCGCTCTTCAGCATCGAATCGGCATTGCTGCCCGCCTTCGAGAGCCCGAGCTTGTAATCCCACTTGCCGAATACCACGCCCTCCAGCCCGATGAGGATGCGCCAGGCATCGGTCTCGGTCTCGATGGTGCGCCCGCCGCAATCGACGCAGCGCCAGCGGTAGGCGATGGGCTTGGTGCGGTCAAAAGTCGGGATGAAGGCCGACAGGTCCTGGTAGTAGGGACCGTTCACCGGGTACGCATTGGTGAGGTTGGTGGTGATCTGGTACGGCTCGAACTGCTTGGTGGCGTTGGTGCGCGAGGCGATCACCTCGGCGAAGGCGCTGTGCTCGTTGTTGATCTGGAACGTGCCGCGGGCCACGAACTGGGTGCGCTCCACCGGCTGGATCAGGATCGCGGAGCCGCCGTAGTCGAAGGCGCAGGCGAACCTCGCGCCCGGCGAGTTCCACAGCGCGCTCTGGTACTGGGACATCCCGGGAATGATGTCGCACTGGTTCTGGAAGCTGAGCAGGTTGGCGCGGTTGTAGCTTTGCGTACCGGTAGTGGGCAGGCGGAACGAGGAGCCGATGGCGGTGCCGGTCACCCCCGTCTGCGTGGCGAAGGGTGCCCCGGAAGTGTCGGGCGACAGGCCGCGGTCGGGCTGGAAACCGTTGGAGAACGACCGCTCGCTGCCCTTCAGGATCTCCTGCTTGTCGAACGAGAACATCGTCATCACGTTGAAGCGGTCGCGGGCGAGGTCGCCCCACCCGGCCAGCAGCGAGCCGCGATGGACATTGCCGCCGCCTTCCTGGGTGATGTCCGTCGATGCGGTGATCTCCACGCCGCGGTAGTCCTTGCGCAGGATGAAGTTGATCACGCCGCCGATGGCGTCGGTGCCGTAGATCGCCGAGGCGCCATCCTTCAGCACCTCCACCCGCTCCACCGCCGCGAGGGGGATGGAGTTCAGGTCCACCGCGTTGCCCTTGGCGCCGTGGTTGGAGATGCGCCGGCCGTTCAGCAGCACCAGGGTGCTCGAGGCGCCGAGTCCCCGCAGGTTGGCACTCGAGTTGCCGTTGTTGTTGCGGTCGGTGGTGCCGAGCTGGATGCCCACGTTCGAGGAGAGGTTGTCCGCGCCGGTGCCGTTGGCGGTGATGGTGGCGAGCAGCTGCTCCGCGCTGGTGATGCCGCGGCGCTCGATCTCCTGGCGGGTGATCACCTGCAGGGGCTGCGCGGTCTCGTCCTGGATGCGCTTGATGCTGGAGCCGGTGATCTCGATGCGCTCGCGCGGGGGCGACGGGCTTTGCTGCGCCAGGGCGGTCCCGGCGACGAGTGCGAGCGAAACGGCTTGGGCGAGCGGGGCGAATTTCACCGGTGGGTCTCCCTGTTTATGTGATTGCGATAACCGGACTTGCGAGGGAACGGGGGGCTGTTCCGTGTCGGATTGTGACCAATGTGCTGCATTATTACAATCCGTCCCAGCCCTCCCTGCCCCCTCCCGATGATCCGCCGCCTGCTGCTGTGCCTTTCGTGTTCATTCGCTTGGAACGCCGCCGCGGGCGAGATCGAGGATGGGGTGCTCGCCCGGGTGCGGGCCGCGGGCCTCGGCGACGACGCCGTGGGATTCGTGGTGCAGCGACTCTCCGACGGCGCCGTGGTGGCCGCGCACAACGCGGACCGGTCGATGCAGCCGGCTTCCACGATGAAGCTCGTGACCACCGTCGTGGCCCTCGATCGCCTCGGGCCCGCGTGGCGCGGACGCTCGGAGCTGCGCGCGCAGGCCGTGGTGCGCGACGGCGTCCTGCAGGGCAACCTCTACCTGCGCGGCATCGCCGACCTCGACCTCGACTGGCAGGCGCTGGAGCGCATGCTGCACCTGGCGCGCCACCAGGGCATTCGCGAGATCGGCGGCGACGTGGTCGTGGACCGCGCGCACTTCAACCCCGCGCGCACCGACGTGGGCGTGGCGCCCTTCGACGAGGCGCCGGAGTTCCGCTACAACGTGATTCCCGATGCGCTGATGGTCAACTCGAACCTGATGCTGCTCGACCTCGCCTCGGACGGCGCGGCGGTGCGCGTGGCGATGACCCCGCCGCTCGAGCGCGTGGTGGTCGAGTCGGAGATGGCGATCGTCGAGCGCGATTGCGAGCGCTGGGAGGAAGGCTGGAAGCCGCCGGTGGTGAAGCAGGAGCGGCGCGGCGTGATCCGCGTGCAGCTGAAGGGCGACTACCCGCGCGACTGCCTCGCCTCGACCTCGATCAACGTGATCGACCGGGCCGCCTTCACCGACCGGCTGGTGCGCGCGCTGTGGTCGCGCCTGGGCGGGAAGCTCAAGGGCAACGTGCGCGAGGGGGAGACACCGGGCGACGCGCGCGTGATTGCGGAGCACCGCTCGCGCCCGCTCGGCGACCTGCTGCGCGACATCAACAAGCGCTCCGACAACCCGATGACGCGCGTGGTTTTCCTGGCGCTGGGCACGCTGCCCGAAGGCCCGGCCGGCGAGCCCACGCTCTCGCGCGCCGATCGCCAGGTGCGAATATGGCTCGAGCGCCGCGGCATCGACGGCACGGGGCTCGTGCTCGAGAACGGGTCGGGCCTGTCGCGACGGGAGCGCATTCGCCCGTCCCAATTGGCCGGCGTGCTGCGCGCGGCGGCCGCGAGCGAATGGGCGCCGGAATTCATTTCGTCGCTGCCGATCGTGTCGATCGACGGCACGATGAGGAATCGCCTGCCCGGGACACCGGCTTCAGGCAGCGCGCGGATAAAAACCGGCACTCTGCGCGACACCTCGGCCGTCGCGGGCTACGTGAAGGATGCCGGCGGCGAGACCTGCGTGGTGGTCGCGTTCCTCAACCATGCCGCGGCGACCCGCGCGGTGTCGCGCCCGATCCTCGACGGTTTCGTCGACGCGGTGGCGCGCTACAACACGCGCAAGTAAGTTGCCCGGACCCGGGCGCGGTCGCCCAGGTCGAAGTGCCACCACTCGCGGCTGATGCCGCGCCAGTCGGCGTGGGCCATGGCCGCGCGCAGCATCTCGCGATGGGCGATTTGACTCGCCGTGATCTCGCCGCGCGCGAGGAGCGCGGCTTCGAGCGCCGGGTGCGAGCGCTCCGAGAGGTCGTCGAAGGGCGTTCCCATGTCGAGCTCGCGGCCCTGGGCATCGACGAGGGTCACGTCCACCGCCATGCCGAACGAATGGATCGACCCCGCCGCGGGGTTGGCGAGGTAGTCGGTGAGGCCGGTGCCCTCGAGCGCTTTCCACATGCGCTCCTGAACGCGCTGGGGGCGAAGCGCGTCGAGCACGAGGAGCGAGTGGCCGGGATGGCGGGAGGCGAGATGCGCCGCCGAGCGCGCGAGGGCATCGGCCGCCTCGCGGCGCAGCCACGCGCAATCGAAGGGCGAGTACATGTCGGCGCCGACGAAGTTGTCCGTCGTCGCGTAGCGCAGGTGGTGGCGGATCCCCGGGATGCCGGCGAGGTGGACGAAGTCGGGATGGCCCGGCACCGCTTCGATCGGAAAAGAGGGTTGCACGCCGAAATTCTAGCGTGCAACCCCATGCCCTGCCCACGGGAGAACCGCGTTACTTCTCGAGTAGCCTTAGGGCCAGGGCTGGTATAGCGGCGCGCCCCAGGCGGGAAAACGGAAGACGCGCATCTTCTCCTGCGTCATCTCGCGCATGCTGAAGGGGATTCCGCCGACGCCGTAGCCGGACTCGCGCCTCCCCGCGAACGGCATCCAGTCGGTGCGGAAGGCGGTGTGGTCGTTGATCATGACGGCCGATGCATCGAGGCGATCGGCGGCATGGAGTGCCGCGTCGATGTCGCGCGCGAAGATGCTGGCCTGGAACGCCACCGGCAGGGAATTGGCCCGGTCGATGGCTTCATCGAGCTGGTCGAACCCGTACACGCAGGTCACGGGCCCGAAGATCTCCTCCCGCGATACCCGGGCTTCCGGCGCGGGTTCGAGCAGGATCGTGGGCTCCATGACGGTCGCGGACCGGCGCTTGCCGCCCACGACTTGCCGGGCACTCGCCGCCCCTTCCGTGACCCACGACTCGACCCGGTCGACCTCGCGCGGGTCGATGAGCGGGCCGACCTCGGTTTCGGCGGACAGCGGATCCCCGACACGCAGCGCCTGCACCCGCTTCGCGAAGCGCTCGTGGAACTCGTCCAGCAGGGTCGTGTGCACGTAGATGCGCTGCGTGGAGACGCACACCTGCCCGGCATGGTAGTAACCGCCCTTCACCATCGGCTCGACGAGGCTTCCCAGGTCGGCGCTGCGATCGACGATCGCCGGCGCGGCGCCGCCGTGCTCCAGGGCGCTGCGCGTTCCAGGTGCCAGCTTGCTGTGCAGGCGCCACCCCACGCGGGCGGATCCGATGAAACTGAGGAATGCGACCCTCGGATCGGTAGCCAACCGCTCCGCGAGCGCGTTGTCCGGGGTCACGAAAGACTGGCACCAGGGCTCGTCGAGGCCGGCCTCGCGCACCAGGTCGACGAACTCGAGGCAGCAGAGCGGCGTTGCGGTGGATGGCTTCACGATCACCGGGCAACCCACGGCGATCGCCGGGGCGACCTGGTGCACGATGAGGTTCAACGGATGGTTGAACGCCGAGATCGCCGCCACCACGCCGAGCGGCTCGCGCGTCGTGAAGGCGATTCGCCCGGTGCTGGCCGCGGTGAGTCCCATCGGGATCTCACGGCCGGCGAAATTGCGCAGCTCGTCGGCGGCGCTGTGCACGCCGTCGATCGCGCGCGTGGTTTCGACGATGGCATCGGCCAGGGGCTTGCCGCCCTCCCGCGCGATGAGGTGGGCGAAGCGCTCGCGCCGTGGCTCCATCAGCGCGGCGAGCCGCCGGAGCACCGCGCTGCGCTCATGGGCCTTCAGCCAGCCCTTGCGGTCCTGAAAAGCCCGGGTCGCGGACGCGAGCTTCGCCTCCAGCGCGGCCGCGTCGTCCGTGCGGATCTCCTCGATCGGCGCCCGGTCGTACGCCTGCACTACCTGCAGCATCGGGCGGCCCGGAGTCATGCTCACGTGACCTTGATCCTCAGCGGGTCTTCGACGTGGGAACGGTGAGCGAGGTCTTCGGCGCCGCGAAGCTGTCGCTGCGGGAAGCCGCCCAGAACACCTTGTAGACGGGGTGCTCGGGCACGCTCGCGAGCAGCTCCCCGGGCTTCATCCACGGGTGCAGCGTGGCGAGCGACCGCACCTCGTTCGACGAGACACGCCGCACGATATGCTCGGGGCCCAGGTCGCTCGGGTGCTGGATGCCCGCGGCGCCCAGCAACTCCTTCAGGGCAATGAGCGTGTTCTGGTGGAAGTTGAAGGTGCGTTCGGCCTTGTCGGGCACGTGCAGCGCCCGCATGCGGTTCGGGTCCTGGGTGGTCACGCCGGTGGGACAGCGCCCCGTATGGCAGGCCTGGGCCTGGATGCACCCCAGCGCCAGCATGAAGCCGCGCGCCGAGTTGCACCAGTCCGCGCCGATCGCCATGGTCCGCACGACATCGAAGGCGGTGACGATCTTCCCGCTCGCGCCCACGCGCACCCTGCCGCGCAGGTTCGTGCCGACGAGCGAGTTGTGCACCAGCATCAGGGCTTCCCGCAACGGCGCCCCGACGTGGTCGGTGAACTCCAGGGGGGCGGCGCCGGTGCCGCCTTCGCCCCCGTCCACCACCACGAAGTCCGGCGCCATGCCGGTCTCCAGCATCGCCTTCACGATGCCGAACCACTCCCACGGGTGCCCGATGGCGAGCTTGATGCCGGTGGGCTTGCCGCCGGATAGCTCGCGCAGGCGCGTGACGAACTCCAGCAACTGCACCGGCGTGGAGAACGACGAGTGCGTCGCGGGCGAGATGCAATCGACCCCCACGGGCACGCCGCGCGCGCGCGCGATCTCCTCGGTCACTTTCGCACCGGGGAGGACGCCGCCGTGGCCCGGCTTGGCGCCCTGCGAGAGCTTCACCTCGATCATCTTCACCTGGTCGGAAGCGGCGTTCTCCACGAATCGCGCTTCGTCGAAGCGCCCACCGGCATCGCGGCAACCGAAATAGCCGCTGCCAATCTCCCAGACCAGGTCGCCGCCTTGCTCGCGATGCCAGCGGGAAATCGAGCCCTCGCCCGTGTCGTGATAGAACCTGCCGCGCTTCGCCCCCTCGTTCAGTGCCAGCACGGCGTTGGCGGAGAGCGCACCGAAGCTCATGGCGGAGATGTTGAAGACGCTCGCCGAGTAGGGCCTGGCGCATCGGCCCTCCCCGATCGCGATGCGGAAATCGTGGCTCGCGATCTCGATCGGCGCGATCGAGTGGTTGATCCACTCGTACCCCGGCTGGTAGGGATCGAGCTGGGTGCCGTACGGGCGCTTGTCCACCATGCCCTTGGCGCGCTGGTAGACGAGCGAGCGCTGGGCGCGCGAGAACGGCGTCTCGTCGCGGTCGGCCTCGAGGAAGTACTGGCGGATCTCGGGGCGGATGAACTCCATGAAGAACCGCAGGTGCGCGATGACCGGGTAGTTGCGCCGGATCGCCTGGCGCGACTGGGAGAAGTCCCAAAGGCCCACCAGCGCGAAGAAGCCGAAGAACGCGGCGGGCCACAGCCAGAGGAGCGAGAACGGTACGAGCACGAGGCAGGCGGCGGTCGCGAGGAGGCTTGCGGTCCACGCCCAGTAGCGCTGCGGCAGGAAGGTCTCGGTTCCGTCGCTCATGTCTTCGCAGATCGCCCGCTGGCTCGTATCGAATGCATCTTAGCCCATGCGGCGCCAATCCTGACCAGGGTCGCATCGGCCGCGAGCATCGCGACCACGACCAAAATCAGGGTGACGATCCCATGGTAGAGGTTCGCTGCCGTTTGAATGAGTGCGTCTTCGCGACCGCCTTGTCGCGCGAAGCCGGCCTTCAGGCACCGGGCGAAGCGCTCAGGGAAGACCGCTGCGCACGTGCGCCCGGTAGGACGGCCGCTCTGAAAGCGTTGCGTAGTATTTCTCGACCGCCGGGTATGCCGGTTGCCCAAAATTCATGTGGAACCAGCGATTTACCACCAATCCGACCGGAATATCGCCGACCGTGAAGGTCGCTCCAGTCACGTAGGGTCCGACGCGTTGGAGGTGTTCGTCGAGCTGACCGACCTCGGTGGTGATCTGCGCTGGGCGCGCGCAACCGGCTCCGTGGGATAAATTGGCGAGCCGGGCGCATACTTGCTCGCGAGATAGCGCACGATCGTGTTCGATTCGCGCAGCACCACGTCGCCGTCGATCACCGCCGGCACGAGGCCGATCGGGTTGACCGCCCTGAACACGGGATCGGTGGTGGCGCGAAAGCCGCGCCCCCAGTCCTCGCGCTGGTATTTCAGCCCGAGTTCGTCACAAGTCCAGAGTACCTTGCGGACGTTGAACGAGTTGGCACGTCCGAGGATCCGAATCATGTGCTGCTTGCGTGCATCGGCATTCACTCCACCTTGATACTGTAGTCGCGCACGATTTGGGCGTAGCGCTTGCAGTCTTCCGCCACAATCGCGTCCAGCGCCTCCGGCTGCCGGCCGATGGCGCGCCCGGCCCGCGCTTCGATCATGCCGCCCGCGCCGGCGCGATTTTCGACCACCACCGGCTGCTTCAGGATCTCCGACAGACGGATGTCTAGCGGCCGCGCGATGGCGTCCGCGCCGCCGCCCGGCGCGAAACCGACAACCAGCCGGATCGGGCCCTTGGTGGGGTATTTCACCGATCCTCTGGCCTTCCCGGATCAGTTCGCGAAAGTAGACCTCGGTCTCCGACAGTCCGCGAGCCACGAGTTTCGCAATCTCCTTGTCATGCGGCGCGAGCTCGATGGCGGTATTCACCAGGAAGCAGCCGAAGTGGCTGTGGTCGGAGAGCGCCGCGCCAAGAGCGCCTTCGAATACTGACAGGATCGCAGCGCGCGGCGGGTGGCGGTGGCGCAGTGCGCACCTGGCACGCGCTCGACGCCTGGCCGGACTTTGTCGCCGGCGCCGCGCGCCTGCGCAAGCGCTACGTGGTGGCTTCCTTAACCCTGCTCACCACCTCGCTCGTGGTAGACGTATCCAAAAAGAACGGCATCGACAGGGACGTCATCATCTCCTGCGAAATGATCGGTATCTACAAGACGCGGCCCGAGGCATATCTCACCGCCGCGAAGTGGCTGCAGCTGGAGCCCGCCGAAATCATGATGGTCGCCTGCCACAATTTCGACCTCGATGCCGCGCGCGCCTGCGGCTACCAGACTGCGTTCGTGAGGCGTCCCGACGAATGGGGCCCCGCCGGTCCACCCGATCCGAACGCGAATCCCGCCTGCACGCTGGTGATGGATGGATTCGCGGATCTGGCGGACAAGTTGGGCGCGTAATCGCCGAACAGCACGCACGGCATTCTTTCGGTCGTTCGGGCGCACCGGAACTCCCCAATCGCCTGTAATGGACGTGAGGTTTCACGCGACCCACCGATATTCTCAAAAGGTGGTCGCACCTTACTGCGGGCAGGCGGTGCATTTCAAGCACTTCGCCCCGCAGCCCATCGCCTACGCCGTGAATCGCTACGGCTTCGAGGCGCGGCGCCATTGGGGCATCGTCAACGAGCGCCTCGCGCACCATCGCTACATGCTGGGCGACGAGTACACGCTGGTCGACATGGCCGTATGGGGCTGGGCGCGCGTGGTTCCGTTCGCCTTCGGCGCCGAGGCATGGGAGTCGCTCCCGCACGTGAAGCGCTTGCTGGACGAGATCAATGCGCTTCCCGCCGCGCAGCGTGCCGAAGCGCTCAAGGCTCGCTACACATTCAAGACCGAGATGGATGACGACGCCCGTCGCGCCCTCTTCCCGCAGAATGCGCGGCTTCCCGCGTGACGACCGCCTCGCCCTATAAAAGCGCCTTGATTCTGGGCGCGGGCGATGGCCTCGGAGCGAGCCTCGCCCGCGCTTTCCACCGCGACGGTGGCATGCAGGTGGTCCTGGCGGCGCGCGACACCGCGAAGCTCCAGCCGGTGTGCGAGGAGCTCGGCGCCACCGCATTTCGGTGCGACGCTACCGACTCGGCACAGGTCGCGGCGCTATTCGACGATGCGACGCGGCACCTGGGGGCGGCTCCGGAGGTCGTCGTGTACAACGCGAGCCGGCGCGTGCGTGGAGCGTTCGTGGACGTCGATGCCGCAGACGTGGCGCGCGCGATAGCGGTGACTGCGATGGGGGGCTTCCATCTCGCGCAGCAGGCGGCGCGGCGCATGGTTCCCTTGGGGCGCGGCGCGATTCTCTTTACCGGCGCCTCGGCTAGCGTGAAGGGATATCCGCGATCCGCGGCCTTCGCGATGGGCAAGTTCGCGCTGCGCGGGCTCGCCCAGAGCCTCGCGCGCGAGCTAGGCCCGCAGGGCATCCATGTCGGGCACGTGGTCATCGACGGCTCGATCCGCCGATTGCAGGAAGCCGCGCACGAGGCCGCGGCGACTGCGCCGGACGCGCAGCTCGATCCGCTCGCTATTGCGGCAAGCTACCTGCACCTCCTTTCGCAGCCGCGCAGCGCGTGGACTTGGGAAATCGAGGTGCGTCCTTGGGTCGAGCGCTTCTGAGCTTCGGCCGCTGGACAATGGTCATCGCGCCGGTGTCCACGCCGGCGACGCCGAATCCTCGCGCGATGTCCCCATTTTCATGTCGGGATTGCCGAGATAGTCGTGATAGAACTGCCCCGTCTGCACCATGCGCCCGCAGGAAGCCTGCCGGCTACTTGCTGCGCCCGCCCCTCGCGCTCGAGAAGATGCCCCACGACGCGGCCACCGGACGCTCGGCCCAAGACGCGGCGTGATGCAGTCGCGCAAACGCCCAACCTGGGGAGGCTGGGCGTTTGACTTATAGGGCCCTGGCGACGACCTACTTTCTCACGGAGTTCATCCATGAGTTTGCTCAAGTGGTGAGGGCAGCCTGCGGCACGGCTCCTCGCGATGCCCAAGGTCCAGCGGAAGCGTGAACCGGAACGTACTGCCCTCGCCCATCGTGCTTTCGACGCGGATCGTGCCGCCGTGGGCCTCCACGATCCCCTTGCAGATGTAGAGGCCGAGGCCTGCCCCGCTCGCGTCGTCGGCGCGTGCCTGCCAGTAGCGGTCGAATACGTGGGGCAGCGCGTTCTCGCTGATCCCCGGCCCGTCGTCCGCGACGCCGATCTCGCACAGGCCGCCCACGACGTGCGCGCCGAGTCGCACTTTGCAGCCCTCGGCGCAGAACTTGATCGAGTTCCCGATCAGGTTGGCGAGGACCTGGAATATGCGTTCGGTGTCCGCCCACACCCTCAAGGGCGGCGCCGGCTCCGCGATCAGCTGGATGCGTTTCGCATCCGCCACCGGGCGAAGGAGCTCGCAAGCGTCGTTCAGGAGATCTTCCACCGCGTGGAAGCTCGCCACCACTTCGAATCGCCCTGCCTCGATGCTCCCGAGATCGAGAAGGTCGCGCAGCAGTGCGACCATGCGATCGCTCGAGCGCTGGATGATCTGCACGCTGGCTCGCAGGCGGATCGAGGTCTCGCTGCTCTCGCTGGCCACCAGCTTCTGGATGATCGCCGCCTGCATGCCCACCACCGACATCGGGGTGCGCAGGTCGTGCGAGACCACGGCCACGAGGTCGTCGCGAGCGCGCACGGCGGATTGCTCCTTGAGAACCTGGTGCGCGAGGTTGATCTCGATCGCGAGGCGGCGCAGTTCCTGCGCTGCCCCGACCTCGGCCCTGCCCCAGTCGAGCGAGCGGCCGCGCACCACCTCTTTCCAAAGCTCGAAGGAATGTCGCGGGTGGATGCGTGGCACGCCACCGGCGGACTGCGCCTGCAAGGTCTTGGCGGGATCCCCGCCCCAGCGCACGGTCTGCACCACTTCCGGACGAAACCAGAGCACGCACGGCAGCTGCGGAGTCGGAAGCACGATGGCGAGCACGCCGCTTGCGATGTCCGCCATTTTCCACTGGGGGATCGCGCCGCCGAGCTCGCGGGTCTCGAAGACTCCCGCGCGACCCGCCGAGCCGCCCACCCATCGGGCGAGCATGGTGAGCAGGTCGGACTCGGGCGTGACGCCTACACGTCGTGGCTCTTCGCCTTCCACCACGATCGCCGCGCCCGAAGCCTGCGCGATTTCGAGAAGGCGCGCCGGCTCGGATTCCAGCGCGGCGAGCACCGATCCCTTCGCCATGCGCATCGCGTGCTCGAGGGCGTTCATCGCGTCGAGCTTGCGGACCCGCATGCGTTCAAGGTCCAGCGATTCGAGTGCGCCGATCTGCAGCGACACGATCCGCCCCAGGCTCTCGCACGCAGCTCGCAACCTCGCCGTCACCTCGCGCGGCGCGCGATGGCCGCAGCTCACGAGACCCCACAGCCGCCCCTCGACCACGAGCGAGACGCTCATGGAGGCGTGGACGCCCATGTTCGCGAGGTATTCGAGATGTACCGGCGAAACACTGCGCAGGGTCGCATGGCTCAGGTCGAGCGGCGCATGCGTATCCTCTCGCATGGCGGGGACGAGGCAGACCGCTTCATATTCGGCATCGGGAATGACGCGAATCCAGTTGGCTCGATACAGCTCGCGCGCCTGGCGGGGAATGTCCGACTCGGGGAAGTGAAGGCCGAGGTAGGGCTCCATGTCCGCGTGCGCGGCTTCCGCGATCACCTCGCCGCCGTCGCGGTCGAATCGGTAGACCAGCGCGCGATCGAAGCCGGTCAGCTCGCGAACGCCCCTCGCGGCGGCATCGGAGAGCAAAGCGAGGTCGCTTGCCGACGCGATCCGCCGCATCGCGTTGCCCAGCGCGGCGCCCCGATCTACGTCCGACGGCTGCGCGTGCTCGAGCTCGAGGATCACCATCCCGTGGTACACATGGGCCACGCCCTCGAGGCCGCCGGCCTTGCCCTCGAATTCGATGTCGCTCTTCTCCGCTGCCGCGTCGAGCCTCGCCGCCCGGCGCAACGCGTCGGCTACCGCCGCGGGAAGAAATTCATTCGCTGCACGCCCCAGCAGGGCCTCGGGCACGTCCCCGAGAAACGCCGCGGCGTTCCGGCTGACGTGGCGCAGGCGAAGGCTCGCGGCGTCGAACGCGAGCAGGCATCCGTGCGGCTGGATCGCGCCGGGAATGTGGATGGGCTCGCTCGCGCACTGGGCGAGCTCCTCGGCGGTGGCCGCGCGCGGCGATGTCATGAGAGCACTCCGCGTTCGGCGAGCCACGATTCAAGCGACTGGAAAGTCTGCGTTGCGACGCGCGCGGCCGTATCGATTTCGTCGGCGCGTTCGAGCGTCGCGAGGCACTCGAGGAAGCGGCGCCAACGCGGCCCCACCTCCTTGCCGTAGCTCGAGAAAAAAGCAGCGCCGCTCGCGCCATCGATGCCAAGCGTCTTATGTAGTGCCCGCAGCGAGACCTGCCCGCCCAAGGTCGCGCCCTCGAGCACGTAGAGGCAGCCGAGCATCCCGGCCTCGTCCGAGGCGGATGGCAATCGGCTGCATGCCGGCAGCGCGTTCACTGCGGCCGTGCCGGCGCCCAGCACCGCGAGGTCAGCTTCGAGGAGATGCGTCTTCCTGCGCAGGGGCCAATCGAGGCCCGCGATACGCGAGGCGATCGGATCGAGCTGCGCTTCGAGAGGCCGATAGAACCCGTAGAAGGCGGCGAGCAGGCGCGTGTACTCGGGCAGCGCGAGCGTCGGCGACAGTAGCGGGAGGCGAGCCTCGAGGCGATCGTGCAGGGCGCGGGTCGAAGCACGCACGCGTTGAAGCGTATCCAGGCGCGGCTCAATGATCAGCAACGTGGTCTCGAACGGGAAGGCGACAGATGATGTGAAATACCTTGCTGCCGGAGGGGGCACGGTAGTATCAGGCCGGCTCGCCCGGGCGTCTGTTCGCTAGCGCACAGTCACTGGCGCCCCTTCCCCTCGATGAAGGATCTCGGCGCCAAGGTCATCGCTCAGGAAATCCGCATCGAGCTCGCTGCCGACGTCCTGTTGATTTCTACAAGCATGACCTCCGCCCGGAAGCGATCCCAAGCCTGCAGAAAGTGGCGGAAGTGCTGCGTTCGCAAGCCGGCCCACCGGTGACGATCGACGGACATTCGGACGGCAAGGGCAGCGATGCCTAACAATGCCCAGCAGCATCATTCCGCCGCGCAGCGCGTCGAGGCCTAGTACCTGAGGTCGTCCGACATGCGCTCCGGCCATGATCGGGAAAGGCGCATCATGCACGCGCCATCCCCGCCATCCACCCCCGGCGAGCCGATCGACACCGTCCTGGTCTTCCCGCCGTGCAAATGCAAACGCCCCACCTTTTTGGAGGTGGGGCGTTTGGCTAATAGGGCCCTGGCGATGACCTACTTTCTCACGGGCAATCCGCAATATCATCGGCGCGGCGTCGTTTCACGGTCCTGTTCGGGATGGGAAGGGGTGGT
>JANMHV010000438.1:0-14147 GCA_031375445.1 Burkholderiales bacterium | reverse complement strand
TGGCGCGCGAGAAGATCGAGCCTCCGGCGCCCGCGGCATCGTCCCCAGGTGGCAAGGGCGAAGGCGCGAAGGGCGAGCCGGCGAAGGCTGCGCCGGAGCTCACCGCGGCGGAGATGGAGGCGCTGCTGCTGGCGCGGATCGAGGTGGGCGAGGCGCAGCTGCGCGAGCTGGCGCGCAAGCGCGGCGACGGCGCGCGAACCTGGCTGGTGGCCGAGGGCCGCCTTCCCGCCGAGCGCGTCGTGATGGCGCCGCCCGGCGCGGAAACGGCCCAGGGCGCGCGCGTGGCTTTCGCCCTGCGCTAAGGCAGCGCGGAACTCCGGGCGCAGATCGAGGCCCTCAGCAGCCGAATCGCGTCACGCGCAGCGCGCCCATCACCGACACGCCCTGGTTGGCGTCATTGGCGCCCAGGACCGCCGTGCCCTCGCCCTCGCGGGCGGTGGCAAGCTGCGCCTTGCAGTGCGCGTCGATCGCGATCTTTCCGGCGACGGTCACCGCATTGCGGAAGCAGTACCAGCCCTTGGGATTGGAAAGGCGGATGGTGGACTTGCCGGCCACGTTCACCGACGGCCGCACCACGTAGAGCGCGGGCTTCTCGGTGGGGGCGTCCTGGCCGCTCTGCCCCTTGCCGATGCCGAACACCTTCACGCCGGTGCCGATGACGGTGTACGCCTTGGTGCCCTTCTTGAACGGGGACTTGCTGCCCCACTCGCCGATGCACTGGTCGATCGCCAGCTGGTCGTCGGCGAATGCCGGAACGGCGGCGAGAGCGATGGCGATGGCGACGAGGCCGCGCACCCCGGATGGCATGCGGGTCACTTGTACTTGACCGTGCAGCCGTACGGCGAGGTGGTGGGCGTGGAGACGGGCTTGCCCGCCTTCATCTCGTCGAGTGCGGCCACCACGTAGTTCTTCGCCCCCTTCACGTCCTCCACGTTGGTGGAGCGCTTGTCGTCGATGGCGCCGTTGTAGGCCACCTTTCCCTGCGGATCGATGATGTACATGTGCGGCGTGGTCTTGGCGCCGTAGGCCATCCCCATCTTGCCGGGCTCGTCCACCAGGTAGGCGGCGGGCCGCGCGTCGAACTTCTTCAGCTCCGCGGTGAGGGGGGCCGCCTCCATCCAGTCGCTGGCACCCTTGTTGGTGGAGTTCACGGCGAGCCACACCACGTCGTTGCCGTACTTCTTCTGCAGCGCCTGCATGTTGCCGCTCCGGTAGTGCTTCTGCACGAAGGGGCAACCGAAGTTGTGCCACTCGAGCACCACGGTCTTGCCCTTGTAGTCGTCGAGCTTCACCGGCTTGCCGGCGAGGTCGGTGACGGCAAATGCCGGGGCCGGCTGGCCCGCGGGCGCCGTGGCGAGGGCGGCGGCGGCGGACAGGCTCGCGATGGCGAGGGCGACCTGGGATTTCATGGGACTTCTCCTTTCGGGCTTAGCGTTGCGTGAGCGCCGTCGCGGGTTTCAAGACGGGGAGTGAATCGATCCCGGCCAGCACGGCCGAGGGCGTGAGGAGCTCCGGGAGCAGGCGCGGCGTGGTCTCGCCGGGCAGGTACAGGGCATAGACCGGAATCGCGTTGCGGCCCAGGGCGGCGAGGGTCGCCGTGATGCGCGGGTCGTTCGCGGTCCAGTCGGCCCGCAGCGCAACCACGCCGCGCTCGGCGAACGCCTGCACCACTTTAGCGTTGTTGAGCGCCACGCGCTTGTTGACCTGGCAGGTGACGCACCACGCGGCGGTGAAGTCGACGAACACGGGCTTGCCCGCGGCGGTGAGCTCGGCGACCTTCTCCGGCGACCACTCCTGCCACGGCAGCTCGCCGGGCCTGGCCTGCAGGCCCGCGGCCTGGGGTACCACGGCCTGGGGCCACGCCACGTAGACGCCTAGCGCCACGAAGAGCGCCGTGGCGGCATAGCGCCACACGCTGCGCGAGTGGTGCCAGCGGCCGTAGATCCATGCCGCGATGGCGATCGACACGAGCCCGATCAGCAACCCCAGCACCGCGTCGTTGCCCGCCTGGCCGCCCAGCACCCAGGCGAGCCACGCGACGGTGGCGTAGAGCGGGAAGGCGAGCACCTGCTTGAAGGTCTCCATCCACGCGCCGGGGCGCGGCAGGCGCTTCAACAGCGCGGGGAAGAGGGCGAGTGCCACCACCGGGAGCGCCATGCCGATGCCGAGCGTCGCGAACACGAGGAGTGCTACGGGAGCCGGCTGCGCGAGTGTGAAGCCCACCGCCGCACCCATGAAGGGCGCGGTGCACGGGGTCGCGACGACGGTGGCGAGCACGCCGGCCAGGAACGCGTCGGCGTACCGGCCCCGCGCCCCGAGGTCGGAGGTCATCGACTGCGCGAAGAGTCCCCACTCGAACAGGCCCGACAGGTTCAGCGCGAGGAGGAAGAAGAGCGCTGCCAATAGCGTCACGAACGCTGGCGACTGCAGCTGGAACCCCCAGCCGAGCTGCACCCCCTGGGCGCGCAGCGCCAGCATCATCCCCGCCAGCACCAGGAAGGAGAGCACCACGCCGGCGCCGAACACCAGCCCCTGCAGCCGCAACGCCACGGGATCGCCATGTGCGTGCTCGACGAAGCCCATCACCTTGATGCCCAGCACCGGGAAGACGCACGGCATGAGGTTCAGCAGGATGCCGCCCAGCAGGGCGAAGGCGAGGGCCGCGAGGGTGCCGCCCGCGATTCCCGGCGTCGACGGCGCCGCGCCGGCGGCGGGAGCGAGGACCCCGGCGGCAGCGAGGGTGGCGGAGGCGGGAGCGCGCACTTCCACGGCCTTTCCGGGCAGGCCCGGCCATCCGGACTGGGCGACCGCCACGCCTTCCACGAAAGCCACGTTGGCGGGCGGCGGGTCGGCGAGCTTCATCTCGAAGCGCAGCGTGCGCGGGCCCTCGCGCGTGACCTTCTGCGGTGCCGCGGGCTCGATCAGCAGCTCGCGCGCGGGAAAGAACGTGGCCTTCACGGGCATCGCCGCGCCCTCGGGCGCGGTCATGCGCACGATCAGCGTGCGCGCGGCGATGGCGGACTCGAATTTCCAGCCCGGGGCCTCGGCGGGCAGCATGCCGCGCGCGCGCTCGATGCTTGCCTGCCAGCGTGGGTCGGGGGCGGCCTCGCCCGCCGCCACGGGCAGCACGAGGTCGAGCTCCCCCTTTTCCGGGATGCACACGTCCTTGCACACCAGCCACTCGGCTTTCGCGCGGATCGCCGCGGGCCCGGGGACGGCGCCCGCGGGCGGGGTGAGCGCGACCAGCAGCACCACCTCGTCCTCGTAGCCGTAGTTGAGCAGCGGGCCGATGGGCAGCGGCTGCGGGTAGGGCCACTGGATCTCGCCCGCGGTCCAGCCCGGGGGCAGCTCCCACTTGATGCGCGTGGGCAGGCCCGAGTCGCCCGGGTTCTTCCAGTAGGTGTGCCAGTGGTCCGCCATGCGCAGCCTCAGGCCCACGGCGATGGGCTTGCCGGGCTGCGCCGACTGGCGATCGGCCACCAGCGCCGCCTCGACGTGCTCGGTCTTCACGACCGGGAGGGCGGCGGAATCGAGGGGGAAGAGGGTGGCGGCGGCAAGGAATGCGGCTGCCGGCCGCAGGAGGTTACGGGACATCACGTAAAATGTCCGCCGCATGCTCTGGATCAAATCACTGCACATCGTCTTCGTCGTCTCGTGGTTCGCGGGGCTATTTTATCTCCCTCGGCTGTTCGTCTATCACGCCGGGGCGACGGACGGTCCGGGAAACGAGCGCTTCAAGGTGATGGAGCGCAAGCTCTACCGCGGCATCATGACCCCCACGATGGTCCTCACCGTCGTGACCGGGGCCTGGATGTGGCTGGGTTACGGCATCGGCGGCGGGTGGCTGCACGCCAAGCTGGCGCTCGTGGGGGTGCTGGTGGCCTACCATTTCTGGCTCGGCCGGATGGTGCGCGAGTTCGCCGCCGACGCCAATCGCCGCAGCCATGTCTTCTACCGCTGGATCAACGAGGTGCCGCTCGTGCTGCTCTTCGCCATCGTGGTGCTGGTCGTGGTGAAGCCCTTTTGATGGAGCCCGCGGAGAAGCCGCAGCCCACGGTGCGCATCCTGCGCAAATCCGGGGCCGTGGTGCACCAGTTCTTCGCGCCCTGCCCGCGCGGGCTCGCCGGGGCGCTCGCCGAGGAGCTCGCGGCGCTCGGCGCGCGCGAGGTGAAGGCCGCCGACGCAGGAGTCGCCTTCAGCGGGGAGTTCGACCTCGTGTATGGCGCCAACCTGCACTCGCGCATCGCGAGCCGCATCCTGTGGCGCGTGGCTCAGTTCCCCTACAAGTCCGAGGACGAGGTCTACGAAGGCGCGAAGGAAGTGCGCTGGCGCGAGTACTTCAACTGGGACCGTACCTTCAAGATCGAGACCAACGCCCACCGCAGCCCGGTGAAGAGCCTCGACTTCGTGACGCTGCGCGTGAAGGACGCCATCGCCGACCACTTCCGCGAGGCCGTGGGCCGGCGCCCCAATGTCGATGCGCGCGATCCCGACCTGCGCGTCCACGTGTTCCTCGACGCGACCACCTGCACGCTCTACATCGACACCAGCGGGGAGTCGCTGTTCAAGCGCGGCCGGCGCGATTTCACCGGTGAAGCGCCGCTCAAGAAGAACCTCGCCGCGGGAATCCTGCGCATCGCGGGCTGGCGGCCGGGGGTGGCGCTGATCGACCCGATGTGCGGCGCGGGCACCTTCCTCTCCGAAGCGGCCGAGATGTCGCTGGGACGTGCGGCCGGCCGCGAGCGCAATTTCGGCTTCGAGAAGCTGTCGCGTTTCGACGCCTCGGCGTGGGACCGCGCCCGCGAAGCGGCGCGTGCGGAGGAGAAGCCCGCCCACGACCTGCCGATCTGGGGCTCCGACCTCTACGGCAGCTCGCTCGACAACGCGCGGCGCAACCTCGAGGATTCGGGCCTGGCCGAGTGCGTGACGTTGAAGCAGGTGAACCTCCTCGAGCTGCGCGCGCCGGCGCGCACCGGCATGCTCGTCACCAACCCGCCCTATGGCGTGCGCCTGGGGGAGAAGGAGCAGCTCGCCGAGTTCTACCCGCAACTGGGTGACGCGCTGAAGCAGCGCTTCCCCGACTGGACCGCCTTCATTTTTTCCGGCGACCCGGATCTCGCGAAGCTGATCCGCCTCAAGCCCTCGCGCAAGACCGTGCTCTACAACGGCGCGCTCGAGTGCCGCCTCTACGAGTACCGCATGGTGGCGGGCGGCAACCGCAAGCCGTGACGCTCGAGACCGCGCTGCGGCTGGCGTTGGTGCCGGCGGCGGTGTGGCTGGCGAGCCTCGCCGCGCGGCGCTGGGGACATGCGGTGTCGGGTTACCTCGGCGGCCTGCCGTTGATCGGGGGACCGATCACTTTCTACCTCGCGATGGATTACGGGCCGGAGTTCGCGGCGCGCTCGGCGACGGTGACGCTCGCCGCGATCCTCGGGCAGGCCGCCCACCTGGTGACTTTCGCCCACGTGGGGCAGCGGGCCCGCTGGCCGGTGGCGCTCGCCTGCGGCTGGGCGGCCTTCGCCTCGACCTCGATCGCCGTGACGTTCTTGCCGCTCACGCCGGCCCTCGCCCTGGGACTGGGGCTCGCCGGCCTCGGCATCGCCTGGCGATACCTTCCTCGCATCGACGGGGAGGCGACGCGTCCGGCGATCCCCGCCGCGGAGTTGCGGCTGCGGCTCGCCGCGGCCTTCGGGCTCGCGGTGCTGATCCTCTGGGCCGCGCGTGCCTTCGGGCCGGTCGTGAGCGGCGTGCTGCTCTCGGTGCCGGTGACGGGCTCGATCATGCCGCCCTTCACGCTCGCGCTCTACGGGCGCCACTCGGTCGCCCGGCTGATGCGGGGATTCGTGGTCGGGCTCACCGGGTTCGCGGCGTTCTTCTTCGTCCTGGGCCTGACTTTGGTGGCGTGGGGCACGACCGCCGCTTTCGCCGCGGCGATCGCGGCTGCGATGGCCACGGTGCTGGCGGTTTCGTGGCTGGCGCGCGGGCGCTCCTCGTAGGACGCCCCCTACACCCGGCTTGGCTCTTTCCTGATTTCGCGGCCCGAACGCTTCGGAGACGATGGTGGGGCATTTCGGCGGGATGGCGAAGGTTTCCCTCGCTCCGCCACCCCATCCACTGACCCTTGGAGATCCACATGAAGAAAGTCATCGCTGCCCTCATCGGCATGTTCATCCTGGCCGGCTGCAACACCATGGCCGGCATCGGCGAAGATACGCAGGCCGCCGGCAAGAAGATCGAGAACTCGGCCGAGCGCAACAAGAATTACAAGCCCTAATCCCGTTTCATTCCCCAACCTGCTGGAGAGCAAAAAAATGAACATCAAAGCACTCGTCGCCGTACTCGTCGGAGCCTTCGTGCTCAGCGCTTGCAACACCATGGAAGGCGTCGGCAAGGACACCCAGGCCGCCGGCAAGAAGATCGAGAAAGAAGCCGAGCGCCGCTAGTCGCAAGGCGAATCGAACTTGGGCCACGAAATCAGGGAACAGCTCCGCCGGGACCGTGAACAGGTCCTCGCGGGGCTGGAGGCCCTCGGCGCGGTCGGATTGGACCGTGCCGCCGCCCTGGATCGGCTGGCGGAGCTTCGGCGCTGCTGGAAGGTCCACGTGCTCACGCGCGAGATCGTGGTTTACCGCGCGCTCGAGGGCGAGGATTCGAAGGCCGGGGAGGCCGACGGCCGCCTGGTGGAGAACAAGCGCGTCGATGCGATGTTCGACAACCTTTCCAACACGCGGCCCGGGTCCCTCACCTGGCACGCGCGTCTGGACGTGCTGAGCGAGGCGATCGAGCGACACCTGGAAAACGAGTCCGGCCTGGGATTGCGGCTGGAGTCGCGCCTGTCCATCGAAGCGTTGCACGACCTCTCCGACCAGTACCAGCTGGTGCGCGAGAAGCTTTGGGTCCTCGAGGACGCGAAGGCCGCCTAGCGCCGCGCGCGCTCGATCAGCGCCGCGAAGTCGGTTCCGGGCGCGAGGGTTCCAAACGCCAGCGCGCCATCGGCGCCGCACCGCGATTCCACGAATGCGTGGGCCGCCACCCCGTCCGAATGCCGCAGCATGAGCGACGCCTGCAAGGCTGTCGCAAGCAGCTCCATCACGCGTCGCGCTCCCGCCTCGGCGACGGACGCTTCCGTCAGCATGGCGCGCACTTCCGCCACGCGCGCATCGAGACGGGGCTCGCGGGCCAGCTCGATCTCCCGCGCCAGCGCCTCGAACCCGGCGGGCTCGCGCGCGAGGGCACGCAGCGCATCGAGGCAGATCACGTTGGCGCTGCCTTCCCAGATGCCGTTGAGCGGCGCCTCGCGATAGAGGCGCGCGAGCGACGCTTCCTCGACGTAGCCGTTGCCGCCCAGGCATTCCATCGCCTCGACCGCCACCGGCACCAGGCGCTTGCACAGCCAGTATTTCGCGATCGGCGTGAGCACCCGCTGCAGCGCGTGCTCGGCCGGATCGTGGGGCGAGCGGTCGAACGCGGCAGCGAGGCGGAAGGCGAGGCGCAGCGCCGCTTCCGCCTCGAGCGCCAGGTCCGCCACCACGTTGGCCATCAGCGGGTGCTGGTCGAGGGCCTTCCCGAATGCGGTGCGATGCCGCGCGTGGTGCGCCGCCTGGTCGAGGGCCGCTCGCATCATCGCCGCCACGCCCACGACGATGTCGAAGCGCGTGTGGTGCGCCATGGCGATGAGGGTCGCGATGCCGCGGCCGGGCTCGCCCACGCGGGTCGCGAACGTGCCTGCGTACTCGATTTCCGCCGAGGCGTTGGAACGGTTGCCGCACTTGTCCTTCAGGCGCTGGATCAGGAAGGGGTTGCGCGTGCCGTCGGGCAGCGACCGCGGCACGAAGAAGCAGCCCACGCCCGCCTCGTCCCGCGCGAGGGTGAAGAAGGCGTCGCTCATCGGAGCCGAGCAGAACCACTTGTGGCCCTCGAGGCGAAACGCGCCGTCGGCGGGAGTTGCGCGCGTGGCGACGGCGCGCAGGTCCGAGCCCCCCTGCTTCTCCGTCATCGCCATGCCGATGGTGGCGCCGCCCTTCTCGGCAAGGGGCAGCGGCCGGGGATCGTAGGCATCGGCGAGTACGCGCGGGCGCCACTCGGCTTCGAGCTCCGGCGCATGGGCGAACACCGCCAGCGATGCGAACGTCATCGTCACCGGGCACGCGGTGCCCTGCTCGAGCTGGTTCCACAGGTAGAAGAGCACCGCGCGCGAGGCGAACCCCGCCACCGGCGCCTTCCATGCGAGCGAGTGAACGCCGGATTCGATCGCCCGGCCCATCAGCTCGTGGTACGCGGGGTGGTAGTCGACCTGGTCGATGCGGTGGCCGTAGCGGTCGTGGGTGCGCAGCACCGGGGTGTTGCGGTTGGCGTCGGTCGCGAGCTGCTGCGCCGCGGCGGAGCCCACGAACTCGCCAAGCCGCGCGGCCCGATCGCCGATCCGCCCGAGGGTAGGGGCGTCGAGCACGCTCGCGAGCCAACGGTCGGTGGAAAAGGCATCGTGCCCGGCGAAGGCGCTCGGCTGGTTCTCCACCGCGTGGGTCATCGCGCCGCGACCCACTCGACCAGCGCATCGAGGGCCGGCTGCGCACCGCCCGCCCGGGGATCGTTCACGATCATCACCACCACCCAGCGCCGGGCGTTGCGGTCGAGGACGTAGCCGCCGATCGCCTGCACGCCGGTGAGGGTGCCACCCTTGAGGTGCGCCGCCGCAGCGGGCCCGAGGCCGGGGCGCGACTTGAGCGTGCCGTCGACCGCGTAGACCGGGAGCGAGGCGGCGAGCTCCGGCATCACCGCACTCCTCCAGGCGCTGCGCAGTACCGCCGCGAGGGTGGAGGCACTCGCCCGCTCGTCGCGCGACAGGCCCGAGCCGTTTTCCAGCACCAGCTCGGGGGCCGCGATGTCGCGGGCGCGCAGCCACTCGCGCAGCACGCGATCGCTCGCCTTTGCGTCTCCCGGCACCGCGGAACGCTCGGCCGAAAGCGCGAGGTAGAGGTGGCGCGCCATCACATTGTTCGAGTACTTGTTCATGTCGCGCACGAGTGCCGCGAGCGGCTCCGACTCGTGGCGGTACAGGAGCCGCGCCTCGGCGGGCGTCGCGCCGTCGCGGACTTTTCCGCGCAACACGCCGCCCGCCTCGCTCCACACCCAGCGCAGCAGGCCCTCGGTGAAACGCGGGCCCTCGAGGACGGCGAGCGACCACGATTTCTCCCCGCAGGCCACGGGGTAGCGGCCGCTGAAGAGCACCGTCGCCAGCAGCCCGTTCTCGTGCACTTCATGCTTGAGTCCCTGGCGCCACGAGCCGCAGGCCTCCGCGGTGGGCTGGATCCGGCTCGCGATCTCGACGTTGGGCAGGTCCGGCGTGCCGATCACGCGCACGCCCTCGCGGCCCGGCACGAAGCGGAATTCCACCGCCTGGAAGTTGGCGAGCAGCGCGTCCGCACCCACGTTGTAGGCCCGGCGCGGGTCCTGGTCGAAGCGCGCGGGGTCGTGGGGCACGGGGGCGAAGTAGCGCCGGTCCACCACGATGTCGCCGCGGATCTCGCGCACGCCGCGCGCGCGCAGCTGCCGCGCCAGCTGCCACAGGCGCTCGTAGGTGAGCTTGGGATCTCCGCCGCCGCGCACATAGAGGTCGCCCGCGAGCACGCCGCTCGCCACCTCGCCGGTGGCGAGCACGTCGGTCTTGAAGGTGAATGCCGGCCCCAGCAGGTCGAGCGCCGCGTAGCTGGTGACGAGCTTCATCACCGAGGCGGGGTTCATCGGCGCCGTGGCGTTGTGCGCGAGGAGCGCCTCGCCCCCCTCGACCGGCGCCACCAGCAATGCCACCGACGATTCGGGCACCTTCGAGCGCGCGAGGGCCCCGCGCACGGCCTCCGGCATCTCCGCCGCCAGCGCGACGCAGGGCGCCAGGGCGAGGGTCGCGAGCCAGCGCCTCATTCGCCCAGCTCCGTGGCGATCGCGATGCCCGCCTCCACGAGCTGGCCGAACTCGCCGTCGTCGAGGATGTACGGGGGCATGAAGTAGACGGTGCGGCCGATCGGGCGCAGCAGCACGCCGCGCGCGAGTGCCAGCACGAACGCCTTCTGCGCGAAGGCGGGATCTTCGCCCGCCACCTCGAAGGCCCAGATCATGCCGCGATGGCGCAATCCCGTGACGCGCGGGTGCGCCGCGAGCGGCTGGGCCATCGCGGTCCAACGCTGCGCACGCGCGGCGTTGGCGCGGATCACGTCGCCCTGCTCGAAGAGGTCGAGCACCGCGAGGGCCGCGCGGCAGGCGAGCGCGTTGCCGGTGTACGAATGGGAGTGCAGGAAGCCGCGCCGCGTGTCGTCGTCGTAGAACGCGGCGTACACGTCGTCCGTGGCAAGCACGCACGAAAGCGGCAGGTAGCCGCCGGTGATGCCCTTGGAGAGGCACAGGAGGTCGGGCGTGATGCCGGCCTGCTCGCAGGCGAAGAAGGTCCCGGTGCGGCCGAAGCCGGTCATGATCTCGTCGGCGATCAGCAGCACCTCGTGGCGCGTGCACAGCTCGCGCGCCCGCGCGAGGAACTCCCAGTCGTGGAAGCGCATGCCCGAGGCGCCCTGCACCAGGGGCTCGACGATGAGGGCGGCGATCTCGTCGCCGCGCGCGGAGAAGAGCGCTTCGAGCTTGTCGCCCGCGCGGGGGTCGGTGCCGGGGAAGGGAGTCGTGATCCCCTCCCGAAGCAGCGGCCCGTAGGCATCGCGGAAGAGCGGCACGTCGGTCACCGCGAGGGCCCCGACGGTCTCGCCGTGGTAGCCCCCTTCGAGCGCCACGAAGCGGCGCTTTCCCGGCCGGCCGCGGTTGGACCAGAAGTGGAACGCCATCTTCAGCGCCACTTCCGTCGCCGAGGCGCCGTCGGATGCGTAGAACGCGTGTCCCAGGCCGGCGGGTGCGAGTGCCGCCAGGCGCTCCGAGAGCTCGACCACCGGCGCGTGGGTGAAGCCCGCCAGCATCACGTGGGAGAGCGAGTCGAGCTGGGAGGCGATCGCGGCGTTGATCGCGGGGTGGGCATGGCCGAAGAGGTTCACCCACCACGAGCTCACGCCATCGAGGTAGCGCTGTCCCTCGAAGTCCTCGAGCCACGCGCCCCGTGCGCGGGCGATCGGCACCAGCGGGAAGCGCTCGTGCGCCTTCATCTGCGTGCAGGGGTGCCACACGGCGGCGAGACTGCGCGCCACCATTTCGGCGTTGCCCGCGCGCGCGGGACCGCCCACCCTAGGTGCCGCCGATGCGGTTGATCTGCCCGGCCGCGGCACTCGTGGCCTCGGTGGCGAGGGAATCGATCGCCTCCCGCGGCACCGAGGCGGTGCCGCCGGTCATGTAGCAGAGGGCGGTGAAGAGGGTCTTCACGTCCACCGCGGCGAGGGGGTCGGCCGTTTCGCCGTGATCGAGGTCCACGCCTTGGGGATCGACCACCACGCGCAGCTTCTGGTCGAGGAGGGCGCTGCCGCCCTTCGCGTCGAATAGCGCGAGGAATCGGGCCAGGATGAGCTTCTCGAGCTCGGCTTTCTCGGCGTGTCCCAGCAGCGGCACGTGGGGTCCATGGGGAAGGGGGGATCGACATTCTAGCGTCCCCTGTCGGCCGGGATTGGCATCCGCGCGTTGGGAGTGCTAGCAACACGCGGCAGGGCATTTCATGCAAAACACGATTTCGAGCACGTTCATTGCTTCATGTGGCAGGGATAGCGGAACCAAGCGCGCTTCAGCCTTTTCTCAAACCGAAGGAGGACGAATGCACCTGCTGGACCACATCGAGACGCAGCTCATCTCCAATCGCCTGCCGCTGGTGGCCGTCACGCTGGCCGCGGTTCCCTATGCCAACACGCCCGTGGTGCTCACGCTCCATTGGCACGGGTTCGTGGAGACCCGGCTCGCCAACGTGACCGACGCCAACGTCGTCGCCTACCAGGCCGTGCCCAGTTCCTCGCTGCAGGTGAACGACCGCTGGGACCGCGTGGGCGAGCTGGAGGAGGAAATCCTCGAGGTCGCCTGGGAGCTGGGCTCGTGGGACCTGGCCCGCACCGAGGCGCTGCCCTTCGTGCGCGCCGGAGCCTCGGAGCAGGAGTCGCTGGAATGCATGGGCGCCTTCGGCTCGCTGCCGATCGCGCTCGACGGCCAGGCGCCGTTCATCTCCGAGGTTCCCGATGCCGACGGGTTGATCGAGGCCGCGGGACGCTCCGGTTACCTGCAGTGGATGTTCCGCCCGGTTCGCGGCGGCGTGTGGGCCGACGTGGCGGAAGATGCCACACTCCAGGACGGCGGCTATCGAAATCCCCCTTGCCCTATCCTTTCCACTCCTCCCCAGTTGCCGCGCACGCGGCGCGCCCGTCGCGTCGTGTACCAGTTCGGCCGCTGCGACAAACTGGTCAGCTGAAATGATGAATATTCTCCGCGCGCGGGCGCACCATTGCGCCCGCGCGGCGGCCGCGGCTGCGCTGCTGGCGCTGGGCGCGTGCGCCACGGTGCCGGACCTCGACCGGCAGATGCTGAAATCGATGCACACGCCGGTGCGGATGAAGGGCGCGGGGGGCGCCGAGCTCTCGCGCCAGAAGACGGCGGCCATCCTCGCCTCGTTCAAGGAGCGCTCGCCCGAAACCCGGGTGCTGGACCGCCACCTCGCGGTGGAGCAGGAGCTGGCGGGGACGCCGATTTCGATCGGCAACCGGGTCACCCTGCTGGAGGATGGCGCGGCGACCTATCCGGCGATGCTCGCCGCCATCCGCGCGGCGCGCCACCACGTGCACATGGAGGTGTACATCTTCGAGGGCGACGATACCGGCCGCCAGTTCGCCGAGGCGTTGATGGAGCGCGCCCGCGCCGGCGTGCAGGTGCGCCTGGTCTTCGACGGGGTGGGCTCCTTCGGCACGCCCAAGGAGTTCTTCCGCGAGATGGCCGCGGCCGGCGTCGAGGTGTACGAGTTCAATCCGGTCGCCGCCGGCACGGTCCTCACCCGCGGGCTCGAGGGACTGAATCGTCGCAACCACCGCAAGCTCACCCTCGTCGACGGCAAGGTCGCCTTCACCGGCGGCATCAACATCAGCAGCGTCTACAGCCCCTATGGCTCGTCGGGCGGCCAGGGCGGCTCGTCCTCCGGCAAGGGCGGCTCATCGGGGAAGAAGGCGGAGCCGGGCTCGGTCGACGACAAGCCCTGGCGCGACACGCAGGTGCGCATCGAGGGCCCGGTGGTGGCCGACATCCAGCGCGGGTTCCTGCGCATCTGGTCGCAGATGGAGGCCAAGCCTCCCCTCACCGGCCCTGGATACTTCCCGGCGCTGGCATCGCAGGGCCCGCACCTGGTGCGTTCCGTCGACGGCTGGCTCGACTCCGGCGTGAGCCCGCTCTATGCCACGCTCGTCTCGGCGATCGAGAGCGCCGAGAGCGAGGTGCAGATCACCATGGCCTACTTCGTCCCCCACGAAGACCTGCTCGAAGCGCTCAAGGCCGCCGCGCGCCGGGGCGTGGATGTGAAGCTGCTGCTGCCGGGCAAGACCGACAGCTGGCTCGTGTTCCAGGCCGGGCGCTCCTACTATGGCGAGCTGCTCGAGGCCGGCGTGAAGATCTTCGAGCGCAAGTCGCGTCTCTTGCACGCCAAGACCGCCTCCGTGGATCGCGTATGGTCGACCGTGGGCTCCACCAACCTCGACTGGAGGAGCCTCCTCCACAACGAGGAGCTCAACGTGGTGGTGCTGGGCCCCGAGTTCGGAACGCAGATGAACCGCATGTTCGAGCGCGACCTCGCGGCGTCCACGGCGATTACCCGCGAGTCGTGGGCCGGCAGGCCCATCGGTGACCGAATGAGCGAGGTCTCGGCGCGGGCCTGGGCGCGGCTGCTCTAGCGCCCTAGGCCACCTTCTTGTCGCGCAACAACCGCCGCGCGATCACCACGAACACCGCCGCCACGAAGTACATCGCCACGCCGTAGATCGTCGCCGGCAGCATCATCACGTTGTCCTCCAGCAGCGTGGAAGCGATGACGATGGCGAAGGTCACGTTCTGGATGCTCGCCTCGATCGCCACCGTCACTGCCTGGCGAGAATCCACGCCGGCCACGCGCGAGATGCCGTAGCTGAGCGCCAGCATCACCGTCATGATCGCGACGATCGGGGCGAGGAGCGCCGCGGTGTTGTCGCGGAAGAGGGCGAAGTGCT
>JANMHV010000434.1:0-7854 GCA_031375445.1 Burkholderiales bacterium | reverse complement strand
GCATGGGTGGTGATCTCACCGGCCATCACCACGAGACCGGTGTTGCAAAGGGTCTCGGCGGCGACTCGGGACTTGGGGTCCTGGGCTAGAATGGCATCCAGCACGGCGTCGGAAATCTGGTCCGAAACCTTGTCCGGATGGCCTTCCGAGACGCTCTCGGACGTGAACAGGAACTCACTTCTCATCAGGGTTACCCCACAGTCGCGAATTAGCTCGTCATTCTAACAAAAGACCGGGCACGAATACCCGGTCCGAAGTCAGTGAGATTCCTCTTCCGCCTGCTCGCCTGCCTGCCCCTCGGGGCGAACCACGCCCTGGGCGCCTTCGCCGGGCGACTCCTGTACGCCATGGCACCGCGTTACAGGCGCAAGATTCGGGAGAACCTGGCTGCCAGCGGCCTCGCCGAGGGCCCGGCGGCGGTCGACCGCCTGGCGCGCGAGACCGCCGCCGAGATCGGCAAGGGCGCCACCGAGGTCGCCTGGGCCCTCTTCCGGCCCGACGAAGTGGCCACACGAGTGCGCGCGGCCTCCGGATGGGATGAAGTGGAGCGGCTGCGCTCCGCGGGACGCCCGATCGTCTTCGTCACGCCGCACCTGGGCGGCTACGACTTCGCCGGGCGCTACCTCTGGAGCCGGCTTCCGATCCTCGCCATGTATCGCCCGCACAAGATCTTCTGGATCGACCAGCTGCTGCGCGAGGGGCGCAACCGGGGAGCCGCGCCGGACGGCACCAACGTGGCGCCCGCCAACCTCGCCGGCGTGCGCATGGTGCTGAAGCACCTGAAGCGGGGCGGCTGCACCGTAGTCCTTCCCGACCAGGTCCCCGGCCTGGGAGACGGCGAATGGGTCGATTTCTTCGGGCGGCCCGCCTACACGATGACGCTGCTCGGACGGCTCGAGGAGGCCTCGGGCGCGGCGCTGGTGTTCTGCTTCGCGCAGCGCCTGCCGCGCGGCGGCGGCTTCGACCTGCACCTCGTCACGCGCGACGAGCCCTTGCCGGCCGATCGCGCCGTCGCTGCCCGCGCGGTCAACGTGATGATCGAGCGGCTGGTGCGCATGGCGCCTGCCCAATACCTCTGGAGCTACAACCGCTTCAAGCGGCCCGCGGGTGCTCCCCCGGCCCCGGGGGCAAGCACTTGAAGGTCCTGTCCCGCGCCGGCTCGTGGGCCGGGGTGTTCGTCCTTTGGCTGATCCACTTCCTGCCGATGTCGTGGATCGCGGCGCTGGGGTCGGGCCTGGGATGGCTCCTCTACCAGTTCGGCCGCGGGCGCGTGACGCGCATCAACCTGGCGCTGTGCTTCCCGGAGATGCCCGAGCGCGAGCGCTACGATCTCGGCCTCAGGCACTTCCGCATGCTCGGGCGCAATGCCGTGGAACTGAGCCTCATGGTGTGGGGCTCGGAGAAGGAACTCCTTCGACTCACGCGCTGCGAGGGCCTGCACCACCTCACCGACGCGGAGCGCGCGGGGCAACCGGTGATCATATTGGCTCCCCACTTCATCGGCCTCAACATGGGCGGCATCCGGGTGGCCTACGAGTGGCCCGGCTCGGCGAGCGTGTACAGCAAGCAGAAGAATCCGGTGCTGGACCGGATCTTCCTCAAGGCGCGCACGCGCTTCGGCAACCCGGTGCTGGTGAGCCGGCAGGAGGGACTGCGTGCGGTCATCCGGGTGATCAAGACCGGCAAGGCGTTCTATTTCCTTCCCGACATGGACTTCGGGGCGCGCGACGCGATCTTCGCACCGTTCTTCGGCGTGCCCACGGCCACCATCACCGCGCTGCCACGCCTCGCCCGGCTCACCGGGGCGCGGATCATCCCTGTGGTGACGCGGCAAGAGGGCGACCATTACGTGGCGCGCTTCTATCCCCCGTGGGAGAACTATCCCACCGGCGACATCGCCGCCGACGTGCTGCGCATGAACGCCTTCATCGAGGATCGGGTCCGCGAGATGCCGGAGCAGTACTTCTGGGCCCACAAGCGCTTCAAGACGCGCCCGCCGGGCGAGCCCAACCCCTACCGCAAGGAGGTGCGCGCCTAGCTCGGCGCGTCGATGGCGGCGCGCAGGCGCTGCGGGTCCACCGGCTTCACCAGGTGCAGGTCGAACCCCGCTTCCCGCGAACGGTCGCGATCCTTCTGCTGGCCGTAGCCGCTCACCGCGATCATGCGCGCCGCGCGCGTCTCGTCCAGTCCGCGCAGGAGGGATGCGAGCTCGTAGCCATCCATCCCCGGCAGCCCGATGTCGAGCAGGATCACCCCGGGGCGGAAGCGCCGCGCGGCATCCACCGCCTCGCGGCCGTCGAACACCACGGTGACCTCGTGACCGAGCTCATGCAGGAGCATGCGCATCGCCTCGGCGGCGTCGAGGTTGTCCTCGACCACCAGGATGCGCTGGCGCGGCACTTCGGGCGCGGCGACCGATGCGCGCTGCGGGGCGGGCGGCGCCACCTCCAGCGAGAGCGGCAGGCGCAACACGAAGCGGCTGCCCTGACCCACACCGCCGCTCTCGGCCAGTACCACCCCGCCGTGCATCTCCACCAGCCCCTTCACGAGGGAGAGCCCGATTCCGAGGCCGCCCTGGGTGCGCTCGAGCGAGCTGTCGGCCTGGGAGAAGAGCTCGAAGACCGACGGCAACACCTCTGTCGACATGCCGACGCCATTGTCGGCGACCGCGATCTCGAAGGCGTCGCGCTGGCGCTCGGCCGAGATCACGATGCGTCCGCCCCTGGGAGTGAACTTGGCGGCGTTGTGGAGCAGGTTGCCGATCATCTGCGCGAGGCGAACGGCATCGACGTCGAGCCAAAACTCGCGCTCGGGCAGGCGCACCTCCAGCTCGTTGCCCTGCTGGCTGATGAAGGGACGCGCGGCCTCGATCGCCGAGTCCATCACCGCGCCAAGGCGCGAGGCCGACTTCTGTAGCACCACCTTGCGCTGCGTGATGCGCGAAACCTCGAGCAGGTCGTCCACCAGGCGCGCCAGGTGCTCCACCTGCCGGCGCACCAGCTCCCGCGCCTTGGCGTGGACCGCCAGGTCGTCGGACATGCGCATGATCTCCACGGCATTGCGGATCGGCGCCAGCGGGTTGCGCAGCTCATGGGCGAGCATCGCGAGGAACTCGTCCTTGCGGCGGTCTGCGAGCTTCAGCGCATCCAGCGCCGCCTGGCGCTCGTCTTCGGCCTGGCGCATGCGCAGAAGCGCCCGCACGTTGGCCACCAGCTCCTCGGGCTCCATCGGCTCCACCAGGTAGCCGTCGGCGCCCGCGTCGAGCGACGCCACGCGGTTGCGCGAGTCGATGTGGGAAGCCGATGTCTGCAGCACCACGACGCGGGCCGTCGCGTGGTCCGCCTTGATCATCGCGGTGAGCTGGCGGCCGTTGATGTCGGGCAGCTTCACGTCGAGGAGGACCAGGTCCGGCTGGCGCACCTTGAGGATGTCCATCGCCTCCTGCCCGGTGGCGGCTTCCAGCACCTCGAATCCGGCGGCACGGAGGATGCGCGTTTTCGCGTAGCGCTTGGCGTACGTGTCATCGACATTGAGCAGGACCGGCGACGTGATGCTCATGGCGCCGCGGCCTCGCGCGCGATGGAGGCGAGCGTGCGGGTGAGGATCTCCACCGACAGGTCGCGCTTCTGCAGCACCGCGCGCGCGTGGGCTTCGAGGCGCTGCCCCAGGTCCAGGTCGATCTCACGGGAGCTCACCACCACCACCGGAATCGCGGCCGTGGCGGGATCGCCGGCGAGACGCATCAGCACTTCGTCGCCCTGCATGCCCGGCATCGAGAGATCGAGGAAGATCACGTCGGGCTTCAGGCGCCGGGCGGCCTCGAGGCCCGCGATGCCGTCGCAGGCTTCCGCGAGGCGCATCGAGCGCTGCAGCGAGCGCCGGATCACGTAACGAGCGGCCTCGTCGTCGTCGATGATGAGGGCGAGACCGCCATCGCGGCGCGACGTGACCCGGCCCAGCGCCTCGAGCAGGGCCTCGCGGCGAAGCGGTTTCTGGAAACAGGCGTCGATGCCGAGCGCCAGCGCCATCCTCTCGTCGCCGGCTTCGCCCACGACGAGGATGGGGAGCAACTCATCAACGTTCTTCAGCTCGGTGATCCACGGCCAGGCCGCGCCTTCCTCTCCGGGCAGCACAATGTCGAGGATCACCGCCGCCGGGCGGTGGGCCCGGAGCAGCATCTTCGCCGCGGCGAGCGTCGACACCGACACCGCCGCGAAGCGCGTGCCCTCGAGGTGCGCCTCGTAGACCGCTCGCGTAGCCTCGTCATTCTCGACCAGCAGGATCCAGTCGCGGTCCGCGGGCACCTCCGCCGCGGCCTGGGCCGCAGCGAGCTCCGGAACCGCCGCTTCGCGATAGATCACCGGCAGCCGGACAAAGAATGTAGACCCGCTGCCGGGAGCGCTCTCCACCCAGACCTCGCCTCCCAGCAACGAGGCGAGCCGGCGGCACAGCGGCAGTCCCAGGCCGGTCCCCTTCACCTTGCGCTGCATGGCGCTCGGCACCTGGGTGAACTCCTCGAAGATGAGGGCCTGGTCGTCGGGAGCGATGCCGATGCCGGAATCGGCTACCGAGAAGAGGACGTTCCCACCATCGGGAGACAGCCGCGCCTGGATGCGCACGCTGCCGCGCTCGGTGAACTTGAGCGCGTTGGAGATGAAGTTGCGCAGGATCTGCGACACCTTGCTCTCGTCGCTCACCATCGCCGGCACCCCGGCCGGAGGGTCGAACTCGAGCTCCACGGTGTCGGTCACCAGCAGCGGGCGCAACATGCCCCGAAGCGCGCTGAAGAGGTCGCTCACCTCGAATTGCGTGGCGTGCACCTCCACCTTGCCGGCCTCGATCTTGGCAAGGTCGAGGAGATCGTTCACCAGCTCCGAGAGGTCTTCCGCGGCTTTGGTGATGAGCTTCACCTGGTGCTCCTGCTCGGGCTCCAGGGGCCCGTCCATCTTGGCCAGCAGCAGCCCGCAGAGCGCCCGCACCGAGTTGAGGGGCGTGCGGAACTCGTGGCTCATGTTGGAGAGGAACCGCGTCTTCATCTCGTCGGCGCGGCGCAGGTGCATGGCTTTTTCGTCCAGCTCGGCGTAGAGCGCCACCACCCCGCGGTTGGTGTCCTCGAGCTCGCGCGCCATTTCGAGCAGCTTGTCCTGCTTGTCCTGCAGCTCGGCGAGCGCGGCGAGCAGCTCGGCGTTCTGCGACTGCACCTCGGCGAGCGACGAGGGATTGGGCAGCGCCTCCAGGCGCGACAGCATCCGGCCGACATCCACCGGCAGCACCAGGCGCGCCCTCGACGGGAGGAGCTTGCCGAGAGTGACGGTCGTGCCGCGGCCGAGTTCGGTATGGATTTCCCAGCGGTCCATCAGGCGGCGCGAGCCGATGAGGCCGATGCCCATCCCGGTGCGCGATTCGTAATTGCCCTCGAGCACCTCCTCGAGGTTGCCGATGCCCGGGCCGTTGTCGGAAACCCGGATCACCAGCGATTGCGGCCCGGCCTCGCCCTCGATCTCGAACTCGACTTTGCCGCCGCCGGCATAACGAAAGGCATTGCGCGCGATTTCGGAAACCGAGGTGGCGATCTGCGTCTGCTCGCGATGGTTGAATTCGAGCTGGGAGGCGATCTGGCTCGCGCGCTGGCGAGCCCCCACCACGTCGGCCTGGACACGAAGCGCGTAAGTAAGTATCCGGATCGTCATCGGCGTCAGTCGATACGCCGCGCCACCATCACCACCACGTCGTCGCGGTGACGGGTGTGCGCACCGAAAAGCGCGGCGGCGACGATCGACGGATGGTGGCTGGCGATACCGGGGAATGCCGCCAGGTCCCACTGGGTGGCCAGGCCGTCGGAGTGCGCGATCAGCAGCGCCCCGCGTGGCCATGCGTAGCGGAACTCCTGCAACCTGTGGACGTTGTGCCCGACGATGCCGTTGTGCGAGACCATCGCGCGACGGGTTCCGTTCTCGACGATGGTTGCGGAGATGTTGCCGATGCCCGCGAACACGAGCTCGCCGCTGGAGCGTTCATGGCGCATCACCGCAAGCGCCGCGCCTCGCGTCGTACGCATGCGTGCGTGGGCGGCCTCGAGGATTCGAATCGCCGCGTGCCCGGGATCCAGATGGAGGGTCTCCACCGCTACGGCCGAGGCGCGGGCCGCATCGGGCCCATGGCCCAGGCCGTCCACCACCATGAAGGTCGCGCCGTCGGGATGGGTTTCCATCGTCCAGGCGTCGCCGCACGCCGTCTCGCCCGATTTCGGCACGAGGATCGCTCCCACCTCGTACGCCGGGCGAGGCATGGACGTCGGGCGCGCCCACGCCACCATGCGCAGGATGGTCCCCGCCCCAAGGTGGGTGTAGACCTCGAATTCGTCGGCCAGGCGCTGGATGGCGCCCAGTCCCGTGCCAGGAGTGCCCACGCTCGAGACGCCGTCACGCGAGCTCTCGCGGAAATCTTCCATGCCGGGACCCAGGTCGATCGCCAGCATCTCGATGCCGAACTCGCCACCCTCGTTGAGGGGACAGACCTGCAGCCAGCCGCGCCGGGCATGCTTGATGATGTTGGTCACGGCCTCGGTGACCAGCAACGCCACGCGGCCCACCCGAACCTCGTCGAAGTCGAGCGCCTGGGCGAGCCGCTGCGCGACCATGCGCGCGGCGGAGACATGGCTCGAATCGCCGATCTCGAGCGCCTGGGATTCGACGCGAATCAGAATTTCCACCGCGTAATCGTCACGCGCGTGCCCTCGCCAGGCTTCGATTCGATCTCGAACTCGTCGGAGAGCCGCTTCGCGCCCGGCAGCCCCAGGCCCATGCCGCCGCCGCTGGTGAAGCCGTCCGTGAGCGCCTGGGCGATGTCGGCAATTCCGGGACCCTCGTCGATGAACTCGAGGCGCACGCCACGCCTGCCGCCGGCGGCCACCGATGCGATGAAGGCCTTGCCACCCCCGCCATACTGAATGGTGTTGCGGCCGAGCTCGCTCGCGGCGGTCACGAACTTGGTCTGGTCCACGAGGCTGAAACCGGCGGCGATGGTCCGGTCGCGAACCGCCTTGCGCAGGCGCACCACGTCCTCGCCGCTGAGGAGCACGAGCTCGAGAACGCCCTCGTCGGCCGCGACCATCAACGCGTGGACCGCCTCATTCCTCGACCGCCTCGAGCAGCGCCATCCCCTTCTCGACATTGAGCGCGGTGCGCACCCCGGCGAGATCGAGCCCCAGCTCCACCAGCGTGATGGCCACGGCCGGCTGCATGCCGACCACGACCGTCTGCGCATCGAGCACCCGCGACATGTTGGCGATATTGCTGATCATCCGGCCGATGAAGGAGTCCACGACGTCGAGCGAGGAGATGTCCATCAGCACGCCCCTCGCCCGGTCCTTCACGATGCGATGGGTGAGGTCGTCCTGGAGGGCGAGAGCAAGCTGGTCGTGCATGTCGACCTGGATGGTCACCAGCAGGAGGCGCCCCATGCGCAGGATCGGGATGCGCTCCATCGCCTAGACCCGTGCGCCGGACTCGATGCGCGAGCCGGTACGTTTCAGCGCGATCACGAACGCGTCGGCGAGACTCGCCTTGGTGGTGACCGTGGAGAGGTCGACGCCGAGGTGGACGATGGTCTGGGCGATCTGCGGCCGGATGCCGCTGATGATGCAGTCGGCCCCCATGAGGCGCGCGGCGGCCACGGTTTTCATCAAGTGTTGCGCCACCAGCGTGTCGACGGTCGGCACCCCGGTGATGTCGATGATCGCGATGGAAGCCCCGGTCTCGACGATCTTCTGCAGCAGGCTCTCCATCACCACCTGGGTGCGGTTGCTGTCGAGCGTGCCGAGGTGGGGGAGCGCCAGCACGTTGTCCCAGAGTT
>JANMHV010000395.1:0-25223 GCA_031375445.1 Burkholderiales bacterium | reverse complement strand
CAAGGAGCTCGCGACAGATGGGGCGCTCGCGCTCCTCTTCGTCTGCTTCGGGATCATGGTCTACCTCGCGTTCCGCTTCGAGTGGCGCTTCGCGGTCGCGACCATCATCGCCAACCTGCACGACGTGATCATCATCCTGGGGTTCTTCGCCCTCTTCCAGTGGGAATTCTCGCTGCCGGTGCTGGCGGCGATCCTCGCCATCCTCGGCTACTCGGTGAACGAGTCGGTGGTGGTGTTCGACCGGGTGCGGGAGAACTTCAAGAAGATGCGCCGCGCTTCCGTGAACGAGGTGATGGATGCCGCGATCACCGGCACCATCTCGCGCACCATCATCACCCACGGCTGCACCCAGATGATGGTGCTGTCGATCTACTTCTTCGGGGGCGCGGCCCTCCACTACTTCGCGCTCGCGCTCACCATCGGCATCTGCTTCGGCATCTACTCGTCGGTGCTGGTGGCCGCCCCGCTCGCCAAGTACCTCGGAGCCTCGCGCGAGGACTTCGTGAAGCCGGAGAAGAAGACGGTCGAAGTCCAGGTCCCGTAAGTTGGAGTTCCTCACCCAGCTCCTGGACATCGTCCTGCATCTCGACGCGCACCTGGTGGCGCTCGTCGAGCAGCATGGCGCCTGGATCTACGCGATCCTGTTCGCGATCATCTTCGCGGAAACCGGCTTCGTGGTGACCCCGTTCCTGCCGGGCGACTCGCTCCTCTTCGTCGCCGGCGCGGTCGCGGCCTCGGGCGCCATGAACGTCCATTTCCTGGTGGCGGCACTCATCGTCGCCGCCATCGCCGGCAACATGGTGAACTACGCCATCGGCCGGTGGCTCGGGAAAAGCTTCTTCCGCGACCGCGGCTCGAAGTGGCTCAACCCCGCGCACCTGGAGAAGGCCCATGCCTTCTACGAGCACCACGGCGGCAAGGCGGTGGTGATCTCGCGCTTCCTGCCGATCGTGCGCACCTACATCCCGTTCGTTGCCGGAATGGGGCAGATGGAGCCGGGGCGCTTCACCGCGTTCAACGTGGCCGGCGCCGTTCTCTGGGTGGCCTCCCTCGCCTACGCGGGGTACTTCTTCGGCAACATCCCGTGGATCAAGGGGAACTTGACGCTCATCATCTTCGGCATCATCGGCGTGAGCCTGTTGCCCCTGGTGATCGCGTTCGCGCGCTCGCGGATGAAGCGGGCGTCCTAGGCGCCGTGGTCGACGCGCACATCACCGACATCACGCGCGTGATCCAGCTCGCGGTGGCGCCGGTGTTCCTGCTCACCGCCGTGGGCACCATCATCAACGCGCTCATCAATCGCCTGGCGCGGGCGGTGGACCGCCGCAGGCTGGTGGAGGAGCGCCTGGTAGACGCTGTCGCGGGCGAGGAGCGGCAGGACCTGCTGGAGGAGATCCGCCTCCTGGGCGCGCGCACGACGCTGGTGCTGTGGTCGATCGCGCTCGCGGTGCTCTCCGCCCTCCTCGTGTGCCTGCTGATCGGCACGGCGTTCGTGGGCGCCTTCATCGCGCTCGACCTCTCACGCACGGTGGCGGTGCTCTTCATCGGCTCGGTGTCGGCGCTGACACTCTGCCTCATCTTCTTCATGCGCGAGGTGTTCCTGGCGGCACTCTCCGTCAAGCACGCGGTGCGGCCGTGGTATCAGCGAGAACTGCGCAGCCAGGCGACGGCGAAGACGAAGTAGCCGAGGGCGAGTAGCAGCTCAGCCAGCGCGAGCACGCTGGAGGGCGGCGCGTCGGTGAAGGCGCGGGTCGCTCCCTCCGCCGCGTAGAGCCAGATCAGCAGCGTGCTCCACTGCACCGTGTAGCGCTTCCTCCGCAGCACCCCCATCAGCGGCGCGAGGAGCGGCACGACCTTCAGGACCAGCCACGAGCCCCCCGGGCGCAACGGAGCCCACCAGAGCTCCCAGCCGAGGCAAAGGAAGATGAGCGCGGTGAGGCAGGCCGCGGTGGCGAGGCCGCGCGGGCCGGGCGGCAGGAGCGTGTGTTCCATGGCGGCCCGCATGATACCGTGCGGCGTGCGCCCGCTCCGCTACGCCTTCGAATTCACCCGTTTCGTCCTCGCCCGCTGGAGCGAGGACCGCTGCCCGCAGATCGCGGGCAGCCTCGCCTTCACCACGCTGCTGGCGCTCGTGCCGATGTTCGCGATCGTGGTGGCGATCATGTCGGCGTCGCCCTTCTTCGGCGAGGTGATGGTGCAGATCAAGATTTTCCTGCTGCTGAACCTCACGCCCGAGCTCGCCGGCCGCATCATCACCGTCTACCTCGAGGAGTTCGCGGCGAACGCGGTGCGGCTCACGACGGTGGGGGTGCTGTTCCTGGCCGCAACCGCCTTCGCGCTGATGCTCACCGTCGACCGGTCGCTGAACCTCATCTGGCGCACCGAGGAGACGCGCCCGATGTGGCTGTCGCTGATCGCCTACACGGGGCTGCTGGTGGTGGGGCCGCTGCTGATGGGTGTCAGCGTTTCGATCACCACCTACCTCATGGGGTTGTCCGCGGGCCTCGTGCGCGACGCCACCTGGAACCCGTTCGTGCTGCGCTCGATCCCCGCGGCGGTGAGCGCCTTCGCGTTCTTCCTGGTCTTCCGCGTGGTTCCCACGGGGGCCGTGCCGTGGAAGCACGCGATGGTGGGCGGGATCGTGGCCGCACTGCTGTTCGAGGCGGCCAAGGAGCTGCTCGCGTTCTACGTGCGCGTGGCGCCGGCTTATAGCGCGATCTACGGCACGTTCGCCGCGGTGCCGATCTTCCTGCTGTGGGTCTACGTTTCGTGGCTGGTGATCCTGTTCGGCGCGGAGCTCACCGCCTCCCTCACCCATTGGGGCGAGAAAGGGGGGCTGCCGGTCAGGAGGGCGAAACGTGGAAGAGGTCGAAACGCCCGGTCTTCTCGATGAGCCCGCGGGCGCGCACGCAGGTGACCTCGCCGCGATCGTCGAGCATGAATTCGCGCAGCTCCGAGTAGGTGTTGGCCAGGGCCAGCACGCTGTCGGCCGCACCCGGGTCGTGGTCGTCGGCGAGCAGCAGCGCCTGGCGGGCCTGGGGCGAGGCGGAGGTGATGGTGGGCTGGATCTGCACCACGCGCGCGTCGGAGGCGAGGAACTGCACGCCGAACTCCATGCCGCCCTCGTCGATCGCGGTGATCCAGCGGGCGACTCCCACGGTCCAGCGCGGCCGGCCCATGAAGCGGATGGCGACCACCTCGCCCACGGCGAGCGACTGCAGCGTGGTGCCGATGCGGCGCACCTTGATGCCGCCATGGCTCTGGTTCACCACGTCCCACTCGAGCACGTTCATCGAGCGCGACACCTCGTCGTCGGGAATGGAGATGAGGGGCATGGTGATGCCGCTGCGGATCGCCTCGCCCTCGGCGGCTTGCTGCGGCTCGAGCGCCAGGAAGTGCGCCACGGCCTTCAGGCCCACGCAGATCGCCACGGTGGTATCCATCGGGTCGCGGCGGCTGGTGCGCTTCGGCGGATCCCCCCACAGGGTGATGAGCTTGGCGAGCAGGGTAATGCCGTCGAGGCCCACCGCCTTGCTGGTGGTGGCCGAGACGTTGCCGGTCTCGTGCGCGTTCTTGCGGGCGCGCAACTTCTCCACGATGGGGTTCGCGTCGAAGAGCCGCCAATTGGGGCCGCCCGCATCGTCGTTCGCGGAAAGCGCGGGCTTGGGCGGCTTGTCGGTATCGCACGGCACCAGGAAGTGCCCGCCGGGACGCGTGGGGGGGCGCGCCTGGGACAGCGTGACCGGCGCGCGCGAGGCCCGCACCTGCGCCACCACCTTGTCGGTCTCGCCCTGGTTCAGGCGGTAGGGATCGGTGAGCGAGAGCAGCAGCACCTCGCAATAGAGCTCGGCCACACTCGCCTTGTTCTCCGGATCGCCGGGCTCGGCGACGATGCCCTCTTTTTCCGCATGCAAATAGATCTGGTGGAGATCCTTCCAGGTGCCCGCGGGCGTGGGGGTGTACGACTTGTAGGCCGCGCGCAGCTGGGTGGCGAGGTACTGCATGGCACGCACCAGCAGCATCGGCTGCTGCTTCTTGCCGCCGAAGGCGATCAACTTGCCGGTCTTCTCGGACAGCGCGATCTTGTAGCCGATGGCGAGCTCGCCGGCCAGCTTGTGCGTGAGCTCGAGCGCCTCGCGCGGGCGCGGCTGCAGGGGCAGGGTGGCCTTGCCATAGATGGAATCCATCTCCTCGAAGAGGGTCTGCGCCATCGGGCGGTAGAGCTCGAGGATCTGCACGCGATCGTCCACATCCACCTTGGAGCGGTTCAGCGCCGCGAGGTGGGCCACGATCTTGCGCGATGCGTCGGCGGACTGGGCCAAGGGAAGCGAATCGAGCCATGCCTTGACCTGCTTGGGACGGACTTCCAGGTCCTTCGGCGGGGTGGCGCGATCCGCCGGGACCGACCATGCGAGTGCCATTTGTGCCGGGCTTTTCTTGTAGACTTTGTGCAGCATAGACGAGGGAAAAGTATTTGAGAACCAATATCTTGAGAAAAACCCTCGGCTGCGCCGCCCTTGGCCTGGCGATGGCCGCGGCGGCTCCTTCGGCGGCCTTCGAGGTCGCGGATACCCAGGGCAAGAAGCACCGGCTGGCGGACTACAAGGGCCGCTGGGTGGTGGTGAATTTCTGGGCCACGTGGTGCGTTCCCTGCATCCAGGAAATCCCCGAGATCGCGACCTTCGCCAGGCAGCGGCCCGACGTCGTGGTGCTGGGTGTCGCGATGGACGCGGAGGACGCGGAGAAGGTCAAGCGCTTCGCCACCAAGGTGGGCCACGCCTACCCGCTGGTGCTTGCGGACGATGCGGTGGAGAAGCAGTTGGGCGAGCCCCGGGCGCTGCCGGTCACCCGCATCTACGATCCGCGAGGCTTGGTCATCTACGACCGCGTGGGCCGCGTCGACCGGAAGATGCTGGGCGCCTCGACGCCCAAGGCCGCGCAGTCCGTCACCGCGGCCGCCCCGAAGGGCTAGCGCTGTCGCGCGCCAGCCCTCAGGCGACGTCGACCTCGAAGAGCTCGAAGCGGCTGGTGCGCTCGCGCATGCGCACGCCGCGCACCAGGAATTTCTCGCCCTCGTGCTCGAGCTCGTATTCCCGCCGCTCGGTGAACGTGTCCGGCGGCGTGAGGAGCTTGGGCGGCTCCCCGTCGTAGGCCTCGAAATAGAGGCCGGCCTTGGTGTGGCCGCCCCACTCGCGCACCCACACGGTCCGTGCGTTCTCGGCCACGAACTGCAGGCCGAACTCCATCCCGCCGGAATCGTAAAGCGTGATCCAGCGCGCGGCCCCGATGCTCCAGCGCGGCTTGCCGGGCAGGCGGATCGCCACCACCTCGCCCACGCCCACCGACTGCGGGCCGCCGGTGCGGCGCACGCGCAACCCCCCCGCGCTCTGGTTCAGCACTTCCCATTCGAAGACCGGCAGCGGACCCGAATCATCCTCGGCCAGAACCGCCAGGAGCGGCATCGTGATGCCGCGGCGCAGCGACTCGTCCTGGGCGATCAAGTCGGCCTTGGAGTCGACGGAGATCAGCTGGCCCACCGTCTGGATGCCCGAGCAGATCGCCGCGGTGCCCTCGGTGGGGTCGCGGCGCGAGGTGCGCTTCGGAGGATCCGCCCACAGCCGCACCACCTTCTCGAACAGCGCCTTGCCTCCCGGCCCGAGGGGTTTTTGCGCCTGGATCGCGGCCTGGACGTGCCTGAGGGCGGGGGCCGGGTCGAGGAGGCGCCAGTTGGGGCCGCCCGTGTCCTCCTGGGCGGAGAGAGCGGGCTTGGGCGGCCGGTCGGTGTCGCACGAAACCAGGTACTGGCCCCGCACGGAGCCCTCGAATCGCTTGCGGTGCAGCACCACGGCGGGCGACATGCGGCGCACTTCGTCGAGCACCCGCTGCAGCTGCCCCGCGCCGAGCCGGTACGGGTCGGAGAGCGAGAGCAGCAGCACCTCGGCGTACTGCTCGTCGATGGAGCGCCTGGTTTCCGGATCGGCGTCGGTGGCCACGCGCGCCTCTTCGGCCCGCAGGAAGATCTGGTGGAGGTCGGCCCAGGCGCCCGCGCCGACCGGCGTGTACGACTTGTACGAGGCGATCATGCGCAGGCAGGCGAAGTGCATCCCGCGGCGCAGTGCGATCCCCACCGCCTTGCGCGACCCGAGGAGCTTGCCTGCCGCGTCCGCCGCAACGCGCCGGTAGCCGACGATGAGCGCCGAGGTGTAGTCGCGCACCAGTCCCACCGCCGAGCGCGCGGCGGGCTCCAGCGGCGGGCCGCTGTCGGCGTAGAAGCTCTCCAGCGCGGGGAGCATCGTGGCGGCGGCGCGCGCGTGGATCTCGAGCAGCTCGAGGCGCGTGTCGGAGTCGAGCACGGTGCCCGCGAGCGCCTGGGCATGGGCGAGCAGCTTGCGGCTCGAATCGAAGGACGTTGTGGAGGGGAGCGAGTCGATCCACGCGCGGAACCTGGCCGGGCGCACCAGCAGGTCGCCGGGCGGCGCGGTAGGCGTGGGGACGTCGAATGGGGTGGTCATTAGCCAGCATAGCAGCGCCCCGGGGTGCCGCGCCTAGGCCGCCTGGGCCCCCAGCGCCCAGCGCTCCCGCAGCGCCTTCAACACCAGGTTCGGGTAGCCCGGCTGGCCGAGGCTGCCGTTGTAGCGCCCGAGGGCATTGGACAGGTTGCCGCGCTCGCGATCGAGGTAGTGGCGCAGGATCGTGCAGCCGTAGCGCAGGTTGGTGCGCTCGTGGAAGAGGTTGTGCTTCGGCTCGCCGATCTCCTTCACCCAGAACGGCATCACCTGCATCAGGCCGCGCGCGCCGGCTTTCGACACCGCGTACTTGCGGAAGCGGCTCTCAACCTCGATCACCGCCAGCACCACGTGGGGGTCGAGCCCCGCGCGCAGCGACTCGTAGCGCACGAGTGCCAGGAACTGCCGCGTCGACTCCTCGTCGCCCACGCGCGCACCCACGCGGCGGGTCATGGCGCGCACCCAGGCGCGCGTGTCGAGATCCTTGAAGTCGACGCTGCCGCGGTCGTTCACGGCGCCGGCGAGCGACGCGCGCACCGACGCCGAGAGCACCTCGTACTGTTGCGCGCCGGCGGCCGCGTCGAGTGCAGCGGCCAGCACGAGGAAGAAGGCTGCGGCGCTAGCGCGCAGCGCCGGGTGCGCCATCGCGGATGCGAGCCATCACGTGCGCGAGGATGTCCGCCTGCTTCACCTTCGTGGCCTCGGTCTCGCGCCGGTGCTGGTACTCGACCACGCCTTCCTTGAGGCCGCGATCGCCGATCACGACCCGGTGGGGAATGCCCACCAGCTCCTGGTCGGCCAACAGCACGCCGGGCCGCTCGTCGCGGTCGTCGAGGAACACCTCGATGTCGACGCCGTCGAGCTCCGCGTAGAGCGCGTCCGCCGCCGCCTTCACCGTGGCGCTGCGGCCATAGCCCATCGGGATGATCGAGACCATGAAGGGCGCCATCGGGTCCGGCCAGATGATGCCGCGGTCGTCGTGGTTCTGCTCGATCGCGGCCGCCACCACGCGGGTCACGCCGATGCCGTAGCAGCCCATCTCCATCGGGCGGGTGGCGCTCTTCTCGTCGATGTAGGTCACGCCCATCTTCTCGGTGTAGGCGGTGCGCAGCTGGAACACGTGCCCCACCTCGATGCCGCGCGCGAGCTCGAGCGTGCCGCGGCCGTCGGGCGAGGGATCGCCCGCGAGCACGTTTCGGATGTCGGCGACGATGGGCTCCGGCAGGTCGCGGGCGAAGTTCACGCCCGTGAGGTGGAAGCCGTCCTCGTTGGCGCCGGTGCAGAAATCGCTCATCGCGGCGACCGTGCGGTCGGCCACGAGCCTCACGTCGTGGCCCACGGGACCGAGCGAACCGGGGTTCGCCTTCAGGCGCTCGCGGATCTCGGCGTCGGTGGCGAAGCGGAAGGGCTTCAGGCCCGGCACCTTCGAGGCCTTGACCTCGTTCAGCATGTGGTCGCCGCGGATCAGCAGCATCGTCATCACGTCGGGACCGTCCTCCCGCTTGGTCATCACCACGATCGACTTGACGGTCTTCTCGAGGGGGATGCCGAGGAATGCGGCGACGTCCTCGCAGGTGTGCTTGCCGGGCGTCGCGACTTTCTGCATCGTCGCTCCCGCAGTGGCGCGGGCGGTGGCCGGAGCCAGCGCCTCGGCCGCCTCGACGTTGGCGGCATAGTCCGAGCCCGGGCAATAGGCGATGGCATCCTCGCCCGAGCCCGCCAGCACCTGGAACTCATGGGAGCCGGTGCCTCCGATCTCGCCGTTGTCGGCCGCCACCGCGCGGAACTCGAGTCCCAGGCGCGTGAAGATGCGCGTGTACGCGTCGTACATCGCCCGGTAGCTTTTCTGCAGGCCCTCGAAGTCGGCGTCGAACGAGTACGCGTCCTTCATCGTGAACTCGCGCGCGCGCATCACGCCGAAGCGGGGGCGGATCTCGTCGCGGAACTTGGTCTGGATCTGGTAGAAATTCACCGGCAGCTGGCGGTAGCTCTTCACCTCGCGCCGCACGATGTCGCAGAGCACTTCCTCGGCGGTGGGCGCGTAGCAGAACTCGCGCTCGGCGCGATCCTTGATGCGCAGCATCATCGGGCCGTAGAGGGTCCAGCGGCCGGTTTCCTGCCACAGCTCCGCGGGTTGCACGGGAGGTGCCAACATCTCGAGCGCCCCGGCGCGGTTCATTTCCTCGCGCACCACGGCCTCGACCTTGCGCAGCACGCGCAGTCCCAGGGGCATCCAGGAATACAGGCCCGAGGAGAGCTTGCGGATCATTCCCGCCCGGAGCATCAGCCGGTGGCTGGCGAGCTCCGCCTCCTGGGGGGCCTCCTTGAGGGTGGCGAGATAGTACTGGGTGGCGCGCATGAACTCTCCGGTCTGCGGGTTGGTCTAACCCGTAATTCAAGTTAAATCATTGGGTTGCAACCGACTATTCTACACTGACGCAAGGTCCGGACGGTGGCTGGCGGGCGCTCGCAAACTGTGGAAAAATGGGTTCAATTCAACGGATTGGATGGTGACCACCATGATCGATCGGGACGGCTATCGCCCGAACGTCGCCATCGTGCTCGTCAATGGCCGCAACCAGGTGTTTTGGGGCAAGCGCATCAAAGAGCACGCATGGCAATTTCCCCAGGGTGGCATCAAGCCCGGGGAGACTCCCGAACAGGCCATGTTCCGGGAGCTGAACGAAGAGACGGGGCTCGAGCCCCAGCACGTGAAGGTGTTAGGGCGCACGCGCGAGTGGCTGCACTACAACGTGCCGAACCACTGGGTGAAGCGCGAGTGGCGCGGCACCTACAAGGGGCAGAAGCAGATCTGGTTCCTGCTGCGGCTGGTCGGGCGCGATTGCGACATCAGCCTGCGTGCGTCGGGGCATCCGGAATTCGACGCGTGGCGCTGGCACGACTACTGGGTGCCGCTGGAAGCGGTGATCGAGTTCAAGCGCGATTCGTACCGGCTGGGGCTCGAGCAGCTGTCGGAGTTCCTCGATCCGCATCCGCGCGTGGTGGGGCTTTCGCCCTACCGCCGGCGGCGGCATCCCCGCGTCCAGCGGTCGATGCCGATCCTCATCCCGCCCAACGCCGCGACTTCGGAAGCGTAGAAATAAATGGGGTCACAACAGGTTTTACGTGTCGTTTAAAACCTGTTCTGACCCCATTATTTTTTCAGAAGCCGCGGACGGTGGAGGGAACGAGCAGGCTCGAGACCGCGCCGATCACGACCATGATGACGATCGCCACGATGATCACCACCACCGTGTACGGAATCGCCTTCTCGTCGGGCGCCTTCATGAGGCGCGGCAAGCCCAGGTAGAGCAGGTAGAGGCTGTAGAGCCCGCCCAGCAGCGCCAGGATGCCGAGTATCGGGATGATGGCGAAGATGCCTGCCACCCATGAGGCGGTGGGAAAGAAAGCCGCCACCTTGAACGCCTGCATGAAGTTCTTCTCGCCGCCGAAGCTCGGCGCCAGCGCGTCGATGAGGAGCGCGATCAGGTACACCGAACCCAGGCTGAGCAGGTACTGAAGCACCATCTGCGCGAGCCCGGCCGCGATCGGCAGGCGGTATGACTGGGTGAAGCCGGAAACGCCCACCACCGACATGCCGATGAACGTCGCCACGGCGGGAATGGCCGCCAGGATCATCACGTAGCGCGTGTAGAGCCCCTGGACGGTGTGCGTCTCGCCGGAGATCACCCCCCACTCGTCCTTCGGCTTCAGCAGGATGTTCTGGACCCGTGTGACGATGTTCATTGGCGCTCCCCGTGGAAGGACCGCGTGAGTATAGGGGGCCTCATCGGCCTCCACAACGGATACGTCAGGCGCGCGCGGCCAGCTGCTCGATGCGCGCGCACATGCGCCGGCGCTGCTCCATCGGCGAGTAGGCGGGATACCTGGCGGCGAAGGTGCGGGCACGCAGGACATACCCCGGGTCCTCCAACAGGCGCTGCAGAGTGCGCGAGACCATCGCCGCATCGGCCTCGGGCGGGAGCACGGCGCCGACCCGCAGCTGCCCCACACGGACCGCGGTGAGGTACTGCTCGTATTGCGAGGGAAGCACGAGCTGCGGGATGCCGCGCGTGAGCGATCCCGGGCAGATGTTGCCGCCGTGGCTCACCATCAGGTCGGCCTGCCGCAGCAGCGTATCGAGGCGGATCGGGCGTTGGGCCACGATGCGGCGCGGCCCCTCGAGGCGCGCGCGGCGCTGTGGCTCCAGGTCGGGGATGAACGCGGCGACCTGGTGCGGGCTTGCCGCGAGCGTCTCTATCAGGTGATCGAGGGCGGGGTGGGTGCGCTTGAGGTAGACCACGATGCGCTTGCCGATCCCGCCCGGCCATTCCACCGCCTCTCCCGAGGAGGCGTGGAAGCGCGGTCCCCAATAGCCCGCCGCGGGCCGGTCACCGTACTGGTCCAGCTCGGGAAACGTGCAGAGGAACTCGTCGTCGGACTCGAGCTGCTCGGCCAGGTTCGCGAGCGGCGCCGCGCCGAGGGTTGTGAGCGCCGCGTTCACCACCGCCAGCACGCCCGCCTCGGCTTGCGCGGGGTAATCGGGCGCGACGCCCGCATCGAATCGGAACGCGGGCAGCGGAACCGTGCGCGGAGGCACCGCGAAGCCGTTGCCGTAGCGAACGCGCCGCAAGCCGTCGATGCGAGCGGCGAGGAGCGCCGTGGGGGCGAAGTCCTCGACCACGAGGTCGGGTTTCCACCGGGCGAAGATTTCGCGCCATCCCGCCACCAGGCGCCCCAGCACCGCCGGGTCTCGGTAGCCGCAGCCGCGCAGGATGTCGGCGAAGGTCGCCGGCGGCGACTCGCCCAGCCCCTCTAACGGGACCACCGGCGCCTGGAAGACTTCGATACCGTCGATGGGGTTGGGCAGGAAGCGCAGGTTGTGCAGCTCGCGAAAGACGAACGCCACCTGGTGCCCGCGCGCGGTGAGCGAGCGCGCGAGCTCCGAGCACGAGATGGCGTGGCCGAGCTCGCCGCCGAGCTCCCAGGCGAAGGCGATGCGGGCCAAGGATCAGCCCGCCGTCGCCGGGGTGTCGCTCCGCCTCAGGGCGTGCAGGACGGAGGCTGGCGTGGGCGGGGCGGCGTGCAACCCCGTCCTGCGAGGCTCACCGTGTGCGGGCTGCCCTCGGCGTTGGTGAAGATCTGCAGCGTCGCGGCGCGCGGTCCGGTCATCAGCGGCCGGAACGAGACCTCGAGGATGCAGCTCTGTTGCGCCGCGATCGATGCGCCGCAGGTGTTGCCGGTGATCACGTAGTGCAGGTCGACGGCGACGCGGTCGAGGGCCGCCGGGGCGCCACCCACGTTTGAGATCGTGACGCGCTGCCCGGTGCCGAGGGTTCCGATCATGCGGTCCCCGAATCCGATCGCCGCCGGCGTCACGCGCACCTGCGGAATGGGAAGCGGCTGCGAGCGGGCGCTCAGCGCCACCGTGCGCGGCGCGCCGCCCGCGTTGCTGGTGACGACGAGCTGGCCCGTGAACTCGCCGGTTCCGGTCGCCGTGAAGGTGATCCGCAGCGCGCAGTTGCCGCCCGCCGGGACGCTCGCGGGGCAGTCGTTCTGCAGAGTGAAGCCCGCGCCGCTGATCGCCACCGACAGGATCGTCAGGGTGGCGTTGCCGGTGTTGGCCAGCGTCGCGGTGCGCACCACCGGACCGCTGCCGATCACCGATGCGCCAAAGTCGATGGCCGTGGGCAGGTCGATGCCGGGTTGCGTGCCGCCGGTGCCCTTCAGTTCGGCGATGGCATTGGAGAGTCCCAGGCCCGCTCCGGCCTGCACGATCAGCTTGCCGGTCGCGGCGCCGCCGAAGGTGGGTTGGAATACTACGGCGACCGTGCATCGCTGGGAGGCGGCAAGCGTGGCCGGGCAGTTGTTCGCCACGATGGCGAATCCGGTCGTGATGCCAGGGGTTCCGACGGGGACCGGCGCGCCGCCCGAGTTCACGATCGTGAACGCGCGCACGTCGCTGGTCTGTCCCACCAGTACGGTCCCGAAGTCGTGCGATGAAGGCTGGATCGTGACGACCGTGGGGTTGCCCCCTTCGCCCGTGAGCGTGACTGCCCGCGGCGACGACGTGGTGTTGTCGCAGATGTAGAACGTCGTGGAGCGCACGCCCAAAGCCTGCGGGGTGAACCGCGCGGCAATGGTGCACGAGGCGCCCGGCGCGTAGGGCTGGCCCGGCGCGCATCCGAACGAGCACGTGAACTCGCCGGTGGCGCACACCGCCGCCCCGGTGCAAGCGGCGTCGGTGCTGTACCTGGTCACCACGTAGTTGGCCGTCCCGGTGGAGGTGACGGTGATGCTGCCCTCCGCCGTGGTCTGGCCGAGCGGGGTGGCGCCGAGGTTCAGCGTCGAGGTGCTGAGCGTGGCCAGGGGAACGGGTGCCACCTGCGCCGTGCCCGTGAGCGGCACGCTGCCCGAGCCGCCTTGCGCATTGCTGGCGACCGTCAGCGACCCGGCGAACGTGCCCACGGTGCCTGGCGCGAAGCCCAGCAGGAGTGTGCAGGACGCGCCCGGGGCGAGCGAGGGGCCGCAGCCATCGGAGAGGGTGAAGGGCGCGCTCGCGGTGATGCTCGAGAAGGCCACCGCGAAGTTACCGGTGTTGGTGAATGTGACCGCACGCGTGATCGCCGGGGAGCCCAGGGTGTAGGCGCCGAAGTCGACGCTCGCAGGCAATACGATCTCCGCCAATTGCACGCCATTGCCGCGCAGCTCGGCATAAGCGCTGGACAGTCCCGCGCCGGCGCCTGCCGGCACGTTCAGCCTGCCGTTGGCGATTCCCGGCGTCCCCGGAAGGAAACTCACCAGCGCCTGGCAACCCGCGCCGGGGGCGAGCGCGCCGGGGCAGTTATGGGACTCGAGGATGAAGTCGCCGGTGACCGCGATGGTACCGAGCGGCATCGAGCTCGCGTTGTCGTTCACGATCGAGAACTGCTGGAAGTTGCTCTTCACTCCGAGCCGGACCGAACCGAAATCGAAAGGCGTGGGCGAGACGGTCACCACCGCGGCCGGCAGGCCATCGCCGGTGAAGGTAATGGCGCGCGGCGAGGCGCTGGTGTTGTCGCAGATGTAGAACGTCGACGAGCGCGCGCCCAGCGCCAGGGGCGAGAACCTGGCGCCGATCGTGCAAGAGGCGCCCGGGGCGTAGGCCTGGCCCGGTGTGCACCCGAGGGAGCACGTGAACTCGCCGGTGGCGCATACCGATCCGCCGCTGCATGCTGCGTCGACGCTGTACCGCGTCACCACGTAGTCGGCCGTCCCGGTGGAGGTGACGGTGATCGTGCCCTCCGTGGTGGTCTGGCCGAGCGGCACCGCGCCCAGGTTGAGGGTGGAGCTGCTGAGGGTCGCGAGGGGAGCCGGCGGGACCTGCGCCGTTCCGGTGAGGAGCACGCTGCCCGAGCCGCCCTGGGCATTGCTGGCGACCGTGAGCGAGCCGGTGAACGTGCCCTGGGTGGCCGGTGCGAAGCCCAGCAGGAGCGTGCAGGAAGCAGCCGGGGCGAGGGTCGCGCCGCAGCCGTCGGAAAGTGTGAATGGTGCGCTCGCTGCGATGCTCGTGAACGCCACGGCGAGGTTGCCCGTGTTGGTGAATGTGACCGTGCGCGTGATCGCGGGCGAGCCGAGAGTGTAGGTGCCGAAATCGATGCTCGTGGGCAGCACGATCTCCGCCACCTGCACGCCGTTGCCGCGCAGGTCGGCGAACCCAGTGGACAATCCCGCGCCGGCGCCCGCCGGAACGTTCAGCTTGCCGTTGGCGATTCCCGATATCGTCGGGAAGAAGCTCACCAGCGCCTGGCATCCCGCGCCCGGGGCGAGGGTGGCAGGGCAGTTGTGGGACTCGAGCACGAAGTCGCCGGTGACGGCGATGATCCCGAGCGCCATGGGAGTGGCGTTGGCGTTCACGATCGAGAACGACTGGACGCCGCTCTTCACGCCGACGCGGACCGAGCCGAAGTCGAATGGCGTGGGCGTGACGGTCACCACCGCGGCGGGCATGCCCTGGCCGGAGAAGGTGAGGGGGCGCGGGCTGCCGGAGACGTTGTCGCAGATGTACAGGGTCTGCGTCACCGTGCCCAGGGCCAGCGGCGAGAACTGCACGTCGATGGAGCAGGCGGGCCCGTTCGGGTAAGCGACGCCTTCGGAGCAGGTGGTCGTGCAGGTGAAGGGCGAGGTGCAGGCCGCGATGGTGGTCGCCGCTTTCGAGCGCGCCTTCGGGCCACGATCGCTCGGGATGCTGCAGCTCGGGGTCGAGGTGAACGAGCTGATCTGGTAAGGCGAGCCGCCCGTGGAGCTGATGTTGATCGTCTGCGGGGAGGCGGTGTTGCCGAGCGGCACCTGGCCGAAGCTGAGCGAGGTGGGCGCGATGTCGACGTTGGGAAGCTGCACCGCGGCGACCAGCGCGGAGAATTCGGAGGAGTCGAGTGTCACCTCGTTGCGCGCGGTGGCCGAAATGTTGTCACGGAGTCCACCGAGCGTGAGGCTGCCGCTGACGGGCCCGCCGCAAGGCGGGCCGACCATGAACGTATTGCCGACCGGCGCCTGGCCCGCGGGTACGGTGAGTGCCGCGTTCTCGAACAGGTCGATGCGGTACGTGTAGCCGGAGGCCGGTGGCACCTGCGGCAATGCGCTGCATCCCGTAGCATCGGCAGGCTCGGACTCGAGCGTGAATGTGACCAGCGTCTCGTTTGAAGGAAGGTGTCGCACCGCATCGATGACGGGCGAATTCTGCTTTTCGTTCGGCCCGGTGTCGGCGTCGAGAAGGTCGTTGCCGATCGGCGCGGAGGGATCACCCAGGTCGATGTTCTTGCCCGCGACGCGCCCGTTCGCCCAGATCCGGTTCTGCAGGATCGAATTGCCCACGCCGGCGACGACCGTTACGCCGTGTGAGTCGTTGAACGCGATGATGTTGCCGCTGATAAGGACGTTGTTGGTGGCCGACGTATCGATCAGCCGCAAGCCCTTCGGGGCCGCGAGCGCCGCTGCCAGCGGCTTCATCGCGAGCTCCCCCGAGCGCATCTGCTTGGCGCCGCAAACAATCCCCGCGTCGAGCATCACGCCACTGCCCTTATTCGAGAGCGCGGTGAGCGAACCGGCGGCCACGCCAATCCGGTTGCCGGTGATGTCGGATGCCCCGTTGCCCTGGTACCCCGCGAGGTAGACCCCGTGGGACGTGTTGCCCGAGATGACGTTGCCATCGAGCTTCATCGGGCCACCGCACTCCACCTTGACGCCGATGTCGTTGCCGGCAATGGTGTTGGAAAGGATGTCGACCTGGAAGATGTCGCTGGCGAAGATGCCCGCGGTCGTGTTGCCGGCGATGTCGTTGCCGGTGATAGTCAATCCATAGGCGAACGAGGAAAGGTTGATGCCGTATTCGTTGGTTATCGTGGCGGTGCCGAGGGTGTTATTGCGAATGATCGTGCCATAAGCGTCGCTTTTGATGCCGGCGCCGACGTTGCCGGCGATCTGGTTCGATTCGATCACGGTTCCGGCCATAAAGCCGTAATCGAAGATGCCGACCGTGTTGGGTCCAACGCCCGCGATGGAGCCGATGCGATTGCCCGAGACGGCGCCGGCGTTGTAGAGCTCGATGCCAGTGTCGTTGCCGTAGACGTCGTTGCCGGACAACGAGGCGGCATTGGTCGCGTAAATTCCACTGGCGGCGTTGTTGAAGACCTCGTTGCCGTTCGCACTGCCGCCATTGACATGGAGGCCGTACTGGTTCTGGGAAACCTTATTCCCGCTGATCACCGAGTCGGAGGCGTAGATGCCTCCGGAGCTCGTCGCCCCCACGCGGCCGACGATCGTGTTGTTCTTGATGGTGGCGCCGCCATAGGAAAAGACGCCGTTATTGGAGTGGTCGGTGACGGTATTGCCGGTGATTTCGGATCCGGAGCTGGCATCGAAGCCGGTGCCGACGTTGCTCACGGTGTTGCCGAAGGCACTCAGCAGCCCGCAGAAGGCGGTGCCATAGGAGAAGTTCTGGATGGTGAGCTTATGGATGACCGTCGGCGTGGAGGCCGAGCCCACCAGCACGCAAGTGCCACCGTAGTAAGTTGCGCCATCGATGACCACGCCGCTGATCTGGTTGGCGTTGATCGTGGTCCGGTCGCACGTCACGGAAGGCAGGGAGGAGCCGGGCTGGATCGTGAACGGGCCGGTGAAGTTGATGACCTGGTCATCGACGTTGCAGCTGGCGTCGCTGCTCATCAGGCTGAGCGCCTGTTCGAGCGTGTAGATGACGGGAACGGCGGTCGGGTTGCTCACGGGGCCGACGTCCCAGGTCTTGATGCCCGCCGAAGCGGCGGCAGGGATCAACGCCAGCGCGATCGCGGCGATCAACGGCGAATGACGGAGGACGGACTTCGGCTGGCGAAGGCTGGATGTGCGCATTTGCGGGATCTCCCTGGACCGCTTATTTGTAACTGCACGGAAGCAGGTGCCGTGCCATCCGTAGGCTAGTCCTCGCCCCGGGGAGCGTCAACGGAATATTCCGCAGTTTCCGGGACTTGCCGCCCCCCTGCCCGGCGGCCTGCCGGTGTAGCCCGGACGGCGCGCGCGTGGGCCGTCAGTGCCTGCCCATTCGCGGCGACTAAAGGATGACCAGGTTGTCCCGGTGGATCAGCTCGGGCTCGGCGATGTAGCCCAGCACCGACTCGATCTCGGCGGTGGGCCGGCGCAGGATCCGGGCGGTCTCGGCGGCGCCGTAGTTGACCAGGCCCCGGGCGATCTCACGCCCGTCGGGGCCCGCCACGCTCACGACCTCGCCACGCTCGAAGTGGCCCTCGACCGCGGTGGCCCCGATGGCGAGCAGGCTCTTGCCGTCGGCCACCAGCGCCCGGACGGCGCCCGGGTCGAGCACCACCCGCCCGGAGGGTTTCAAGTGGTCCGCGAGCCACTGCTTGCGCGCTGCCAGTGGCGCTGTCTGCGCCTCCAGCAGCGTGCCTACGGGCTCGCCGGCGAATAGCCGCGCCAGCACCTCGGGCTCGCGCCCCCAGGCGATGGCGGTGTGCGCGCCGCTGCGGGCCGCCCGTTTCGCCGCGAGGATCTTGGTGATCATGCCGCCGCTGCCGAGCGTGGAGCCGGCGCCCCCGGCCATGGCCTCGAGTGACGCGTCGCCGGCCTTGGCACGCGCCACCAGGGTCGCGGACGGATCGCGCCGCGGGTCGGCGGAGAAGAGGCCCTTCTGGTCGGTGAGGATCACCAGCGCGTCGGCCTCGATCAAGTTGGTCACCAGGGCGCCCAGCGTGTCGTTGTCGCCGAAGCGGATCTCCTCCACCACCACCGTGTCGTTCTCGTTGATCACGGGCACCACGCCGAGCGCCACCAGGCTCTTGAGCGTCGTGCGGGCGTTGAGGTAGCGGCGCCGGTCGCCGAGGTCCTCGTGGGTGAGGAGCACCTGTGCGGTATGCAGGCCCACCTCCGCGAAGCACGACTCCCACATCTGCACCAGGCCCATCTGCCCCACCGCGGCGGCGGCCTGCAGCTCGCTCACGGCGCGGGGGCGGCGGGTCCAGCCCAGTCGCTTCATTCCTTCGGCAATGGCCCCGGAAGAGACTACGAGCACCTCGACCCCCCGCGCCCGCAGCTGCGCGATCTGGCGCACCCAGTCGGCGATGGCGGCGCGGTCCAGGCCGGCGCCCGCGTTGGTGAGGAGCGAGGAGCCGATCTTCACCACGACGCGCCGCGCGGCGGCGAGCGGGGTCGTGCTCACTCTTCGTCGCGCGCCGGGGGCGGGCCGCGGCGCCCGGCGGCGCGCTCGCCTTCCAGGAACTCCATGATCGCGAAGGTGAGCGCCGGGCAGCCCTCGCCGTTGATGCCGGCGATCACGAACCAGGGGTCCTTCCACTTGAGCTTCTTCACCGTCGCCGCGGCGCGCTTCTTCGCTTCGGCGGGATCGAGCAGGTCGGCCTTGTTCATGACCAGCCAGCGCGGCTTCTTCGCGAGCGACGCGTCGTACTTCTTGAGCTCGCCGGCGATCGCCTTCACTTCGGCCACCGGGTCGGTGGCTTCATCGAAGGGCGCGATGTCCACCAGGTGCAGCAGCAGGTGGGTGCGCTGCAGGTGGCGCAGGAACTGGTGTCCCAGGCCTGCGCCCTCGGCGGCGCCCTCGATCAACCCCGGGATGTCGGCCACGACGAACGAACGGCTCTCGTCGACGCGCACCACGCCGAGGTTGGGATGCAGCGTGGTGAACGGATAGTCCGCCACCTTGGGACGCGCCGAGGCGTTCGCGCGGATCAGCGTCGACTTGCCGGCATTGGGCATGCCGAGGAGGCCCACGTCCGCGATCACGCGCAGCTCCATCTCCAGCTTGCGCGCCTCGCCCTCCTCGCCGTGGGTGAACTGGCGCGGTGCGCGGTTGACGCTCGACTTGAAGTGGATGTTGCCGATGCCGCCCTTGCCGCCCTTGGCGAGGAGGGCGCGGGCGCCTTCCTTCGCGAGGTCCGCCATCACTTCCCCGCTCTCGGCGTCCTTGATGAGGGTGCCCACCGGCACGCGCAGGATGATGTCCTCGGCGCCCTTGCCGTACTGGTCGCGGCCGCGGCCGTTCTCGCCGCCCTTGGCGCGGAAGAGGCGCGTGTAGCGGAAGTCGACCAGCGTGTTGATGTTCAGGTCGGCCACCGCCCAGATGCTGCCGCCGCGCCCGCCGTCGCCGCCATCGGGTCCGCCGCGGGGCACGAACTTCTCGCGCCGCATGGAGGCGCTGCCGTCGCCGCCCTTGCCGGCGATGACCTCGATTTTCGCTTCGTCGAAGAATTTCATTTGCTCTTTCTCTCCCCGGGCGCCGCCGTTGCGGCGATGGCCCGGGGCCCAAGTTAACTCGGCGCCAGGTCCGGAAGCGCTACCCGCACGCCCAGGGCGATGAAGGTGAATCCGGCGAATAGGTTGAGGCGCGCGGCGATGGCGGGTTTCGCTCGCAGCCGCGCGCCGATCCAGCCCGCGAACAGCGCCACGGCGCCGAAGACGACCACGGTGACGCCCATGAAGACGGCGCCCAGGAGTGCCATCTGCAGGCCCGCGTTGCCGGCCTGTGCATCCACGAACTGCGGCAGGAAGGCGAGGAAGAAGAGCGTCACCTTCGGGTTCAGCATGTTGCCGATGACGCTTTGGCGATAGATGGTGGCGAGCCCGCGCGTGTCGCTCGCCGCCTCCAGCGTGAAGGCGTTGCGATGGCGCAGCGCCTGGATACCGATCCAGACCAGGTATGCCGCACCGGCGTACCGCACCAGGTCGAACGCGAGGGGCGAGGAGCGGATCAACGCGGCCACGCCGACCGCGGCGAGCACGGTGTGGAAGATGCAGCCGGTGGCGAAGCCGAAGGCCGCGGCGATTCCCGCGCGCGCACCCTGCGCGATGCCGCGCGCCAGGACGTAGACGATGTCCGGTCCGGGTGCCAGGGCCAGCAGGATTGCGGCGACGACGAACAATCCGATCTCGGGCATCTCAAGTCATCCCCGCGAAGGCGGGGATCCCATTGGCCCCCCGCCTTCGCGGGGGAGACAAACATTGTGGGGTGACAAACAAAAAAGCCCCGTACGAGTACGGGGCTTCTTCGCGTTAGAAAGAAGCCTACTGCTGCTCGGCCGGCTCGATCGAGACGAACGACTTGCCCTTCGGGCCGTGCTTGCCGTACTTCACGTGGCCGGTTGACGTGGCGAACAGCGTGTGGTCCTTGCCGATGCCCACGTGCATGCCCGGGTGGAACCGGGTGCCGCGCTGGCGAACGAGGATCGAGCCCGCGTTCACGAGCTCGCCGCCGAAGGCCTTGAGGCCGAGCCGCTTGCTCTCGGAATCGCGGCCGTTGCGTGACGAGCCGCCTGCTTTCTTGTGTGCCATGGTGTCGGTTCCTTCCTCAGGCGATCGCGTCCACACGGATTTCCGTGTAGTTCTGGCGATGTCCCTGGGTCTTCTGGTAGTGCTTGCGGCGGCGCATCTTGAAGATCTTGATCTTCACGCCGCGCCCGTGGGAGATGACGGTGCAGGAGACTGTGGCTCCGGACACCAGGGGATTACCGACCTTCAGCGCTTCTCCATCGGCCACCATGAGGACCTGGTCGAGGACAACTTGAGCGCCAACGTCTGCCGGTATCTGTTCTATTTTGATTTTTTCGCCGGGGGCAACGCGATACTGCTTGCCGCCGGTTTTTATGACCGCGTACATTGTGGACTCCATTGCGTTTTGAGTGTCTCGGCGGGCCTGCCTTAAGCGTTTCTGCAGGCGTTCCAATCGAGCCCGCTATAATACGCGAATTCCCCCGTAAGGTCAAAGACTTGTCCCAGCGCCATCCGTTGGCTCCCGCGAGCCTGGAATCGATCCGGGCGCCCATCGCCACGGAGCTCGCCCGCGTCGACGAGGTGATCCGCGAACGCCTCTCCTCCGAGGTGGTGCTGATCCGCACCATCGCCCAGTACATCGTGGGCTCCGGGGGCAAGCGCCTGAGGCCGGCCCTGGTCCTGCTCGCTGCGGGCGCATTCCGGCCCGAAGCGCCCCAGCGCCACGAGCTCGCGGCAGTGATCGAGTTCATCCACACCGCCACCCTGCTCCACGACGACGTGGTGGACGAATCCAGCCTGCGGCGCGGCCGCAAGACCGCCAACGCCGAATTCGGCAATGCCGCCTCGGTGCTGGTGGGCGATTTCCTCTATTCCCGCGCGTTCCAGATGATCGTGGAATCGGGCAGCCTGGGGATCATGAAGGTGCTGGCCAATGCCACCAACGTGATCGCCGAGGGCGAGGTGCTGCAGCTCCTGAACGTCCATGACCCGGACACCGACGAGCAGAGCTATCTCAAGGTGATCCGCTTCAAGACGGCCAAGCTGTTCGAGGCGGCGACCCAGGTGGGCGCCATCCTGGGCGATGCCCCTCCCGAGGTCGAGCGCGCCATGGCCGAGTACGGCATGCACCTGGGAACGGCTTTCCAGCTGATCGACGACGTTCTCGACTATTCCGGCAATCTCACCGAGACCGGCAAGAACCTGGGCGACGATCTCGCTGAGGGCAAGCCCACGTTGCCGCTGATCTACGCGATGCGCACGGGAGACGCCGCCGAGCGCGAGATGATCCGGCACGTGATCGAGCACGGTGGCAAGGCGGACCTGGAGGGGGTGGTGGCGGCAATCCACCGGGTAGGAGCGCTCGACTATGCCCGGCAGCGCGCGAGGGCCGAGGCGGACACCGCGATTGCGCGCCTGGCGGGCGTTCCCGATTCCCCGTGCCGCGACAGTCTGCTACAATTGGCGCACTTTTCTGTCGAGAGAAGGTTCTGATTCGACAGGATTTCGGAGGGCCCCACGGCCCGCCAATTCGGGGTGTAGCTTAGCCTGGTAGAGCGCTACGTTCGGGACGTAGAGGCCGGAGGTTCGAATCCTCTCACCCCGACCAAATTCCTTGCTTCAATGAGAACGGCGCCCTGGTGGCGCCGTTTGCGTTCCTATTCGCCCATGATCACCGTCTATCGCTTTCGGTCGGTTCGGGCCTAGTAAGTGACATCCAGTTGGCAGGAGCGTGTCGTGACTCCAACCTCGCCATCCCCGGCCACCTCGCTGCGGCACTCGAACGCCGCGACTCGGTAGTCTCCTGGGTCGTCCGAGAGGCTGGCGTCCGCAGTCCGGGCACGCTCGAGGATGGTGGGGATCGAAGTACGGGTAATGCGAAACGTGTACTGGGAATTGTCCTGCATGGGGCATTGCCCGTTCCGGCATCGAATATAGCGACCGAGGAGGGCATGGCCGAAATCCGGCGAGTCCCTGAAGACGGTGGAAACGATCACGCGCCCCGTTGCGTCGCGACCCACGAAATCGCCACTTGGTTGGGTGCCGTATGCTTGAAGCGTCACGACGATTCCATGGCCGCTGCGCTCATCGTGCAACTCGAGCGCGAGGAGTCCGTAGGCCTGGCCCTCACCACTTGCGCTTCGCACAAGTGCGATGTTGCGCACGAGGACGGCGATGACGATATCGGAGTCGCGCGCCCCTTCCCAGGGCTTGATGCGTTCGTCGGTGAGTCCCGGGGCCACTGGGATCACCAGCAATTCACGACGCAGGGCAATGCTCGCTACCCCCGCACCGCGAGACTCGGGAGCAATGTGAATTCCGAGGTTGGAGGGGTTGACGTCTTGGCCTGCCGAGAGGTCGGCCGGAGCCACCACGATGAAGGTCGAGGAGTGAACTGACGGGGCGTCGAGGCCGGATGATGTCGTGAACAGGCGGCCCCACCACTCTCGCCATCCTGACAGGGCATCGAAACTCGGGGCGTAATCGGGATTCGTGCCGCCGACCTGCCGATCGGTCAGGTGCCGGTTTAGGGAGCGCTGGATTGGCGGCAGGTTGCGCATGTCCACGCACGTCCGCCCGGGTCCGCATGGCGCAAGAGGCACACTCTCGCCAAGGGCGGCAAGGGAAAACTGTCGCTCGCTGTCGCGACGCGCATCGAAATGGCAAAAGACCCTGCCCTCATCTATCCAACCCGTGGCCACCATCCGGGCGCGCACTTCATCATCCGCAACGTAGCGATGGTTGGAGTCATTGAACATCCAGCGATTGTTGTAGAGCCGATGCACTTCGTGACTTTCCGACGGGCAGCGGCCACCTACGGGAAGCAGGACGCGGAACTCATCGCCCTCGTAGAGCCAGCCGCTTCCCGGCATCTTGAGCGCCGCGCATTCGACTGGATCCACGGTGAAGAAGTGCGAATTGGCACCGGGGTTGTAGAAGCGGCAGTTGAGGGCGGTTCCGGGGCGGGTTGGATCGGCGGTATTCGTGAAAGAGTCGTTGAACCTGAACCCTGTCCGCCGCCACCCAGGCCCTGCACCGCCCGCATTCACCAGGGCGATTTCCTCGGGGCGCGTGAGAAGCACGTAATGACTGGTGCGATCATTGACGTACTCGTACGTGAGCGTGTAGGAAGTGAAGAAGAATCCCCGAGCGGAAGTGATCGATAGCAGGCCGAGGATTATCGCGATCAAAACTCGCATGGAGGTCACCCAACGTGCGCGATGTAGAGAGTCTAGCCCTCCCCTAAGCTGCCGGCAACGAGGGTTAGAGGGAATCCGTACCGGGGGGCCGCGCTAGGCCAAATCCCAGGCCAAATCCTCTCACCCCGACCAGATTCTTTTCGCGACGATGATTGCGGCAGGGCAGCGGCCCTCGCCGCCAGCCGTCCGAAGAATCCGTGCCACGACCCGTGGCGGCATCGCGGTCATCCCTTCGAGTTCCTCCATCGCCTTGATGCGCTCCCTGCCCGCCGTGGGCACGAACGGTGTCGCTTCGTTACGGGTTTGTGGCATTCCTATGCCTTCTCATCCTGCTTCTTCACACCAAACGGATAGGCGCCGCCCAGAGTGCCCTTCGGCGGGATCTTGAGCGACAGGACCATCGTCACGGCCAGCGTGACCGCGGTGAAGCCGAGCGAAAACACCACCGGAATCTTGTGCACGTCGATCAGCAGCATCTTTGCGCCTATGAATACCAGGACGATCGCCAGACCGTAGCTGAGCAGGTGGAAGCGCTCGTGCATGTTGGCCAGCAGGAAGTACATCGCGCGCAGGCCGAGGATCGCGAACACATTGGAGGTGAGCACGATGAAGGGGTCGGTCGTGATCGCGAAGATGGCCGGGATCGAGTCGACCGCGAACACGAGATCGACGATGCCGACGAGCAAGATCACCACCAGCAGCGGCGTGGCCATCCTCACGCCGCCCACCATGGTGAAGAATTTCTCGCCGTCGTAGTCCGACGAGATCTTGAAGCGGCTGCGAATCCACTTGAGGGCGGGGTTGTTGTCCAGATCGGGCTCCTGGCCGGCAGCCCACCACATCTTGATGCCGGTGAACAGCAGGAAGGCGCCGAACACGTAGAGGATCCAGTGGAACTGCGCGATCAGCCAAGCGCCCACCAGGATCATCACCGCACGCAGCACGAGCGCGCCCAAGATGCCGATCATCAGCACACGCTTCTGGAACTCGGCCGGGACCGCGAAGTAGGTGAACAACATCAGGAACACGAAGATGTTATCGACCGCGAGCGCCTTCTCGATCAGGTAACCGGTCAGGAACTCCAGCGATTTGGCGTTGGCGAGCGAGAGAGCGGCCTCATCAGTTCCCGCACCACCTAGGTACCACCACAGCCACCCCATGAAGACGAAGGACACCCCGACCCAGACGAGTGACCAGATGGCAGCCTCGCGGGTGCTGACCCGATGCGCGCCCTGCTTGCTCATCGCAAGGAAATCGACCAGCAGCGCAACCAGCACGAACGCCGCGAACAGGGACCACATGATTGGGGAACCGATGGTTTGCATTACCGTCTCTGAAGGATCAGTCGAAAATGTCTTTTAGCCAGGACTTCTTGCGATGGCCGTGCAAGCCTCGACCTTGATCGTAGTCGGGGTCGGCGAACCGGGGTTGTGATCGCGCACCGGTGTGCTCCTGGTGGCGGTTCATTCTTCCGAGTTGCCGAAGCCGAACAGGCTGAGCAGGCTCGTGAACAGGTTGAAGATCGAGACGTAGAGCCCGACGGTTGCCAGGACGTAGTTGGTTTCGCCGCCGTTGACGATGCGGCTGGTCCCGAACAGGATCAGGCCCGCCATCAGCAGCGCGAAGGCCGCGGACACCGTGAGCGAAAGCGCCGGCAGGTCGAGGAACAGCGCTCCCAGCCCGGCCAGGAAAGCCGCGACGATGCCGGCTAGCAGGAACCCGCCCATGAAGCTGAAGTGCTTGCGGG
>JANMHV010000378.1:0-11470 GCA_031375445.1 Burkholderiales bacterium | reverse complement strand
CAAAGCCCGTGGCGAGGGTGGTCATGGCGATATCCTCTGGATGAGCATCATTGTTGGGGGTTCGACGCCATTATAGGTTCCGGAAATCGCCCATAAAAAAAGGCGCCTTTCGGCGCCTTTTCGGCGGATGGCGATTCCGATCGCCTTACAGACGAAAAAAGGCGCCTTTCGGCGCCTTTTCGGTGAGGGAACCGCCTCACTCGCCGAACATCTTCTGCTTCATCTCGCGGCGCTCCTGCGCTTCGATTGTGAGCGTGGCGGTGGGACGCGCCAGCAGGCGCGGGATGCCGATGGGCTCTCCGGTCTCCTCGCAAAAGCCGTAGCTGCCATCGTCGATCCGCGCCAGCGCCGCGTCGATCTTCTTCAGCAGCTTGCGCTCGCGATCGCGGGTGCGCAGCTCGAGTGCGTGCTCTTCCTCCAGGGTGGCCCGGTCCGCGGGATCCGGGGCGAACGACAGCTCGCGCAGGTGCTCCGTGGTGGCGCCGGCGTTCTCGCGCAGCTGCATCTGGAGCTCCATCAGGCGCTCGCGAAAGAACTTGAGCTGTGCGGCGTTCATGTACTCCGACTTGGGCAGCTTGAGTAGTTCCGCCTCGGTCAGGGGTTTTGCTTTGGCCATTGATCCTCTACTTCGCAATGCGGCGCGGGGGATAAGGTTGCTTCCGCTGCGCCGTCCGTCGAAAGCCGGTAAGTGTAGCCCACCGGATAGGTGTTTACAAACACGGAGTTGTAGGCCGGTCGAGCCATTCGGGTAAGCTTCCCCCTCCCCCCTCCAAGTGCTTGATTTGATGGCCCGCGTCCTGGCTTCCCGAGTCCCCTTTTCCGCCTCCCGCGGCACCAGCCCGGGATGGGTGGCGGGGTGCGTGCTGGTGGCCTCGTTCCTGGCCCTGCCGCTGGGGATCCTGGTGGCGGCACTGTTCATGCCCGCGGGGGAGTCCTGGCCCCATCTGGTGGCCACCGTCCTGCCCGAATACATCCGGACCACGCTGGCGCTGGCGGCCCTCGTGGGGGTCGGGGTGGTGGCAGTGGGGGTGGGAGCCGCCTGGATCGTGACCGCCTACGAATTCCCGGGCCGGAAGGTCTTCGAGTGGGCGTTGCTGCTGCCGCTGGCGGTGCCCGCCTATGTCGTCGCCTACGCCTATACCGACTGGCTGCAGTTCAGCGGCCCGGTGCAGTCGGGGCTGCGCGCGGCATTCGGCTGGTCGCGCGGGGATTACTGGTTCCCGGACGTGCGCTCGCTGGGCGGGGCCGCGGCGATGTTCGTGTGCGTCCTATATCCCTACGTCTACCTCCTGGCGCGGGTCGCGTTCCTCGAGCAGTCGCCGAGCCTGATCGAGGCCGGCCGCACCCTGGGGCTTTCCAGCCGCGCCACTTTCTTCCGCGTGAACCTGCCGCTCGCGCGGCCCGCCATTGCCGCGGGGGCGGCGCTGGCGCTGATGGAGACCCTCGCGGACTACGGCACCGTCTCCTATTTCGGGGTGCAGACCTTCACCACCGGCATCTTCCGCGCCTGGCTCTCCATGGGCGAGCCGGTCTCGGCGGCGAAGCTCGCCTCGATCCTCCTCGCGTTCGTCGCGATCGTGGTGGTGGTCGAACGCGCGGCGCGACGCCGATCGCGGTTCCACGATGCGCGCTCGCCCGCGCGAAGGATGCGTCGCAGGCTCGCCGGCGCCCGCGTGCCGCTCGCCATCGCCGGATGCACGCTGCCGCTGCTGGCCGGCTTCGCGCTGCCCGCGGTGTTGCTGGTGCGCATGGCGTACGCCGGCGGCGACCCGCAGTTCGGCGCGCGCTTCCTGCGTCTCGCGATGAACAGCACGCTGCTCGCATTGGTGACGGCGCTGATTGCCGTGGGCCTGGCGCTCTTCCTCGCCTACGGCGCGCGCATCACGCGCAGCCCCATCGCCGCCGGCGTGAATCGCCTCGCGGGCCTGGGCTACGCCGTGCCGGGCGCGGTGATCGCGATCGGGGTGCTGATCCCTGCGACGAGAATCGACCACTGGCTGGCCGACGTGGGGCTCACGCGCGGGCTGGTCCTCACCGGCAGCATCGCGGCGCTGGTGTACGCGTACCTGATCCGCTTCCTCGCGGTGGCGCTGCAAACCGTGGAGGCGGGATTGGCGCGCGTGACGACCCACATGGAGGATGCCGCGCGATCGCTGGGAATGGGCCCGGGGGAGACGCTCGCGAAGGTGCATGCTCCGATGCTGCGCTCGAGCCTCGTCACGGCGGCATTGCTCGTATTCGTGGACGTGATGAAGGAGCTTCCGGCCACCTTCGTGATGCGCCCGTTCGACTTCGACACGCTGGCGGTGCAGGCGTACAACCTCGCCGCCGACGAGCGCCTGGCGGAAGCCTCCACCGCTTCGCTTGCGATCGTGGCCGTGGGCCTCATACCGGTGATCGTCGCCTCGCGCCGCCTGGTGCGCGGCGGCTCAAGTAAAACGGCCGCCCTGGAGGCGGCCGTCGTGAAGGAGCAGCGAGCCTAGCGGCCGCCGGCTCCCAGCCCCGGACGCGGCGCCTGAACCTGCTCGGCACGCGCGCGCTCGAGCGCTTCCTTGTCGTAAGTGGAAACGCCATCGGGACCGGAGGCGCGTCCCTTGCGGGGAATGTTGCTGCCCGTGGGGTACTCGCGCGAGGACACGTCTTCGGTGGCGGTGACGGCCGGGTCGGTGGCGCAACCGGAGAGGGCGGCCAGGGCCGTGGCGCAGAAGAGGATGTTTTTCATTCTGTTAAGTGGGGTATCGGGTTGGGTAAGAACGCATGATAACGGTCCGTCGGCGCCGCGTCACTTCCAGCCGGCGCGGTCGTAGATCTGCTGCGCGGCGGCCTGGTTGCGGCCCAGGAGCGACACGTTGAGGCCGTCCTTGCGGAACTTGCCCAGGGAGTCGAGCTCGCGATTGGTCGCCACCTTTTCCGCCACCACCGGGTACTCGTTGTTGCCGTCGGCGAAGTAGGCCTGCGCCGCCGGACTCGCCAGATACTCGAGGAATTTCACCGCGGCCTCGCGGTGCGGTGCGTACTTCGCGACACCCGCTCCCGAGATGTTCACGTGCGCTCCGCGATCGGCCTGGTTGGGGAACACCACCCCGATCTTCTCGGCCACGGCGCGCTCCTCGGGCTTGGCGGAGCGCATCAGGCGCACGAAGTAATACGTGTTCGAGACCGCCACGTCGCACTCGCCCGCCGCCAGCGCCGTGAGTTGATCGGTATCGCCTCCCTTGGGTGCCCGCGCCATGTTGGCGACGACGCCCTTGGCCCACTGCTCGGCGCGCTCCGGGCCCACGCCCGCGATCATCGAGCTCATCAGCGAGAGGTTGTAGACGTTGGAGCTCGAGCGGATGCAGACCTTGCCCTTCAGCGCCGGATCGGCGAGACCCTCGTAGGTGGCGACGAGCTTCGGGTCGACACGCCCCTTGGCGTAGAAGATCGGGCGCGCGCGCAGCGAGAAGCCGTACCACAGGCCCTCGGGATGGCGCAGCTCCGCGGGGATCTTCTGGTCCAGCACTTTCGACTTCGCTGCCTGCAGCAGGCCCGCCTGCTCGGCGCGCCACAGCCGCCCCGCGTCCACCGTCACCAGCACGTCGGCGGGGCTGCGGCTGCCCTCCTGCTTCATGCGCTCGATGATGGCGTCGTCGCCGGCCTCGATGCGATTCACCTTGATGCCGGTGGCCTTGGTGAAGTTGGTGTAGAGCGCCTCGTCGGTCTGGTAGTGGCGCGACGTGTAGAGGTTGAGCTCCTGTCCCTGGGCGAGCACGGCGGAGGGAATGCAGGCCAGGACGGCGGCGAAGACGTAGGATTTCATGGGATTTTTTCCGGCTTGGGTCGAGCAAGGATTTTAATAAGAATAATTCTCATTTGTCAATGGAGCTATACTGCCCTCCATGGCCCTCGCCCTCGAGATCGACCGGATCGCCTTCGCCTACGCTGGCCACGGGATGGTGTGCCGCGACTTGTCCCTCGAATTGGAGGAGGGCGAGATCGGCTGCCTGCTGGGCCCGAGCGGCTGCGGCAAGACCACGGTGCTGCGCTGCATCGCGGGGCTGGAGCCGGTCCACGAGGGTGAGATCCGGCTGCGGGGGCAACCGGTGAGCCGGCCGGGGCACACCGCCTCTCCGGAAGCGCGGCGGGTCGGTTTCGTGTTCCAGGACTACGCCCTCTTCCCCCACCTCACGGTGGCCGCCAACGTGGCTTTCGGCTTGCGCCATTCCAGCCGCGACGAGCGCGACCAACGGGTGGCGGAGCTGTTGGCGGCGGTAGGGATGGCCGATTCCGGATCGAAGTTTCCCCACGAGCTTTCCGGCGGGCAGATGCAGCGCATCGCCCTCGCCCGCGCCCTCGCCCCCCGCCCGCAGCTGCTGCTGCTGGATGAGCCGTTCTCCAACCTCGACGTGGAGCTGCGCGAGCGGCTCTCGATCGAGGTGCGCTCCATCCTCAAGTCCATGGGCACCACGGCCCTCCTCGTCACCCACGACCAGCACGAGGCCTTCGCCATGGCCGACGCCGTGGGGGTCATGCACGAGGGCCGCATCGAACAATGGGACGTGGCGTACAACCTCTACCACCGGCCCGCCACGCGCTTCGTGGCCGACTTCGTGGGCGAGGGCGTGCTGATCGACGCGAAGGCCTCGAGCGACGACGCGATCGAGACGGTGCTGGGGTCGCTTCGGCATTGCCCCGGCTGCGCGATCCAGGCGGGCCAGGACGTATCGTTGCTGCTGCGCCCCGACGACGTGCTCCACGACGACGAAAGTGACATGAAGGCGGAAGTGGTGAAGAAGACCTTCCGCGGCGCCGAGTTCCTCTACACGCTCCGGCTCCCCGACGGGAACCAGGTCCTGTCGCTGGTGCCCTCGCACCACAACCACGCGATCGGCGAGCGCATCGGCATCAAGCTCGATGTCGACCACGTGGTGGCCTTCCCCCGCTGACCCGGCATCCGCGCTGAAAATGGGGGCCCACAGGCCGAGTGCGGGATGGCCCGGAATGCCCCGGACGGTCCCCGAGTCAAGGCAGCTCCGTCACCTTGACCCTCATTTTCATGTTGAAAATGGTGATCGAGTCGTCGATGAGATACCCGGTAAGGCGATGGCTCTTGCCGGCGCGCGCGCTCACGTCGACCTGCGGCTTGAACGTGTGGTAGCCGCTGGTGCAGGACAGCGTCACTCGATACTTGCCCGCGGGAAGCGTCACCTCCGGCCTGACGCCGCCGAGCTCCAGGGTGCTGGCGCCCTCTAAGCCCTTCACTTCGAGGATGTTGCAGGGGAAGAGCTTCGCCTCGGAAGCGGCGCTGAGCTTGCTCACTTCGCCGCCGGGCTTGCCGGTAGCGCCGGGTGCCACGTAGGGGGAGGGAGCGGCGCATGCGGCCACCAGGAGCGGCAACAGCCAGGTGAAGGGATGGCGCATGTCGGCTGATTCCTTCCGGTTGAAGCGCATGGGACTCGGGGACCGGTCCTGGCACCCTCGCCTGCCGGCGTCACGGAAGAATACGTTCTGGCCCTCGCGAGCACAAACCCGCGTCGCATGTCATCGGGCCCTCACGAGTACTTCCGCTCGTCCGCGATGACCTTGCCGTCGTTCGGAAGGACGGCCGCCGCCACTACCGTACCCCGGACCTTCATGATGTCGCGCATCGAGGCCTCGATCGCGGCCGCGTCGCCAGGAGCGCCCTCGACATGCAGGGTCATCCGGTCCTCGCCGTCGGTGTTCTCGACCACCAGCCGCCCCTTCGCCAGGCCATGGCGCCGCAGCACCTCGGCGACGTGGTGCGGATGGACGAAGAGCCCCTTCACCTTGGTGGTCTGGTCCGCGCGCCCCATCCAGCCCCTGATGCGCACGTTGGTGCGGCCGCACGGGCTCGCGCCCGGCAACACGGCGGAAAGGTCCCCGGTCGCAAAACGCAGCAACGGGTAGTCCTCGTTGAACGTGGTCACCACGACCTCGCCCACCTCCCCCTCCGCCACCGGGTCGCCGGTGCCGGGCCGCACGATCTCGATGATCACGTCCTCGCTCACCACCAGGCCCTCGCGGGCCGGCGTCTCGTAGGCGATGAGGCCGAGGTCCGCGGTGCCATAGGCCTGGTAGGCCTCGATGCCGCGCGCGGCGAGGAAGTCGCGCACCGGCGGCAGGAACGCCTCGCCGGAGACGAGCGCCCGCTTGATCGAGGTGGTGTCATGGGCGAGCTCGGTCGCCTTCTCCAGGATCAGCTTGAGGAACGATGGCGTGCCGACGTAGCCCACGGGCTTCAGGTCCGCAATCACGCGGGCCTGGAGCTCCGTCTGCCCCACCCCGCCCGGGATCACCGCGCAGTCCAGGTGGTGCAGCCCGGTCTCGAACATGCTGCCCGCCGGCGTGAGGTGGTAGGAGTAGCAATTGAGCACCACGTCGCCCGGCCGGAAGCCGGCGGCGTACAGCGTCCGCGCGGTGCGCCAGAAGTCGGGTCGGCGCCCCTCGGGATCGTAGATCGGCCCGGGAGAAACGAAGATGCGCGCGAGGTGCGAGGGTGCGGTGGACGCGAGGCCGCCGAAAGGCAGGCTTGCACGCTGCAGCTCCATCAGGTCGGCCTTGCGCGTGACGGGCAACCCCAGCAAGGCGGCACGGGTCCTGATCGTGGCCGCATCCACGCCACGCAGCTTGTCGCCGTAGTAGGCGCTGCGTGACTGGGCGAACGCCACCTGGGTCGGCAGGCGCTCCATCAGCCGCTGCTCGCGCTCCGCGGGCGGGCGGGTCTCGAGCGCGTCGAAGAAACCGGGCATTACCCTCTCCCCGACCCTCTCCCAAGGCAGAGGGAGAGCAGGATTGTCGTCATGCGAGCCAACGCTTGCGCCGGCGATAGTGCTTGGTCTCGCGGAAGCTCTTGCGCCCGCCGCTGGAAATGCCGAGGTAGAACTCCTTCACGTCCTCGTTCTCCGAAAGGTGTGCCGCGGAGCCTTCCATCACCACGCGGCCGTTCTCGAGGATGTAGCCGAAATCGGCAAAACGAAGCGCCACCATCGTGTTCTGCTCGGCCAGCAGGAAGCTCACCCGCTCCTTCTGGTTCAGGTTCTTCACGATCTCGAAGATCTCCTCGACGATCTGGGGTGCCAGGCCCATCGAGGGCTCGTCCAGCAGGATCATGGTGGGGCGGCCCATCAACGCACGCCCGATCGCGGTCATCTGCTGCTCGCCCCCGGAGGTGTAGCCCGCCATCGAAGTTCGGCGTGTCTTCAGCCGCGGGAAGAAATCGTAGACGCGCTCGAGGTCCGAGCGGATCTCGGCGCGCGACACCTTGCGCGTGTAAGCCCCGGTAAGGAGGTTCTCCTCCACCGTGAGGTGCGCGAAGCAGTGGCGGCCTTCCATCACCTGGATCACGCCGCGCTTCACGAGGTCCGCGGGGTTCAGCTGGTCGACCCGCTCGCCCTTGAAGTGGATGGTGCCCTTGGTGACATCGCCGCGCTCGGCGCGCAGCAGGTTGGAGATCGACTTGAGGGTGGTGCTCTTGCCGGCGCCGTTGGCCCCGAGGAGGGCGACGATGCCCCCCTCGGGTACCGCGAGCGAAACGCCCTTCAGCACCAGGATCACGTGGTTGTAGATGACCTCAATCCCATTCACATCGAGGAGCGGCGCAACACTCTCCCTCCCCCTTGGGGGAGGGCCGGGGAGAGGGTTGATCACCGCTGCCACGTTGCTACTTCTCTTTCGAGCAATCGCGCTGCGTGATCTTCTTCTCCGTCGCATACGCCTTGGCGGAGGTCTTGATCATCGGGCCCAGGATCTTCATGTCGGCTTCGTACCAATCCGACGTGTAGCTCCAGTCCTTTCCGTCCCACGTGTGGATGCGCCCGCGGCGGACGCCCTCGTGGTCGTCGCACGAGGTCTTGAGGGGCTGCACCATGTCGCCGAAGCCCAGCGCCTTGATCTTGGCGGCATCGAGGCTCAGGTTCTCGGCGCCCCAGCGCACCTCCTCGCCGGTGACCACGCGCTTGCCGTACTTCGACTGCGCCTGCTTGATGGCCTCGACCGTGAGCATCGCGGAGATCATGCCGCGGTTATAGAGCACGCTGCCGACATCCTTCTTGTCCTTGGCGGTGCCCTGCCCCTTCTCGTAGAGCGTGCCCAGCATTTCCTTGTGGACCGGGAAGTCACGCTCGTCGGAGTGGCCCAATGCGATGCCGTTGTAGCCCTTGGAGGCCATCTCGGCGGGCTCGACGTCGGGCTCGGCCGAGGACCACCACACGCCGAACATCTGCAGGCGCGGGTAGGAGACCGCGATCGCCTCCTTGATCGAGGTGGAGTTCATGACACCCCAGCCCCACAGGAAGACATAGTCGGGGCGCTGCTGGCGAATCTGCAGCCAGGTGGCCTTCTGCTCGACACCCGGGTGCGTGACCGGCAGCAGCGTGAGCTGGAAGCCTTCCAGCTTGGCGCGCTCCTCGAGGAGCTTGATCGGCTCCTTGCCGTAGGGCGAGTCGTGGTAGACGAGCGCGATCTTCTTGCCCTTCAGCGCGCCCTTCTTCTTCACGTGCTGCACCAGCATGTCGGCCGCACTCCAGTAGGTGCCGAGCAGCGGGAAGTTCCAGGCGAACACGCTGCCGTCGACCGAATCGGCGCGGCCGTAACCGGTCGTGAGCAGCACGATCTTGTCGGCGGCGACCTTGTCGGTGAGCGCGTAGGTGATACCGGTGGAAAGCGGGTTCACCGCCACCGGCTTCTTGCTCTTCAGGCGCTCGTAGCACTCCACGCCGCGGTCGGTCGCGTAACCGGTCTCGCATTCCTCGAACGCGATCTTCACGCCGTTCACGCCGCCCTTGGCGTTCACGAGCTTGAGATAGTCCACGTAGCCGTCGGCCCATGGAATCCCGTTCGGCGCGTAGGCCCCGGTGCGGTACACCAGCACCGGGACGAAGATCTCGCTGGCGGACTGCGCCGCGGCTTCCTGGACGGCGCCGAGCGCCCCGGCGACTGCTAGGGCGATCGCCGCGCCCTTGATTCCCATCGTGCTCTTCATGTCTTCCTCCTCCTCGTTGTGGTGCGGAACATCAGTGCGGGAACGGCCAGAGCCTCAGCTTCTCCTTCCCGACCGCCCAGAGGCGCGCGAGCCCACGGGGCTCGACGATCAGGAAGAACACGATGAGGGCCCCGAAAACCATGAACTCGATATGCGAAATCATTGCTGTGGAAAGCGGTATGCCGAGCCAGCCGGGCAGCTGGTTGAGCATGAGCGGCAGGATCACGATGAAGGCGGCGCCGAGGAACGATCCCAGGATGGAGCCCAGCCCGCCGATGATCACCATGAAGAGCAGCTGGAACGAGCGGTTCACGTCGAAGGCGAGCGGCTCCCAGCTGCCGAGGTAGACGAAGGCCCACAGGGCGCCAGCCACGCCGACGATGAAGGAGCTCACGGCGAAGGCCGAGAGCTTCGCCATCATCGGGCGGATGCCGATAACCTCGGCAGCGACGTCCATGTCGCGCGTGGCCATCCAGGAGCGGCCGATGGCGCCGCGCACGAGGTTCCTCGCCACCAGCGCGAAGACGCAAACGAAAGCCAGCACGAATAGATAACGCTGCGCCGGAGAGTCGATGCCGTAGCCGAAGAGCTCCAGCGGCGGCGCCGAGACGTTGCCCGACGAGGAGTCGTTGGTGAACCACTTCACGCGCGCGAACAGCCAGTCGACGAAGAACTGCGCGGCGAGTGTCGCCACCGCGAGGTAGAACCCCTTGATGCGCAGGCTCGGGATGCCGAAGAGCGCCCCCACGATGGTCGAGAACATCCCGGCCAGCAGGAAGATCACGATCAGGTTGAGATCCGGGATGCGCACCGCCAGGTTGTAGGCCGAGTACGCACCGATCGCCATGAAGGCGCCGGTGCCGAGGGACACCTGCCCGCAATAGCCCACCAGGATGTTCAACCCGATGGCCGCGAGCGAAAGGATGAGGAACGGCACCAGGATCGCGCGGAACAGGTACTCGCTGCCGATGAAGGGCATCACGCCGAAGGCGAACACCAGGAAGCCCACGACGAAGATGCGGTCCTGCAGGATCGGGAAGAGCTGCTGGTCCGAGGCGTAGGTGGTCTTGAACTGGCCGGTTTCGCGGTAGATCACGGCACCCTCTCCCCGGCCCTCTCCCAAGGGAGAGGGAGAAAAGCGCTCCTTCTCCCTTGGGAGAAGGTTGGGATGAGGGTCGTTCTAAACACGGTCGATGTGCCTTTCACCAAACAACCCCTCCGGCCGGAACAGCAAGAACACCAGCGCGAGAACGTACGCGAACCAGTTCTCGATGCCCCCGCCCAGCATCGGGCCGAGGTACACCTCCGAGATCTTCTCCCCCAGCCCGATGATGAGGCCGCCGATGATGGCGCCGGGAATCGAGGTGAAGCCGCCCAGGATCACCACCGGAAGCGCCTTCAGCGCCACCAGCTGCAGCGAGAACTGCACGCCGAGCTTCGAGCCCCAGATGACACCCGCCACCAGCGCCACCAGCCCCGCGACGCTCCAGACGATTACCCAGATGCGGTTCAGCGGGATGCCGATCGACTGCGCGGCCTGGTGGTCATCGGCCACGGCGCGCAGCGCCCGCCCGGTGCTGGTCTTCTGGAAGAAGAGCGCCAGCAGCGCCACCAGGGCCGCCGCGATCACCGCGGCATAGACGTCCTCCATCGAGACCAGGATCCCGCCCTCGAAGGTGTTCTCGAACAGGATCTTCGGCTCCTTCGGCATGCCGACGTGCAGCGTGTAGATGTCGCTGCCCCACACCGTCTGCCCGAGCCCGTCGAGGAAGTAGGCGATGCCGAGCGTGGCCATGAAAAGGACGATGGGATCCTGGTTCACGAGCTTCCTCAACACCAGCCGCTCGATCAGCCACGCCACTCCCACCATGATGGCGATGGTGACGGCGAGCGCCACCAGGAAGGGCATCTTCTCCATCAGGCGCACCAGCGAGAGCGCGGCGAAGAGCACCATCGCGCCCTGGGCGAAGTTGAACACCCCGGAGGCCTTGAAGATCAGCACCAGGCCGATCGCCACCAGCGAATAGAGCACCCCCGACATGAGGCCGCCCAGGACCACCTCGAGCCATTGCGGAAATTTCGTCGAGCCCACCACCATCGGCGAGAGCGCCCCCGCGGCGAGCAGCACGAAAAAGGCGATGGTGAGGTTGCGGGACGTGGCGGCATTCATCAGTGCTTCACCCCGAGGTAGGCATCGATCACCGCCTGGTTGGCCCGCACCTCGTCCGGCGTGCCGTCGGCGATCTTGCGGCCGTAGTCGAGCACCACCACGCGGTCGGAAAGGTCCATCACCACCCCCATGTCGTGCTCGATCAGCACGATGGTGGTGCCGAACTCGTCGTTCACGTCGAGGATGAAGCGGCTCATGTCCTGCTTCTCCTCCACGTTCATGCCCGCCATCGGCTCGTCGAGCAGCAGCACGCGCGGCTCCGCGGCGAGCGCACGGCCCAGGTCCACGCGCTTCTGCAGGCCGTAGGGCAGCCGTCCTAC
>JANMHV010000363.1:0-10590 GCA_031375445.1 Burkholderiales bacterium | reverse complement strand
CGAACCCGGTGCCGTTCCAGACGTGCTCGCCATCGGCCACGATGCGTCCCAGGTGCGACACGTTGCCGGTGAATACGATGGCCGCGCCCTCGGCCATCACCAGCGAGGTGCCGGCACCGGATCCCTTCCAAGGCTTTTCCTTGAAGGCGGGTTTCGCCGCGAATGCGGCCCCGCAGGCCACGACCAGGAATACCGCCAGCGCGGCCCGGACCGCGTTCATTGCTCGAATCATCGTTGTTCTCCTTTTTGGGCCCTGCCACGCCGTGCGCGGGCGCTTGGCCGCAGTCTACTGCCAGGGTCCGCGCGCCACAATCCAAGCTTCGGGAACGATGGATTGTTCCTGCATGTGAACAGAGAAATCGCCCGCGCCGTCTTGGTTGCCACGGCCGATCGGCCCAAAGTCCGTCTCACCCACACACATACAGGAGCAATCGCATGAGCACGAAGCAACTCGCAGGAAAAGTCGCCCTCGTCACCGGCGGTTCGCGCGGCATCGGGGCAGCCATCGCCCGGGCACTCGCCGAGGACGGCGCCGACGTGGCGATTAGCTATGGCCAGGCGTCGAAACAGGCAGAGGCCAACGTCGCGCAGCTGAGGGAGAAGGGCGTGCGGGCCGCCGCCTTCCAGGCCGACCAGGCGAAGCCCGCCGAGGTGGCGGCGCTGGTGAAGAAGGTGGTCGCCGAATTCGGAAAGCTCGACATCCTGGTGAACAACGCCGGCGTCTTCGTGATGGGGAGTGTCGCCGACCCCCAGTACGACACCGCGGCGCTGGACCGGCAGTTCGCCATCAACGTGGGTGGCGTGGCCGCGGCGGTTCGCGCCGCCGCATCGGTGATCGCGGAGAACGGGCGAATCATTTCCATCGGCTCGGGGGTCGCGGAAGGATCGCCCTGGCCGGGCGTATCCGACTACTCGGCGACCAAGGCCGCGCTCGCGGGCTACACCCGCGGCTGGGCACGCGACCTGGGCCCTCGTGGAGTCACCGTGAACCTGGTGCAGCCCGGCCATGTGAACACGGAGATGAATCCGGAGACGAGCGAGATGGCGCAGGGCGAGAAAGGCAAGGCCGCGCTCGGGCGCTACGGCCGGCCGGAGGAGATCGCGGCCGCGGTGGCGTTCCTCGCCGGGCCGAAGGCCAGCTACATCACCGGCACCACCTTGACGGTGGACGGCGGGTACAACGCCTGATCAGCGCGCTGCGTCGGTGCGCGGTTCCTCGACACCCTCGGTTCCGGTCGTGGGGAGCCGCGCGCCAATGTAGAACAGCGCGGTCCCGGCCAGCAGCACCGCAGAAACCACGGCCCACCCCGCGCTGTAGCCGCCGGTGGCGAGCACCAGCGCGAAGAGCGCGGGCCCGGTCATCAGCCCGCCGGTGACGAGCAGCATGTTGTAGCCGATGGCCGCACCCGCGAGGCGGCGCTCCACCGACTCCACGGCGAGCGTCTGGGCGAGGCTCGCGAACCCGCCCACGGTGAGGCCCAGCATCAGCGCCGATACCACCAGCCCCGTCGACGAGGTGACGAAGGGCAGCGACCCCGTCGCGGCGGCCCCGAGCAGGCCGCAGGCGATGAGCCCGGTCACGCGGCCGTTGCCCGGCAGGCGGTCCCCCGCCACTCCCCACGCGACGCGCCCCACCGCGGCAGCCGCCTGGACCAGCGCGAGGAACATGCTCGCCACGCCGAGCGAGACCTGGACCACTTCGTACGAGAAGGTCACGAAATAGGCGAGTACCGCGCCGAACGCCGTGGTGTAGAGGCCGGTGGCGAGGGTCACCGCGGTGAGGCGGCGATTGCCGATGGCGCGACCCATGTCGTGCATCAGCGTCGAGCGCGCGGTGGAGGTCTTCTCGCGGGCGAGCGTGAGGAACGGCAGCGTCATCAGCAGCATGGTGATGGCGAGGACGACGGCGAACATCCGCCAGTCTTCCACCAGGGCGGCGAGCATCGCGATCGCCACGGCCCCGATCGGCACGCCCGTCTGCTTGACTCCCATCGCGGTGGCGCGATGCCGGATGTCGAACCAGGCGAGGACGCCGCGGGCTGTGGACGGGTTCACCAGCACGTAGCCGAGGCCGCAGAGCGCCAGCCCGAGCGCGAGGCTCACGGCGCCGTGGGCGAAGGCGATCAGGCTCATACCCGAGGCCAGTATCACGTGGGCGCCGATGAGGCCCCGGCGAATGCCATAGCGATCCACGAGCCAGCCTGCCGGCAAGGCCGCGATCACCTGCGCCGCGTAATAGCACGAGACGGCGAGGCCGAACTCCGAGGGCGTGAGGCCGAGTTGCTTCTGCAGGACCGGTGCGAACGCCAGCACCAGAGAGATGTTGGCAGTGCCCATGGCGTGCGCCGCGAACATGAGGCAGAGCCGCCCGAGGCGCGCGCGGCGGGTATCCGCGACGGCGTTCAAGCGCTCGCCGAGCGCCGGAAGACGTGCCGGAATCGAAGATTGCCGCGATAGATCGAGTGGCCGAAGAGGACCACGCGCTGGTTGCTATCGAGGGCGATGTGCTCGCGCACCAGGATCGGCGCGCCACGGCGCACCTTCAACTTGGCCGCGATCTCGCGGTCGGCGCTGGCGGCGAACATCGCCACGTCCACGGTATCGAGCGGCGCCTGTAGCACCGCCTCCAGCAGGTCGAACGTGGAAGTGGCCTCGACCCCGGCTTTCGGGATGCGCTTGCCCACGGCCTCGATGATGTGGCGGATCTCGAGCCCCGTGAGCTCCTTGTCGACGAAGCGCAGGCGCTCGAGGCGGTAGACCGGGTCCCCGTGCGGGATGCGCAATCGATCCGCCACTTCGGCCGTGGCGGCGATGCGCTTGAACCCCAGCAGCTTCAACGCCGGCGTGCGGCCCTGGGCCGACATCTGCTCCTCGAACGACATGGGGGAGGCCGAATCGATGGTGGCGGCGCCCTCGCGGCGCGGGGCCACGTAGCTGCCGCGCCCGGGCGAGCGCACGATCAGGTTCTCGAATACGAGGAGGGCCAGCGCATGGCGCACCGTCATGCGAGCCGCGCCGAACTCCTCCACCAACTCGCTCTCCGAGGGCAGCCGGTCGCCCTCGCCGTACTTGCCGCTCTCGATCTGCGAGCGCAGCGCGTCGCGGATGCGCTGGTAGATCGGGGTGGCGTGCGCGGTGCTCAAGCCGGCTTCAGCATGAGGCCGGTCTCGCTGAAGCCGCCGTCGACGGCGAGCGTATGGCCGGTGATATAGGAGGCGCCGGGAGAGGCGAGGAAGAGGGCGGCGGCGACCACTTCCTCCGCGCGGCCGTAGCGGCCGATGGGGACAACGGCGTTCCACGCAGCGCGGCGCTCGGCCGAGTGGGTCTTCAGGGTGAGCTCGGATTCGATCGGCCCGGGCGCGATCGAGTTGACGGTGATGCCGTGGGGGGCCAGCTCCACCGCCATCACGCGGGTCGCCGCCATGAGGCCGCCCTTCGAGGCCGCGTAGGCGGCGCGCGCCGTGCTGCCGCGCAGCCCCGAGTGGGAAGCTATGTTGACGATGCGCCCATGCTTCCTTTCCACCATCGAGCGCGCCAGCACCTGGGCGCAGAAGAAGGGCGCATGGAGGTTCACGCGCAGCACCGTCTCCAGCTCCGCGGGCGTGGTCTCGAGGAAGGGCTTGGGGATCACGATGGCGGCGTTGTTGACCAGGATGTCGATCGGGCCGAAGAGCGCCACGAGGGACGCGAGCGTGGACTCGATGGCCCCGGTGTCCGAGAGGTCGAGGGTTACGGGCTGGGCGACGCCGCCTTCCTTGCGGATCGCGTCGGCTACGGCGCCGGCACTGTCGCCATCGCGATCGAGGACCGCGACCGCCGCACCCCCGCGCGCGAAGGCGAGGGCGAGCTCGCGCCCGATGCCGCGCCCGGCGCCGGTGACGAGGCAACGCTGGCCGGAGAATTCTTCGTTTTTCATGTTCTGCGCCGGTCTTGAAGTGGATTGACTATACTTGTCTAGACAGGTTACAGTCAACGCGGATTTCCGAGGAGGAGAAGCCATGCTTTCCGCGAGCGACGTGCAGTTCTACAAGGACACCGGCTACATCGCCAAGCAGCAGTTCTTCGACCGCGAGACCATCGCGGAGATGGGCCGCGCCTGCGACGCGCTGTGCGCCAGGGCGAAGGACCTCACCGAGAACGACAACCTCTACGACCTGGAAGATAGCCACACGCGGGACGACGTGCGCGTTCGGCGTTTGAAGAAGCCCACCGAGATGGACCCGGTGTTCCATCGCATCGCCCGACACCCGAAGCTCCTCGACGCGCTCGCGGAGCTTCTCGGCCCCGCGATCCGCATGAGCCACCCCACCGGCAAGATCAATATCAAGGGTGCGCAGTATGGGGCGCCCGTGGAGTGGCACCAGGACTGGGCCGCCTATCCCCACACCAATGACGACCTCCTCTCGGTGGGCATTCCGCTCGACGACTGCATGGACGTGAACGGGCCGCTGCTGATCCTGCCCGACACCCATCGCGGGCCGATCTACGACCACCACGTGGATGGCGTCTACTGCGGCGGCATCGATGCGGTGACCAGCGGCCTCGATTTCTCGAAGGCGGTGCCGCTCACGGGCGGCGCCGGCATGGTCACCTTCCACCACGCGCGCGCGGTGCACGGCTCGGCGCTCAACCGCTCGAGCATGCCGCGCCGCCTGCTGCTGCTGCAATACGCGGCGGTGGACGCGTGGCCGATCCTGGGCATCCCGGGCCTCGACAAGTTCAACGCCGGCATCGTGCGCGGCGAGCCCACGCTCGAGCCGCGCATGGTCGCCTGCCCGATCCGCATCCCGCTGCCGATGTCGCCCACCACGGGTTCGCTCTACGAGCAGCAGCGCATCATGGCCAACCGCCACTTCAAGCGCTTCGACGAGGTGGGGGAGAAGGCGGCGTCTTAGCTGTTTCGCTCGGACAAGGTCGGCTAACGACCCTGAGAAGCCCTCGATCGACGAGGGCGACTACCTGGTCTTCGTACCCGCGCGCGATCCGCTGCGCCTCGAGCCCCAAGTGCACGTCCGGGACCACGAGACGGGCAAGATCAAACCCACGGCGCTCAAGTACGACTAGGCGCTCATTTCGGCCTGGAGGATCTGGAGCCGCGACGCTGTTCGACGATCGCCGCATCGATGCTCGTGCGATCTCGCAGCCGCTTGCGGCCTGGGTCGTCGATGAAACGCGCGACCTCATCGATGTCGCGGGACGTGACGCCGGCCGCCTCGAAATTGGCTTTCCAGCCGTCGACCACACCCGCCACCTGGAACCACTCATCAATGGCTTCGTCCCTCGAAAGGCCGAATAGCGAGGACTGCGAAAGGATGTTTTCCAGTGACTCTTCGAGGCCGCGATCTCCGATTTGGAGTCCGTCCCTGGCATTGTGCGTTTGCGGGGCGATATCGTAGGCCGGGGCCAGGTTCCATCCTCCGTCGGCGTGGACGAAAGCGTGGTTGCCCTCGTGATCGTCTCCGTTCTCGATCAGGACATTGAAGGCCATCCGGCGGAAGACCTCCTTTTGCAGCGCAGCGGTATCCGTCCACCTGGGCGAGACCTGGCGAATCGAGCTCGCGATCGCTGGATACGAGTACACGCCCTCTGGCGGAAAACTCGGATCGAAACCCGCCATGAGCGCGGTGCGCGCGGAGAGCGCATGAATCCGGCGCGCCCCATCGCGATCGAAGCGCTGCGAGAGCAGGACGTGGCCCGAATGCACCCGAACCGCACGCGACTCCGGGACGCGGATGCCACATTTGGCTGCCAGCGTGAGCGAGGCAAACTCGATCAGCGCGTTGTCGATCTGGCGCCCCCGGGGGAATTTGGCCACGTACTCGATCCCGCCATCGAAAACGATAGCCTTGGGATCGGCCCCGCCCAGCTGCTTGCTGGAGTTCATGAGCAGCTTCTGCTCCTCGGTAAGCGGCCGGCGCTCGTTGATGCGCTCGACGAGATCGGCCATCGCCTCGAGGGAATTGAGCCGCGGGTGCACACCGGGCCCATGGGGTTCGTAGGCCTCGCGCGACCTCGAGAAGCCCAGGGCTCCGAAACGCGAGTCGCCAGCGAGAAAGAGGTAGTCGAAGTCGGCTCTGCGTCGCGGCTTCCCGGTTGCGTCGATCACGTGCCGACCCCAGCGGTCCGGCAGCGCGTCTGCCAGGGCGCCATGCAGCTTTCCCCTCTCGGGCCCGGGAATCGGCCTGGCGATGCGCGGAAGATCCCCGGACAGCGCGATGCCCTGCCACGCCGGGTCATACACGAAGCTCGTGAATGCTGTTGCCGGAACGTACGTCGCCATGCCGACCAACATCGGCGAAGCCGGATCAGCCAGCCACCAGACGCCGATCCGATTCTCGTTTTTCTCGTTCAAGGACGACGCCTCGTCCGGCTCGATCGCTCGATGTCGAGTGAGAGCGCCTGGATGTCGGCCTGTGGATCAGCGAGTTGGGCGAGGGACGGCGCACGCCCGAGGAGCCACAGCGCGGTGGCATACACGCCCATGCCGACCGTGGGATCGCCCGCCTCCATGCGCTGCAAGGTGGGCACCGAAACGTGCGCGCGCGCCGCCCACGAGCGCAGCGACTCGCCACGCCGCTCCCGCGCGATTCTGAGGTCCTCTCCCAACTTGGTGAGCGCGCGCTTTGCCTGCGGCGGTAGGGAGGCAGCGGCCTCTGAAGGCTTGCTCATAATTATAAATATATACAAAACCAGCAGTTTGTACAACTATATATTGGCATTTCGTCAACGCAGCCGGCTCACGTCCACGGCGCCCCCTATGCCGAAGTTGCCCCAAGACTTGCGACGTCCGCTCTGGGTCGAAAGAAGACCGTGGCCAAGTTGCTCGACGGTCCAGGCCGCGAGTCCCATCGCCCCCGGCGGGCGTGCCGCGCGGCAGGATCTCCCTCGCGCTGAAGTACGATGGCGGGCATGAGAACCCGCGAAGACACCGCCTTCATCTGGCTGCTGGTCGCAGTCACCATCGCCTTCGGGTGGATCCTGCGCCCGTTCTACGGCGCGATCCTGTGGGCGGTGATAGGCGCCATCATGTTTGCACCCCTCCAGGAGCGGCTCGCCGCGCGGTTCCGGGGGCGCAATACCCTTGCCGCGCTGGCCACGCTCGGCATCATCCTCGTCATCGTCATCCTGCCGCTCACGTTGCTGAGCGCGGCACTGGTGGGAGAAGCCACCGCGATGTACGCGCTCATGCAGTCGGGCGAGATCGACTTCGGGCGCTACTTCCGGCAGGTGTTCGCGGCACTCCCCGATTGGGCGGTGAAGATGCTGGAGGACCGGGATCTCACCAACCTGAAGGCGGTGCAGGAGCGGGTGTCCAAGGGCGTGCTCGCAGCGAGCCAGTTCATCGGGGAGCGCGCACTCGGCCTCGGCCAGGGCACCCTCGACTTCGTGATGGATTTCTTCGTGATGCTCTACCTGCTCTTTTTCCTGCTGCGCGACGGCGGGGACCTGATGGCGAGTATCCGCGAAACGCTTCCCCTGCGGCGCAGCCGCCGCGAAGCGCTGTTCGACAAGTTCGGGGTCGTGATCCGCGCGACGGTGAAAGGCAACCTCGTCATCGCCATCCTGCAGGGCGCGCTGGGCGGGCTGATTTTCTGGATCCTCGACATCCATTCGCCGCTGCTCTGGGCGGTGGTGATGGCGGTGCTGTCGCTCCTGCCCGCGGTGGGAGCCGCGCTGGTCTGGGCGCCCGTGGCGGTCTACCTCGTCGCGACCGGCCACGTGGTTGCCGGCATCGTGCTCGTGGCTTACGGGGTGCTCGTGATCGGCCTGGTCGACAACGTGCTGCGCCCCGTGCTGGTGGGGCGGGACACGAAGATGCCCGACTACATCGTGTTGATCTCGACGCTGGGGGGGTTGGCGATCTTCGGGCTCAACGGATTCGTGCTGGGGCCGGTGATCGCGGCACTCTTCATCGCCGCGTGGGACATCTTCGCGAGGTCGCGGGTGGGGGACCCCGCGCCTCCTTCCGCCTAGGGAAGCTCTGGTCTGTTTGGAATTACCCCAGTATTCCGGACTCGATCCATCGGATGGTGAGGATGGCTCTGGTGGACAGGCATCGGGTGGCCCGCCAGCACGGCCTCGGTGATCGAGATCAACTTCAAATAGCGGCATGGCCGCTTCTGGCCCGGAAGCAGACAACGAGACGTCACCATGTTGTCCAGGGACACAGGTACTCTTGCCTGGCCCCGCGCCTACGATCCGGGCTTTCGAACTCGATAGCCGGTATCGCCTCGTGGTGACACGTCGCGGGGCTCAAGATGCTTCTTGTCACTCGGGCCGATCCCACGCTGTTTCTCAGGAATTCGATTCCATAGCGCGTCTGCGGATTCAATCAGCCCGTGTTTCTCCACGGCGACGAGTACACCGTAAGTCGAAAGCACATGAACGTCTTTCGACCCGAAATGAAGTGTCGGCACGTCTGCGTCGTCATAGATCAACAACACCGGGGCGAGTTTGTTGGCTCCACTGGCCTCGTTTAGTTGACGACGAGAATCGTACGCCTGCACTGCAGCCATTTCGCCATAGTTCGGGGCGTCACGATAGTTGCGGTCCTTGCGCGCGGCTGCAAGCATTTTGCCAAGCGGCGTTTTCAGAATGAATACGTGCCGCGGATTTGCCGCAATCCAATCCCTGATAACCGTAGCGTCCGCCAGCTCTACGCCGTGTATGTCTTGGTATTTTTGAACGCACTCGTAGTAGACCTCGTCCGCGATATAGATAGGTAGCTCGAACGAAAGAAAGAGATCGAGCTGGCCAATCTTGGCCAAGTCGATTAGCGGTGTGCTATCCATCACGATGATGGCGCGCTGCCTCATCAGGATCTGGTGCGCTTCCTAGGCTTGAATAGCACGGTCGCGGCCTTGGAAAGCAACTCATCGACGCGCTCTCGTGGTAGATGCGGTGGGACGATGCCAAAATCCGACATTTTCATGCGCAATTCGTAGATCGATGTGAGGCCCAGAAACTGCATGGTCTCGGTCTTCGATGCGCGCCCCGCAACGAAATCGACCAAAGCCTTTCGTTCCAATGCCTCGATCTCAATGCTCTTCAACCGATCGAATTCAGAGCGCGAAATCATGACTGTGACTTCCCTGCCGCTGCGCTCAATGGCAACGGGCTCGCTCAATGCCGTATCGACAAGCTGGCCGAAATTCGTCTTTGCGTCTGTGGCGCCCATTCGCTTCATACGATCAGTTTAATCATTTTGATCGCTTTAGGCAAGTGACTGGGCCTTTGCCAAGTCCGCTCCTGGCCGCAAGCAGCCATTCGTACGAGTGCAGCGCGTTGTTGGGCGGCATGACCCATCTCCGAGTCAGAGCGCGCGCTGGTAGTGCATTGCAACCGCGCCGCTGCGCAGCGGCTTCGCCGAGATCAACTTGAGCCGTCGCGTGCTGGGCAGCCCGCTCTCGTACAGGGTCGGGCCGTGGCCGGCGATCCTGGGGTGGACGAGCAACTTGTACTCGTCGATCAGATCCAGCCGGTCCAGTTCGGTCGCGAGCTTGCCGCTACCGAGGAGTACGCCGTCCGGGGTCGCGTCCTTGAGCTTCCGTACGCCCGTGCGCAGGTCGTCGGCTGCGATGTGGTGGCTGTTGGTCCACGGGAAGTCGTTTCGCGTCGAGGACACCACGTACTTCGGCTTGGCCTCCAGTTTGACCGCCCACTCGCGCATCGGCGGCGGTGCCTCCACGTCGCCGTGGGCGACCCCTGGCCAGTAGCTCTCCATCATTTCGTAGGTGACGCGTCCCCACAGCATCGCTCCGCTCGCCTCCATGAGGCGGGTGAAGAAGGAGTGTGTCTCGTCGTCGGCGATTCCTTCCTGGTGGTCGACGCAGCCGTCCAGGGTGAGGTTGATGCTGAAGGTCAGGAGTCCCATGGTGTCCTCCGTTCCGCGGCCCCAGCGCAGGAATGCGTTTGTACGTGGCGAGGAAAAGCGCCGCGAGGTACGGCACGAGTGAGTGCCAAGGTAGCCGCTGGCGCCGAAGACCGAAAAGCCGCAGGCGTCGGGCCATCGTTCAACGCCGATCAGATCACCGGCACCCCGATCAGCCACCTGTGCAGCCCGCCCACAAAGGCCGCGTAGATGGCGAGGCCCGTGATCACACACGCAATGGTCGCCTGCAGCGTGCCGGCGGGATACACCTTCCCGATCGCCCGGTCTCGCTTGCGCGCCGCAGCGAAGCTCAGGATTGCCCACGCAAGGAAACCGCCGAAGAGCAACACGTCGGCGAGGTTGCCGTTGGACAACAGGTGCGCGAAGGCCCACAACTTCACACTCAGCACCTGCGGGTGGTGCAACTTTGCCTTGATCCCGTTGCGCGGCACGTACGCCGCTACGAACAGGACGAACACCGGAAGCATCAGCAGCGCCGTCACATGGCGGAAGAAAGTCGGCGGATCCCAGAGCGGCGCCTGCTGCCGCGCCTGGCCGTAGCCCCAGACCAGCAGGATGAATCCCGCGATCGAAAGCGCCGAGTAGATCGCCTTCCACGGCCCTTCGCCGATACGCGCGATCGTCGCGAGGCGCCAGCGGTCGGCGAAAACGCGCGTGGAATGAACACCAAGGAACAACGCCAGGCCAAGGATGAACCA